>NZ_JAARML010000001.1:2124459-2427954 GCF_011759375.1 Paraflavitalea devenefica | reverse complement strand
AATTTACCATAAATCTTACAACTTATGTGCTGTTGCTTCCAAACTTTCAAAGATCTTTATCAGCTTACTACCGAAGGTTTTATCCCTCTTTCACTGACCCCGTTTCGTTGGGGTTGCAAAGGTAGGAGCCTTTTTTATTACTTTCAAACTTTTTCTCTGTTTTTTCGCAAGAAGTTTCAAACTTTTTCGTTTCCTGTTCACATTGCCTGTGAGTTGACTTTCCTGCTGACTTTTTCGAAGAACTTGCTCTTTTTTTCAGAGCGGGTTGCAAAGATACAAGGCTTACATTTCACCACCAAATTTTTCTCACTTTTTTCTTCGCCTTTTTATTTTACAACTTCTTAACAACCAAAGAACTATGTGAAAAAACTACGCCTGGTGATGATCCTCTTTTTCTTCCTTTCTGTACCTCTGTTTTTCCAAAGCGGGCCGCAAAGATAGGGGGGATGAATAGCTCCTACCAAATCTTTTTGAAAGAAATTGGTACCCATTTCTTAAAACCCGCTGTGGACGGGCCTTGCAGCGTGATTTTTTTTTAGCTGCAAGCTGTTGAAAGCCAGCTTCAAGATGCAAGTCTCAAGTTGTAAGCGGTAAGCGAGGTAGTTGCTGGTCACCAGTTACCTCCTACCCTACTATCATCCCTGTGTGATCCATGTACCAACCATGTGTCAAATAGGGGTATTCTCCAATGGAAGACACATCCCTGACACAT
This sequence comes from Paraflavitalea devenefica, assembly GCF_011759375.1. Classification (NCBI taxonomy): domain Bacteria; kingdom Pseudomonadati; phylum Bacteroidota; class Chitinophagia; order Chitinophagales; family Chitinophagaceae; genus Paraflavitalea; species Paraflavitalea devenefica. Next base: position 2,427,242 of record NZ_JAARML010000001.1, on the reverse strand, counting down.
GGTTGACACATGCTTTGAGCCCGGATCGAAAATTGCTTGCTGCCCCGAAGCATTGAAAATTAATATTTTATTCTCCGTAAACTTCGTACATTTACGAATATCCCGTTGATATTATGGAACAATTGACCCCACATGAAGAAGCTGTGATGATCGCCATCTGGAAAGTTGGCCCCGGCTTCGTGAAAGATTTTATGACAGCCATGTATCCCATCCGGCTGCCTTACACCACACTGGCATCTACTATCAAGAACCTCGAGAAGAAAGGCTTTGTGAAAAGTGAACGCATCGCGAATGCTTTTCGCTACAGCGCCAAGGTCAGGGAGAGCGAATACAAGAAGCGCTCCGTAAACGGTGTGGTCAACAACTTCTTCTCCAGCTCTTACAAGGAACTTGTAACCTTCTTCGCAAAAGAGAATAAGATCAGCAAAGACGAACTGAAGGAGATCATCAACCTTATCGATAACGACGAAAAACAGTAAGCATGTCCCCCTTCTTCATCGCCCTCGTCAAAATCAACCTGGTACTGGTGCTGTTCGCACTGGCCTATTACGGTATCCTGCGCCGCCTGACATTCTATACTGCCAACCGGGCTTTCCTGTTGTTTGGCATTGGCTTCGCGATGCTGTATCCATTGATCGACCTGCCGCCGCTGTTTGCACAGGAGACAGCCATGGCCGTCGTACCGGAGTTTACTCAACAACTCAAGACGATGGTGACAAAAGAAGTGATGCCTGCTTATATGACCTGGGTATTCCTTATCTTTTATATAGGATTAGCAGTAATGCTGTTCCGGATCGTGCGGCAGTCCGTATCGCTGTACCGCATCCATCGCCAATCGGCGCCTGCCCTCATTGGAGATGTGCCCGTTCGATTGATCAATGTACCCATGAGCCCTTTTTCGTTCGGTAAACATATATATATCAATCCTGCGGAACATAGCGAGGAGGAATTGCTGACGATCGTAGCCCATGAACATATTCATGTACGTCAGCGACATACCGTGGATGTGCTGCTGGCGGAACTGAGCTTTACGTTGAACTGGTTCAACCCGGCTGTCTGGATCATCCGGAAAGCGATCAAGGAAAACCTGGAGTTCATTGCCGATGAACAGGTATTGGAAGCAGGAGCGGATAAGAAAGCGTACCAATATAGTTTGCTGCATATAGGCGCACTCTCTACTACGCCACTTATTGCGAACGACTTCAACCTGGTAGACCTGAAGAAAAGGATCCGCATGATGAATGTGCGTCGTTCTTCAAAATTGACGCTGGGGCGCTACGCTTTATTATTACCCGTGTTGCTGCTGATCACCCTGGCGTTTTCGATCACGGTGCGGCAACCTTTGCAAGCTGCTGCCAAAGCATTGGAGGAAGTGATCTTAACATCTGCCACAACAGTCAACGAGCCTGCTACCTCCCCCAATACTGTCCTCAGGTTATCAACGCCGGATGCCCAAACAGCCGCTAACCGTTCACGCACGGGCAGGCAGCCTTCGCCAATAACGATCCGGCCTCTTTCCAACGAGTCCAATTCCCAGGAACAGGAAGCAGCGACGAATCCTCCTGTCCGGGAGCTGGTGGGTCAGCCACTCCGCCAAGGTATCCAGGGACGCCTATATGAAACACCTGTTACCGCTGCTGCAGACAAATTAAGCCTTGCGGGCATACCCAATCCCACGGGCCGTGTAACTTCAAAAACAGTAGCAGGTGTACCCGTGCCGGATGAAGTGATCGTAACAGGCTTCCTCACTACGCGCCGCGTTAATGGTATCCGTGTCACACCACCGGCCGATTCTTCCAAAGGCAAGCTCCGGGAAGTAACGGTGATCGGTCGCGGACAGCAATAACCATTTCTTTTTACAGATTGAAAGTGGCCCTGAGCATGGCCATCCTACCCCTGATCTGATACCGGTCGGCAGAGAATAAATTGCTGCTTACCCTATACAATTCGTACGTATTTACATTACCGATGTTGGTAAGATCGAACTCGAAGTCGGTGCGCCAGGGCTTGTGCTTGTAGCGCAGGTTGAGATCCATAAACAGGTAGCTGACGGTGGATACCTGCGGCTGCCGGCTATGGAGATGGCGAGCAGTGAAGTTCATGAATACGCCCTTGAGGGGCGTGATACCAAACACGATATGCTGATCGATCCTGTTCATGCGATTGGTGATGGTTTTTGCGGCTGTGACCAGGTCGCGCCGGCGACTGTTGCTCCAACCGGAACCGCCATTGTAACGCAGGCTGAACTTACCAAAGGGCTTGCTTTCGATGGTTGCCTGCAGCGATGTGGTATTGTTGTCGTAGGGCAGGAACTGATCGTTGATGAACTGATTGTAACGTCCCTGGGAGAAAGTACCCTTTACCGATACGGTGCTTTTGAGGGCAAAGATGTATTTGCTGATGCCGGCATTGGCCGAGAGGCTGCTCTGATCGTTCTCATAAGGCAGCAGGATGCTGCGCTGGATGTTGTCGGTGACGATGGAAGCATAGAGGCTGTTGACTGTGGTTTTTGTGTAGGCAACACCAGCATTGATGAAGAGCATGATGATGGCGCGTTGAAAGCTGTAGTTGAGGCTGGCATTGGACATGGAACGTTCCTGCAATCCGGCATCATTGGCGCGCAGGGAGCGGTAGTTGGTAAGAATGGCCCCCCTGTACACGCCGGAAATATTACCCATGTTGTTATTATACCGGTAACTGAATTGGAGGTGATCTTCTACATTGATCCGGTACTTTACCCAGCCCGTTGGATTAATGAAGAACTGGCGGTCGCGGTTGTCGAGGGCATATTCGGGTTGGCGATAGCGGATGCCCTGCCAGATGAAGGGGACAAAAAGACTGGCATTGAAGCGCCCTTTGTTGAGTGAATATTTTGCGGAAGCCTGGAGGACGTTGCGCCACCAGCGGAGATCGTTACCAACATCTCCTTCATAGCCTTTGATGCTACCATTGTCCTGTACAAGTTCCAGATCGGAGATGAGGGTTTGCTGCTCGCTGGAGAATCCAAATTTATATTCCTGGGTGATCCACCTGGTATTGGAAGGAATGATGTAACCCAGTGATGCTTCGTTGTACCAGGCAGGCATGCGGGCCTGCTGAACGATGGCTGCATAGGGCAGGCTATCGTTGAGTATATCGCTGTGCAAGCCCTGATCGACGAACAAGCGCTGTGGATTGGTAGCATAGCTGGTGTAAAGGTGGATATCCACCATGTTCCTGCTTTTGGAGAAAGGCTTACAATCGAAATCGTTGGAGAAGGCCTGCTGCCGGTTGCGCAATTGCTGTCCAAAGTTGAGGGTATTGCTTTGCAACTGACTGCCATTGTAGTCTCCCTTGAGTTGAACGTCGGTTTTATTGCGGATATAGTATTTGTTGGTATTGGCCATGACGGTGAAGGCACCGTTGATGAACCAGGGCTTGCGCAGGGCGTCCTGCTTTTCGCGGTATACGATGGTGTCGCCTGCCAGGTATTGCTCCACGGTGCTGCTGTAATCGAAGGTCTGCCGGTCGCTAAAGCCCTGAACGTTGGTGCGGAACTGGACGCCTTTTTTGTTATTGACGAGATGGTTGAGGTTGATGAGGCCGGACCTGTTGAAATAGTAGTTGCGGCGCGGCAGATCGGGGTTGGATACGGTGCCACCCGACAGCAGGTTGGAGGGTGTGGCGCCACCTCCTGATGATGAAAATGCGTCGGAACCCAACTGTTCATAATCGCTTTGGTAATCGACGCCGCTGTTGTTGGACTTTGCAGCGTTGATCATCTTCATGCGCTTGTTGAGGAGGATGGTATTGAGGGCTGCATCATATAGTTTTAGCCAGCCCCCGGCCAGCATGGCCTGACCGGTGAGGGCAAGGCTGTTCTCATCTTTCAATACCAGGTTGACGGCGACGGCATCGGAGGTTGTTTTATCCTGCAAGACCTTAATAGGCTGGTGATTCCTGATGACATCGACACTCTGGATGAGTTCTTTGTTGATGACTTTGGTAGCTAACCCATAGCGCCCTGCCATGAGGTCGTCGCCATGAATGTAGAGGTTGGAGACCTGCTGGCCATTGTAGTAGATCTTGCCATCGTCGCCCACTTCTATGCCGGGCATCCTGCGGAGTACATCGCCGATACTGCGGTCTTCTTCCTGAGCGAAGGAACGCACATTGTAGCTGACGGTATCGCCTTTGCTGGAGATGATGGGCCTGTTCTTAACCTGTACTTCGGGCAAGAGGACGGCCTGCTCTTCGAGTTGTAGCTCATAAGCGTATTTACCTTCCTGCAAGGGTGTCAGCAGTCTTTTGTAACCCAGGTGACTGACTTCGAGCGATAGACTTGTGAGGCTAGTAGTATCAGGCAATGATAGCTGGAAGCTTCCTTTGTCATTACTGATGGCATATTGCACAATAAGTCCCTGCTTGTTCCTGAGCGATACGCTCGCCTGGGGCAAGGGTTTCCCACCCGGGCCTTTGAGGTGACCGGTAAGCTGTTTTACCTGCGCCAACAGGGGCGCCTGCAGCCACAAGGCTACGAGGCACCACAATAGGGTTTTCATGAATTACTTCAATTCAAGTGGGTTGTTGTTCGAATCCTTCGCTTTCCTTTTCTTCTCGATGAGTTCCCGGGCTTCTTCGCCACGCACGGTCTTTCCGGAAGGCAGGCGGTAAGCCAACATAGGGGCAGGAGAGCCAGCAGGCAGTTGCGCCTGCATGGTGGCAACGGGGCTTTCATCGAAGGCTTCACGCACACGGTTCAGGGCTTTCTGGTTGGTGGTGATGAGCCGGGTTTTGCTGAATGTGGTGACCTGTCCGGAATCAGCTTTGGTGAAGGCGGAAAAGGTGAAGGCTACATCACCGGTGGCATCTTTGGCTTCGAGGATGAGGCCGGGCAGGCCATTCAGTTTCCAGGGGCCGTTACGGAAAGGCAGGTCGGGGGTGAACCATACGGTGTAGGTGCGGCCGGCATACGTACCAGTAGCCTGCTGGCATTTGAAGTCGCCGATGGTTTTGGTATCGGTACCTACTTTCCAATTGATGACAGGCAGTTTGTCTTCGACGAGGTAATCGTTCATAGCGATGTGGATGCAGGTTTTGAAGGTTCCGGCAGAAGGATACTGAAATAGTTCCCCTTCGCTGATGCCGGGAGCGCTGACAACGGCCATGGGCATACCGGCTACGGTGATCGTAGGTCCACTGCTGCGTACGGCCGGTTCGGCGCTGGGCTTGATGAAGGGTACGGCAGGACTGCGGCGGTAGGTGCTGCTGGTCTGGCCTACGAGGAGGTACATGGTTTCGCGGATGGGGTTGGCCCGGTCGGTGGTGTCGTAGACGTGCATGAAGTCGTACTTAACGGTTAAAACGAGGGGCTCGGGTTGCTGGGCATAGGCGCCAACACGTAAACTAAGGATAAGTACTGATGTGGTAATTATTTTCATAATCAATGATTTAAACTACGATTATATCGTAAATGTACGAAAGTTTAGTAATTCAAAGCATTGTTTGTTAGATTTTTTGCTAGGGGGAGCAAAAGACAACCAGACAACGAGGGAACAGGTACTTTCGGCAATAGGGAATCGGTAGCCGGCAATAGGAATGGCAGTAAAAGTCCGAAGTATTTAGTCGGTGATTGTGTTTGCAAAATATCCGTCGGGATAATCCACCTTTACGAGGAAAAGACCGTGGCCGGGCACGGCGAAGTCGGCCTGGCTGCAATCGAGCGCTTCTATGACCTGCCGGAAGCCTTCCAGGGTAAGTTTTCCGCGCCCCACCTGCAGCATGGTACCCACCAATCCTCTTACCATGCCCCGGAGAAAACGGTTGGCCTTTACCCGGTAAACGATGAGCCCTCCCTCCCGCTCCACCCATTCACTGTATAGGATGGTACAGTTATGGGTCTTTACCTGCGAATTGCGTTTGGAGAAGCTGGTAAAGTCCCTGTACTCCAGAATGATGGCAGCGGCCTGCTGCATGGCAGGCAGGTTGAGGGTGTATGGAAAGTAGTAGGCCCTGTCATTAAGGAAAGGCGCTTTGTACTGGTAGATGAAGTATTCATATTCCCTGGCCAGGGCATCGAAGCGGCTGTGCGCTCCTTCTTTTACCGGGATCAGCTTGTTGATAGCGATATCCGGCGGCAACATGGCATTGAGGTTATAGACTGCTTTTTGCGGAATGCTGATGTCCGTATCAAAATGAAAGTAGTTCTGGCGGGCATGCACACCGGTATCGGTGCGGGAAGAACCGGTTAATGTTATTGGCTGCCGGAAGAAGACGGCCAGGACTTTTTCCACTTCATATTGTATGGTAACAGCATTTTCCTGTACCTGGAAACCGGCATAGTTTGTTCCTTTATAGGCGACCTCGAGGAAATAACGATTCATGGGGCGAAAGTAGGAATTAGCTGTGAGCATTACATACGCACCAGCGCTTTGAAGCGGGCGATGTAGAGCTCATCGGTAAAGAGGTCGAGCAGCGAACGGAAGTTGCCGGTATCCGAGACGAAAGGATAGGCTGCATCAAAGAATTTGAAGCGGCCTTCATCATTGGGAAATAGTTCGGACAGGCCACGGATGTAGCGGGTAACGAAGCATTTTGTTTTGAATATTTTTTTGGCCAGCCCTATCCTGTCATCCACGTTGGCGGCACTGAGCATTTTAACCCGCAGCTTGTCTACATCATGCTCGGAAGCGAAGTTGACACAGTCGGAGTTCATGAGCAGGAAGGTCTTTTTTGCAGTGGCGGTGGAATCTGCTTTCACAATGGCACTATCCTTTGGAGCCGCTTTGACAATGACCGCAGTATCCGGCGTTGTTACGGCAGTAGCCACCGTTGTGGCCTGTGCGGAATCTTTATCCTTTATAATTACTGTCTGCTCCCTGACCGCAGATGTATCAGGGGTGGCTATGACCGCTTTTACCGAATCAATTTTTGCGGGCGCTGCAATGACCTCTCCGGGAGCCGGCAGTTCCTCTTTTTTATGGAGGTCAATGACCACCGAGATGGTATCGGTGCCTGCGGCGGAACTATCCGCAAAGATGAGTTCTTTTGCTGTATCGCCTGACCGTTCCTGTAATTGGACGATGGAAGGCCGGGCAGGCGTTGCTACGGGTTGTTTTGCCGCAACAGCCGTATCTACCCCCGCTGTGGCTACCGCCGAGTCTATGCCTATAGTGGCAACAGGTGGGTTGGCTATTGCAGTTCCATTGGCGCCAGCCATTTTTGCAGTATCGGTTGCGGCCACTTTTGTAGTAGTATCAACGACAACCATGAGGGTCCCCGTTGTTGCCTGGGCAGAATCAATCCCAGCCACTACCCCGGTTACAGGCGCTGGTTGGGCAGTAGTGAGGGGTTGCGGGACGGGCGCCTCTACTTTTACGATCGTTTTGTACAGGACCGCCGAGTCATTGACAATGCCCGACATGAGGGTAGCAAATTGCCCCGTTTTACGTTCGCCCAGGGACGAGTTGGTATTTTTTACCAGGTCCTGCCGTGGCCTGACGGTTTCCGATGTTTGGGCATTGACCAGTACCCATCCTTCTTCCGGGCTGTATTTTAACTGGTAATCAAGGTCCTTTTGCTTGAAGGAGATAATATAGGTCTTTTCCGGGAATTGCTTTTTGGGAAATCCTACGACCAGGTTATAGGTAGAGTCTTTAAGCCGGGATATGACGAGGTGGCCAATGGCCGAGGAACTGTATGTTTTTTCGTTTAACCTGACGTAAAAAGGCTGCTGATTGTCGGCCCAGAAGAATACAAAATAGTCCTGCTGCGCCCGGGCGATGGTACAGGATGCTAACAAGCTAATAACAAAAGCAATACGCTTCATGAAGGTGTAAGTTACTATATTAAGACAAAACTACTTATTTGATGGTTGTCAACAGCCACTTGTACCTTTTTTTGCAAATATTAAGGATGCATAAACCTATATTTACGGCCATAAATTTGATTTCATGAAGAAGCTATTATTCGGATGCTTAACCTTTTTAACAGTACAAACCATATCGGCCCAACCCCATGAGGCTGCGCAGGATACTGCCTGGAAGAAGATTTACCGTGAGAGCGTGCCCATGATCAATGACCTGGTGCATACCAAGATTGACGCACGGTTTGATTATTCAAAGTCATACCTGAACGGGAAGGCGTGGATCACGCTGAAACCCCATTTTTATGCCACAGACACACTGGCACTGGATGCCAAAGGCATGGAAATTAAGAAGGTGGCGCTGGTAAAAGGCACCGCAACCTCTCCCCTGAAGTATGATTACGACGGCTGGGTATTGAATGTAAAACTGGACAAGACGTATAAAGGCGGCGAAAAGTATACTATATATATTGAGTATACAGCCAAGCCCAATGAACTGGAGGTGCAGGGAAGTGCAGCGATCACAGATGCCAAGGGCCTGTATTTTGTTAACCCCCAGGGAGAAGAGAAGGATAAGCCTACACAGATCTGGACACAGGGTGAAACAGAAGCTACTTCTGTATGGGTGCCCACTATTGATAAGCCCAACCAGAAGACAACCCAGGAAACGATTATGACGGTGCCTGACAAGTATGTGACCCTTTCGAATGGTAAGCTGGTATCCCAAAAGAAGAATGCCGACGGCACCCGTACCGATACCTGGAATATGGACCTGCCCCACGCTCCTTACCTGTTCTTTATGGGCGTAGGTGAATATGCAGTGATCAAGGATACGTATAAAGGCAAAGAGGTTAATTATTATGTAGAGAAAGAATATGCGCCTGTGGCCAAAAAGATCTTTGGTCATACCCCCGAGATGATGGCTTTCTTTTCCAGGATCACCGGTGTGGAATATCCCTGGGTAAAGTATTCACAGATCGTAGGCCGTGATTATGTGAGCGGCGCTATGGAGAATACTACCGCTACCCTGCACCAGGAGAGCGCCCAACAGGACGCCCGCGAACTGGTGGACGGCAACGGCTGGGAAAGCACAATTGCCCACGAACTGTTTCACCAATGGTTTGGCGATTATGTGACTACCGAAAGCTGGAGCAACCTGACCCTGAACGAGTCTTTCGCGAATTACAGCGAGACGTTGTGGGATGAGTATAAGTATGGTAAGGATGCCGGCGACGCCCAGAATTATACAGATATGAACGGTTACCTGCAAAGTGGCAGTGAGAAGAAAGACCTGGTGCGTTTTTATTATACCGACAAGGAAGCGATGTTTGATGCGGTGAGCTATAATAAAGGTGGCCGTATTTTACATATGTTGCGCAGTTATGTTGGTGACAGTGCTTTCTTTAAAGCCCTGAACCTGTACCTGACAACGAATAAGTTTAAAGCTGCCGAAGCGCATCACCTGCGCCTGGCTTTTGAAGAGGTAACAGGCCGTGATATGAACTGGTTCTGGAACCAATGGTATTATGGAGCCGGTCATCCCAAACTGACGATTGATTATGTGTATGATGATGCCGCCAAGAAGGTACAGGTAATCGTAAAGCAAACCCAAAGCGGAGATGCCTTTAAGTTACCGATTGCCATTGATGTATATAATGGCGCTACCAAGGTGCGCAATAAGGTATGGATCGAGAATAAGACAGATACGTTCACTTTCTCTTATACCAGCAAACCTGAGCTGGTGAATGTGGATGGCGATAAGACTTTATTGGCTGAAAAGAGGGATAACAAGAACCTGGATAATTATGTACACCAGTATAAGTATGCCGGCCTGTATATGGACCGCCGCGAAGCTGTAGAGTTTGCCTCCCGCAACCAAACAGATCCCCGCGCGATTGCGATACTGACCGATGCGTTGAAAGATAAGTATTTTGGTATCCGTGGTTTGGCCCTTAGCCGCCTGGACCTGAAGAACCAGGGAAATAAGAAGACGTTTGAGCCTTTGATCGCCGCCATTGCGAAAGATGATCCCAAGTCAACTGTGCGTGCTACTGCCCTGACAGCACTGGCCAATTATGAAGGCACTACTTATAAGGACCTGTTTGTAAAGAGCGTGAGCGATTCTTCTTATACAGTAGCCGGCAATGCCCTGGAAGCCCTTGCCAAGGTAGACAGCGCTGCCGCGGTTACTGAAGCCAAGCGTCTGTCCGGTCAACCTACAAAGGGAGCCCTGGTAGGCGCCGTGATGAAGACGATGATCAAATCGGGCGATGAAAGCAGTTTCACCGCTATTGCCAAAGCAGTAGGTGATATGCCTTTGTCACAGGCCAAGTTTAACCTGCTGCCTTCTTTCAGCGATTTCCTGTCGAAGGTGTCTAATACCGAGAACCTGAAGAAGGGCATTGATATTATTGTTGATTTCCGGGAGCAAACGAAGAATTTCGGCCTGGAGCCCGTTGTAAATGGCTGGCTGAAAGGTATTGTTACGAAGAAGGAAGCAGCCAAAGCGATTGCGGCTGATAAGACTGCCCTGCAGGCGCAGATTGATTATGTGAAAGGGAAGCTGGGAGATGCGAAAGCGGGATTTTAATTATTGATTATTTGTTATTGATTATTGGGGTCGCTGATTGTTCAGCGACCCTTTTTTGTTGGCAGAAGCACCCAGCCGCACAAGGCTGAGCGACATGCTTTCTTGTAAAACGGAACAGGCACCGCAGAGCGCATTGGCGCAAAGCGGGACAGGCTTCGCAGGGCGGGACAAATCGCGCCAGTTTGAGGGAGCTTTGGTATACAGGCGCCAGTTGCCCTGCTGTTTTTGGCTAAAACCGCTGCTTTTCGTGAAATGGGTCAACTATAGCTTAGGTATAGCTAAGGTATAGCTTAGGTATAGAGTTCCCATAGTCCAGGTATAGAGTATGTATAGCGTATCTATAGCTGATCTATTGGTGATCCCTACCCTTGCTCCCTTATTCCGATACTATGTTTCAATTTTCCTGACTTCTTTTTGGGTCCACTGCCGTTTGTCTGTTCACCTCTTCCTGTAAAGAGCATTGTTGCAGGGGCGCCAGCTACCGTGCCACTTTTTCATAAGTCGCTGATAATTTCGTTTTACGCTATTAGCATGCTATTGGTATGCTTCGGGTATGCTTCAGCTATGCTTCCCCCATGCTTAGGCAATGCTTCCTCTATACTGTCATTTTCCACACAAACGTACTTACAGTAGGGAAGAACCTCAAATAGCGTGATGAGTTATGTGGTAAAATGAAAAAAATGATAAAAATGAAATGGCTTGCGAATACTGTCCGTCCTAAAATAGCTATACGGGCTAGGTTGTCCTGGTCTTACCAATCGCTACTGGCTCCGCCGCCGCTGCTGGCCCCGCCGTCAAAACTACTGCCGCCACTGTCGAAACTACCGGAACCCGCATCATTGGCAGCAGGCGTATCAGGAGGAGAAGCCACGCCGGGGTCAGGTGAAGTATCCATCATACCCATAGCGCCGGAAGCCATTATGCTATTGTTGATGATGTGCTGGTCATTGATGTTGTTGAGCAAATGTTCCTGGTCCTGGTATCCCGGGTTGATCATCCCTGCCCCAGCCCTGTTGTTGTTCCTGTTTTTTTTGACAATTGACCAAATAATGATGATTATAGCAACGGGTATGATGAACGCTAATATCCCTTGTTTATCAGTGGCAGGTAGTTTGCGGGTATCAAACTTAGCTGATGGTTTCAATGCAGCAGACTGCTTGCCCTGGCTTAGCTCTTTTTTCAGCGCCTGTATAGCTTCGCTGAGACCGGTAAAGAATGCTTGTTTTTTGAAATGCGGCACTATTTGCTGCGCGATGATGTCTGCGCAAATTTGATTGGTGAGTGTTGTCTCCAGTCCTTTTCCTACTTCAATACGTACCTGCCGGTCGTATTTACTGAGCAGGATAAGGACGCCGTTGTTTTTTATGCTGTCGCCTATTCCCCAGGTGTTGAAGTACAGGAGGGCTGTTTGTTCTATGGTCTGCTTGGTTTTTGTTGCGGGATCCACCGGCAATGAATCGAGGGTGAGAATGACAATAGCATTGGTGGTGGCCTTCCAATACTGCGTGAGTTCTTTTTCGAGGGCCTGCCTTTCCTGCAGGGTGAGCATGGCCCCGAAATCATTAACGGCTCCTACTGGTTTGGGTAAAAAGCGTTTATCCGGTTGCTGTTTTTGCTGTGCGTAGGAAAAACAGGTTATGAGTAAACTAACGGTTAAAAAGAATAAAGGTCTCATGGCATAAGATTACGGGAATATACAAAGAATTATTGCATATTGGTAACCGGTAGCTAAAAGCTACAAAAAATAGGGGCGTAGGTTGTGCCTACGCCCAGTAAGGTTGATTATTGTCCAAAGCTTACAAACTACCGTGTATATGAGGACATCCGTTTATTCATTCGACTGTTTGTAATCTTTAAGATATTCTATAAAATATTTTTCAAAAAGCACTAAAGCTTCTTTGCTTAAATATTTTCTACATATTTCAACATGTGATTTCCTGTAGTATAAAACCTGAAATACCTGTAAAGCTATTGCTTCATGTGTTTTATATCCTCCGTTTAGCACAGCATCACTAATAAAACTAACACATTTCAACAAAACAGGTTCGTTCTCAATATTTTCGATCATGTACTGAGAAAATTCAAACAAAACCAGATAGGGCTCGTCATCATTGATTTCAAAATCCGGCACAAATAAACTTAGCCGTTTGAGAATTTCATTATAATAACCATCGTTAACAATTACAAAGTTCATAGCTATTATTTATAGTTTAATAACCTCGAAGCCCATTTAATACATCAGTTAATAACTCTTGAGCCAAGCGTTTGTCAAAATTATTTAAATTCCGCGTTCTAAGTACATTTAGCAATCCGTTACGAATAATCAACATTTTTTTTGCATGATTGCTTCCTCCTACAAGATTTCCGGTTATCCGAGTATACCTAAAAGCAGCCATGGAACTCCCATCGCCCACCTCTGCCCCTGGCCTATATATATCATTCGTAAGGTTTCTAAGTTTAGTATTTTGAATTTTTCCCAAAAGCTTTGCACGAGAACGACTTGCTCTCATTAATTTGGAAATAATGTTCAGGAATTTAACGATTACTCTTGCCCCGTTAGCTTCTTTAACGCTTGAGCCATGATAAAGACGACCTGTAAGGTAACCCCTGTCATCGACCTGAAAGCCATTCCAACTTCTTCCACCATACCAACCATCTACCGGGCCTGAATAGGAACCGAACGATCCTAATTGTAATTGCCTATCAAGAACTTCATCTTCAAAATAATTGAACTCATCCATCACCTGACCATTATCCCAATCAAAAGTCGTAAGTTCATAAAAACTAGCCGGGTACCAGCCTTCTGCAAAATATTTACTTCCACGGTGATATCTTTGAATTGCTGGAAAAGATTCTTTTTGTTCTGGAGGTTTAATCCCTCCCAAAGTAGTAGGGGGAGTAAAATCGTTAATCAGGTTCTTAAAATCTGCCAGTGAACCAGGCTTGGGTACTCTTGGATTCCACCTAGTTTCGCCTTCTTTTGGTTTACGCTTACCAACCACCACTACAGGGTCTAAATCTTTAAACTTAGGTTTAGGATCTTCTCCATCCAGCCCACTTGGATCAATAATAGAAATTGGGTTATTATACAAACAAGCATAGGGGCTTTCCCATTCCTTAATGACCGGATCTACATTCCATCTTCTGCCCAATCTGGGATCATATTCCCAGAACTCTGCCGTGTAACTGTTTCCATTACCTTTTATTTCGTTGCTCTTTTCCTGTCCATTAAACCCATACCTGTAGATATCGTTTTCGCCGGAGGGATCGGCATTGGGTTCGCAGACAGTGGTGGTTTGGGAGGCAATGGGCTCTATGCGAATGATGCTGAAGTTATCGATGGTGTAAGGGATATTTAATCCATCTATTGCACTGCCTGTATTCTGGCGCATGAATTCCATTTTCACCTGATCCATTCCCGCCGGCATAACAAAATTAAACTGGTAATCGCCCGCCACGCCAGTAAAGAAAATGCCCGTCTGTATTGCAGTCCAGGAGTTAGTACCCGTACGGCCATACAACTGCATAAACAGTCTTTTGTCGGGTAGGCTTTGCCCCATAGTGAATTTGACCAGGTACTTATTTCCAGCAGTAAAATTATTGAATTCGGAAATAAGGCGGCTATCATTAACATTGGTACAATTAACCTGGATCTTTTTGTCGGTAGTGCCGGTTACACTCAGGCTGGTAATGGAGGTATTGAACGGCTTCCATAGTTGGCCATTGTCGTCCACATTTACACCACTCATTACAGCAGCATTCAGATCGGTAGCGTATTCCTGGGTTTGATTAACAACCGTATATTTTCTTAATACAAAATTGTCCACCACAAAATACAAACCCGCGGTAGCTGGCCGCGCTGAAATACGCAGGGCTACAAAACTGCCTACTGTAGCGCCCGTAGTAAAGATAACGGTACGGTGGCCCGTGCCCGATTGCAGGGAGGCTGCCCGGTAGGGGTCGTTCGTTCCTGATTGTGCGTTAATAGCAAGATCTGTAATACCCGGCGACATCTCTATAATATCACATTCTATCTGATAAGTGGTAAAAGGTTCTATTATCGAGGATGAAACGAGCGCCAACATCCCGTCACTGCCGGAAGTGCCGCTATTTTCCACCCTGAATGCCCCATTTACAACAGATACAATTCCATTGGCCTGCTGCTGCCAGGTGACACCGTTCTGAAGGTATTTATTGGCGACTGGTTGAGTTACTCCACTATTCAGGTCACTGGAGGCTTTCAACTCGGTCAGGTCCTGCACTTCTTCGTGACAGGTAGCCCCCTCAATGGTACGCCCCGGCATTTGCATACCAAAGGGATAGTAATCATGGGCCGTAGCCACATCGGCTTCAAAAGTTCCGTTGGGCAGGGCTGTTTTCTTATCTGTTATGACTGCGAGCACATTGCCGAGGTGATTGGTCAGCTCATAGAACTTTTTACCGGCTGTACCCCATATACTGCTACCGGTGGCAGTAGCTATCTCAATATCCGGCTGCCACATGCCCACCCTGCTGCTGCCATACAAATGTTGTTCTTTCCATTTAAGCGGGTCAGCGTCTTTTTGACTATACAAACCCATTACATTGCCCTGCGCATCGCGCACATACCAGGTGGTAGTGGTTTCACCATTGACCGTTACCTGCTTGCGCACCCGGTTGCCCGCCGGATCGTAGCTGTAAACGATGTTTTTACCGGAGGCATTACTAACACTGCGGATCTTACCATATACGGTCCAGGCAATGTTATCATTCCCTTCTTTAATGAGGTTCCCAATCCTGTCGTACAAATAATAATCATCCTGTTGGGTATCTATATCATCCTGGTAGTTGCCGGTATAGGCCGGATCGTCCTTCACATGGCGTAAGCGGTTGTTGACCAGGTAAGGCAATCCACTGACCGCATCTATCGCCATGTTGTAACCATAGGCGAGGTTATCCATTTCTTTGGGCTTACCGGTCACATTGGCCCCATTGCGCAGGTAGGTTTTGATGTTGCCGTTGCCATCATAAGCAATGGTTTCTTTATAAGCCTCTGTAATGGTTGTACTGTTCCAGTTGGTAGTAGTACCGGTAAGCACATGCTGGCGCATTTGTCGCAGACGGTTAAGCTGATCGTACCCATAGGTATATCCTACCGGATCGCCACTCCTGAAGCGACTGATTGCCAGTGTGGTGTGGCTGATATTGCCATTAAATAATTCTTTGCCCGTTATATCGCCGGTGGAGCTGCTATAGAGCAGTGAAAAAGGTTTCACTGTGGCATCAATGGGTTTATAATCACCCTTGTAATACCCGAGAGAGAATGCAAACACGTCTTTTGCAAAGGTATTGTAGCTATCAATGGCGTCGTGCCCCATATCGTCGGCAGGCTTTAGTTTATCGCCGTTGACACCTTTGAGCCAGCCCTGCAAGGTGTAGGCATAGTCCATGCCCTGCACATTGTTGTTGCCCAATTCCATACGGGCCAGCGGTCCATTATAGTAGTACCGGTAAGAAGCGTCTTTCTGGGCGTTGGCCAATATGCCTGAAGACATATCGGTTCCTGTATAGGCGTGTGTCAGCCGGTTTTCCGGATCATAATCATAGGTATAATAGAACTGGTCATTGTTACCTTCCTGGTAACGAACGAGATTCGTTTTACCACTGATGAGGTCATATTCATAGTCTATCCGCTTTAGCCCCAGGCCCTCTACCTGCTGCCACAGGGTCCTTACACCGCCCATCAGGTCATAATCGTAGTAGGAAGCGTTCAGCACAGGGCCACCGGCTGTTTCGCGATAGAAGCTGGCGCTTACACGCTTGCGGAGGTTATTTTGTAAAAGGACGGCCTGAACTCCTGGTCCGGGCGCCGGTTTATCGTCATATACGGTTTCAGTGATCTGGCTATTGGAACCGCTGGCCATGAATGCCGTGATAACTGATTCATCTGTAAAGCCAGGTATAGCAGGCAGGACGGAAGCGCCTGCTTTTTCGCCTACAGCGATGGGCCTGCTGAGTACCGGTTCATAAACGGTATAGCTATAGCGATTGCCATTAACCCGCTGTTCCTCATTTTGTGAAGCAATAAGCCTGCTGAGGCGATCGTACCAGAAGTAGCTTTCGCCGCCGTCGGGCGATTTTTGTTGTATTACCTGACCGGTACTGTTGTAAGCATAGCTGGTGAGCAATTTATGCGCCGGATAGAGGGAACGGGTAGCATATTCCACCGGTACGATGTCTTTTAATCCTGCAGGCAAAGCGGTCGTATTCCATGTGTAACCTGCCGCCGCCGGTGAAATGGTATACCCGTTGCAGGAAAGATCAGCCAGTTCTGTACCCTCCTGTTTGGTAAGCGGCCAGTAAGCCACCAGGCCCGGTAAAGAGGCTGGCACAGTACCTTGATAGCTATTGAGGATCTCCTCATCTGTACGCGCCACACTCCATATGCGCACGTCATCAATACCCCCTTGCATGAATCCATAAGGCCCGCTGCAGATGTTACTGCCGGGATTTACAAATTGCATCGGAGAAGGGAAACCAGTTTTTACCCGCTCACCATTGATGTATAAGGTGGGTACTTTGTTTTTGTATACTACTACAATGTATGTCCAGCCGCTTACTGCACTCTCCCACACCAATAAAGCCGGCATGTACGCATCGGCATGTTCATACACACTCACACCATTGGTGCCAACCGAAATGCCCATGGTACTGCCACCGGAAGAACCATTGCTGGCAGGATAGATCGCATAATGCTGGCCATCTGTTCCATCAACACCAGTACCCAATGGATACTGAAAATCAATTCCATGCTGCTGAGTTGGATTGACCCATAGTTCTACGGTGAAGTTGTCCCTGATATCCGGGAACCTGTTACCATCCATACCGAGGTTGCCTGTTACCTGTAAGGCGCCCTGGTTGCTAACGATGCGGGTTTCTGTAGCCGGATTGCAGAGCGCAGGAATGTTGAACCTACCCCAATGAGTAAGTGCTGTAGCCAGGTTCCCTTGCGGATACATGCAGGAGTTGCTGTAGTTGGCAAGCACCTCTGCATCCGTAGCAGGCTGCTGGTTGTAGATGCGCAGGTGTTTTATATGGCCTGTTTCTTCTGCCGGCAACGGACTGCCCGGTGTCCATGCAAAAGGATAGGAGGGCTGGCCCGAGGTCATGAGCGTGAGCTTTTTACCTTCGAGGTAAACGGTCCAGGCGCCGGTTGTGAAGTCGGCGGCTTTTACAAGCAGGTGGCTCCATGATTGCAGGTTGATGGAAGTGATATCGGCCACCGCCCTGTTGGACAATACCGGTGCAGGCAGTAAGGTGTACAGCTCTATCCAAAGTTTGTTATCAGCAATAGCTGCCTGGTACAGGTATTTGTTATCGGGTGTTATGATGCGCACGTGACGCATATCATCATTCACACCACTGTACAGCCACATTTCGAGCGATTTGATGCTGCCATTTTGCAGCGCCGCACTTAGCGCATTGAACGTAGCTGTTTTGTTTGATACAGAGGGGATGCCTGCACCTGTACAGGTTGCGGGATCGAACTGGCGCCATTGGTTCACGATATCCGTTTCTGCTAAACTGAGCAGGCGTACGCCTTCGGGCGAAACGGTACGGACAAGGTTGCCGGCCTGATCGTAATAGTATAATGTGTAATGGTATAAGAGTTGTTCGGAAGCAGCGGTTGCATTGCCTTTGGCCAGGGCACAGGTGTTCACATAGTTCAGCCTGAATTTCCTTTTTTCTTCCGCGATGTAAACATCATAATCCCTGTTACCATTGACAACAGCGGCCGCTATCAGCGATTGCAGACAAACGTACTGATCCTGGTCTACTGTAATATAAGGCGGCTGGTTACACAGCAGGGCTGCAGGATCGGTGAGTAGTTTTTGTTCATACGCTGCATACCGGCTGAACGACATGGCAAACCCATAACGATGGTTGATGTAGTTGGTGAGTATCACCTGGTAATTGGCGTGGTTAGGATCCCAGCCGCTGCCGAATTCAGTAGTCAGGGCTGCTTTGGCACTGTTGTATTCAGCCGCCGTGATGCAACCGGTAGCTCCGGGTTCGAGGAATACGGGTAAGGGTATATCTGTTTCCAGCAGGTAACGGCAATTGTTGCAGGATTTGTCGAGTGCATCCAACTGGGCCTGGGTGAGGTTCATGGCCGTCCCGTATTTGGCAGTGAGGTACTGGAAGAAGGTTACTCCCGGATTTTCGCTGTTGTGCAGGGTATGCAGTTGCTGCAATTTAGCGCACAGGGCCGGCGTGGATTTTATCAGCGTTTTAGTTACCGCCTGCTGTACAGGTTCATAAGGATGTGGCTCATCAATAAGCCAGGGATTGCAGGCCATGGTAAGGCTGCTTAATCCAAGGACAGACTGTATCACCTGTTTGAATGAGGTGGGATTGGGATCGCCGGGCCGGGTAGTGCTGGCGCCGAAAGGATGCTCCAGGTCGCCCCCACGTTTACATACTTCAATGAGCTGCGCTTTGAGCTGGTCTTTGACTGTTTGTGAATAGGCAGCCAGGCAGGTTTCCATTTGCTGCATCCAGGTATCGGCCATGGCTTCACAGCTCTCTTTAATCTGTTCCACAAGCAGAGCCTGGTTTTCGTTGATCTGGTTGGAGACGTCTTCGGACGAAAGACTGAACTGGTAATTGAATTCCGGGAAACGGGATTGTTTGTTTTTGTAAGCGTCGGGACAAGCAGGAGCGCAGGACCCAATTACCTCAGCACAGGCAATATAGCTGGTAGCAATGTTTACGTATGCCTGCGGTACACAAACCAGTTTTGTGTATTCACCGGCACTAAGGTACCCGGTAGTAGCGTAAGAGACCTCGCCTATATTGTTTACGGCATAAATATCTACTGTAGCACTCTGGTTTTCGCACAAAGGCACGTTACCTGGCGTATAGATCCTCACCATTTCTCCTTCCGGAGAACCTTCCTGGCTATAACAAACCATTCCGTTCATTGATACGTCATATTCTACCATACCTGGTGGACAAGGACCTGCCAGTGTACTTAAAGCAGTACTTGCTATTTTTTTGCCATTGGCAGTATCCGGCTGGTACTGCGCCACCCAAACATCTCTTAGATGAACGTATGCCTTGCTGCTAACGCGGACAGTTAAAACGGAGCGGTATTTATAAGCAGTGAATCCTTTTTCCCGTACCGGTTTCTTCATACCCGCATCAGTGCCTTTTGCCCTTGCCCAGGCCTGTTTATCCTTTTCCCCCGCTTTTTTAATCAGCAGGATGGCAGCATTTTCATAGTTTTTGTATACCCTGGCGCCATTCTTCTGGTATGTTCGTACCAGGGAGGATAACGTGGAGGATTGTTGCTGTACCTGTTGTGTACGGGCAAATGAACTATTGATACAAGTTATCACCCATACGTTCTCATGATATACAGTAGGAGGCTGGCCATTGATGGAAAATCCGATACAAGTAAAGTATCCATACATGTATTCCGGACCAATACAATAAGCACCCGGATCTGCCGGTGGATCGTTCTCAAAACCAGGAACGATGTTGTATTCCTCGTTGGTTGTAGCATCCTGGTAACGATACAGATGGTTCCCGGCCCTGCTGGTAGCAGGGAAAACAACAGGATCGGCACAGGAAGCGGTGGGAGGCGCACAGTACAATACAGTGGCCCCGTAATAAGTTTGCGTGGAGCCATTATATGTTACGGTAAAGCAAGGATACCAGTTTGTACCAGGCGTAGTACAGTGGCTGGTAGAAGGCGAGTAACCTGGATTTGTTTGGGGGAATATTACATAAATACTGCCATTGCTTGTGGTATATTCATTTGTGGCCGGATTGCCCGTAGCAGTGATGCCCTGACCATCAATGGAACAACTGTTACAGGTAGTAATCCCGGCATTAAAGTACAGGAAGGGCGCACTGATGCCTTCCACGTATACTTTCAAACAAGGATACCAGGTTGTTACAGGCGGGTAATTAGCACATCCCGGAACAGCACCGCCCCCCTGCTGCAACATGATATAATAGTAGTTACCGTCCTCCTTTTTAAAGAATCTGTATGAACCGGCCTGTGAAGTGACATACAGGGTTTGAGCATTGGCACAAAGGTCCTTTTCACACTTCACTACCCACACATTGTAAAAATCGGCCGAAGCGCCACCCGGTAATGTTACTTTATAACAGTTATAGAATTGTTTTGAAGTAACTGTACCCTCTGTGCAGTAAGTAGCATCTGCGGGAGGTTGATCGGCCCTTCCGGGAACAATGGTATAGGTAGTATGAATGCCATTATTGATTACTTCAAATTTGCCGGTACCTGTCATTTTTCCTCCTTCGGGCAGCAGCAATTGCCCACCATTGCCGGAAGGACAAGCCGGTGCTGTTGAATTACCGGTACAGGTGATTTGTTTTATTTTGATAGCCGGAACAAATACTGAAGCGGGTGCGCAGAATGTTTTTTCAGATTCTCCTATGCTGAAAGAAAGACTGGCCGGTAATCCGAGGGAAGCGTACTCGGCCGGATAGTACATTTCTACAGTCATAGGCCTGGTAACAGCTCCTTTGGCATAGGCAACTTTTATTTTTACCAGCCCGTCACCACAACCGGCCTCTCCCATTGATGTAATCACAAAATCACGGGATGTAGCACAGGCAGATTGAGCATAAGGCGTTCCTACCTGGCATTTATCCGCACAGGCTCCCGCATTCCTCACCAATACATAGTATTTTTCTTTTAGCTGGAAGTACATCTCCCTGTATTGTTGCCATTCGCGATCGGGAATGCGGCAGTCGGCTTTGGGACTACAATTGTTCCAGGTGTTATCGGGCGTGCCCGTGCTGGTATTGCCTTCGGGATCGGCACAATAGAGCATGTAGTCAATAACCTGGGTGATGCTTTTGACGTTAATTCCCGCTATGTTGGTCTGCATGACACGGGTGCTGAACTGGTTCAGGTCGTTCTGCATGTCTGAATAATAGGCCACCCCCGGCGCTCCGGGTTTGAAGAAAGGATCCTGCGCCAATAACCAGGCGCCATTGTTATGATCATATTGCAAACCGGAAGTAAGCGGGATCTGGGGTATATCGGTTGCTTTGTTGTAAATGGTTTTTACCCTGTCGTCCCAGGACACATACTGACTATTGGCATTACAGAAGTCCAGTTTACATTTTTCCGGATGCCATTGCAGGAACCTGGACGCCCACTCGGGCCGCCAATATTGCACGAGCATCTGAATGGTGAAGAATTCATCGTGCGGAGAGGTTTTGTCGCCATTGGCCAGGTAGATGGCATTGGCCTCATAATCGGCAGCTCCTGGCGCTAACTGCGGGAATACTTCGCGCCAATGCTGGTATAAGACATTTATGTCCTGTTCGAGGGGCAGGAAGGGATCGGGTTGGAATAATGCGTATTGTCCACCGGGCGATACATCTTCCAGCATTTGTTTTTCATACCTAGAACAGGAAGAAACGAGGCAAGTAGCCTGCATCGAGAGGCATTGATCGTGCAATTGGGTGTAACGGCTTTGTGCAATGGCAGCCAAGGCGTTCTGCTCAGCAACCGGCAGTGTTGCAAAGTCGATGTCGTAATCCTGCAGTTTATTTTTAATGGCCGTAAAGAACTGGTCGGAGGTGCCCAATGCTGTTTGACAAGTGGTACACTCACTGAAGCAACCACTGAAGTCGGTATTGTTGAGGTAATCCAATACGAAGCTGAACCGGCTGCGCAGGTCAGTATTGTTCAGGATGTAATTCTGCGTATACTCATTGATCACGTCACTGTTCAGTTTCAGCTCAAAAGAGATATAATACTCTCCGATGCTATTGAAGGTTGTCGTGAATGCCCCTGACTGTGGCGTATTGTTGTTACAATCCGATAGCCTGGAGCCAATAACCGTATTTGCCGGAGACTGGTAGACAGGCTGCCCGCAGTCGTTGGTAATGCGGATGGTAAAGTCGTAATAGCAATTGCTGCAGATCTGGAAGGAAGATCCCTGGTAGGTATAGATGAGCCGTTCTATATCATAACTGAAAGAAACCGTTTTTTCGGGCAACGATGCGAAGTAGGTGGTTTTGGCAGTAAGGCTCAGTGCTGAGGCATCGAATATGAATTGTTCCGGCCGCAGGATTTTGGAGATTTCTGATTTGGCGGCAGGTTTTGATTCGAGGCTGGTGAGGTTGGTGGGTGTGTTGCCTGCCAGCGCCGTAGCGATGGTTTTGCCACTGGCATTCAGGTAACTGATACTAAGCTGACCATTGGGGTCAACGACTATGTTTTTAAGATAGTGATTGTCATATCCTACGTCATTACCGAAAAGGCGGTCCAGTTCCCAGGATTCGGGTTTGCTATAGTAGTATTTTGTAACGTTGCGGTTGCCGATGCCGGGCTGGAATTTTTCACCTACCCCACCCTGTGTCCGTATACGGCCGGTATTATCGGCTACGTATTGCGTTACGGAAAAAGGGTATCCTGCTGCATCCGGCACGTATTTAGTGTACGGAATAAGCGATACGAACGGATTGGCCGATGAATAGTATTTAGCGGCAAAGCTTTGGCTACCGAGTGGCTGGGGTTTGTTTTCGCAATAAACACCCAATGTGGCCTTCAGGTTGCTGTAATCGTAAGGCGCGCTGTTGTTTTGATTGAGAGTGACGTTGGGATAGTATTTCAATTTATTGTCCGGGTGCGGGGCCGGCAGTATGCTGGCGGCGGCCCGGCCGAATTCATCATAGATGGTTTCCTGAACAAGCGCTATGTTATCAGAATTGTTGACAGTAACTGTTTGCCGGTTACGCAGGGTGCCATCGAAATAGCTGACTACTTCTTTCTTTTTCCCGTCTTCTGCAAAAACGCCACTGTACTGCCAGTTAAGGTTTTCCTGGTGCCAATTGGGTATGGTCCAGATAGCATAGGCGCCGGCAGGTTCTTCCAACCGGTAATCCCATTCATATTCCTTGCGGTAGCCATTGGTTTCATATTCCACTCCCCTGATGCGTACCAGGATGTAACCAGCGTTGTATACCATGGAAATGTAATGGTCGGAGGCATCAATACCCGTGGTGATGCGGGTAGCATTGTTACGGAACAGTTTATCCAACACGTCGGGCACCACCGTTTGGTTGGCCAGCATTTGTTGTATGATGGATTGATTTTCGGTCCCTGCATCGAAAACAGCCCATTCGAGGTCATATTCTTCTGCTCCGGTAATGGGGCTCCAGGTGACATGCAAATGATCGGCATTGATGAACCCTGAGCTTACCCGTTGTGCCGACATGGTTTGCTCTCCCTGTCCGAAACTGCCAAACAAACCGGCATGCTGATTTGCCTGGTAGCGGTATTTACGGGTTACCACTACCTGGCTGCTCAATTCGAGAATGGGTGGTATGGAATCGCCCAATTCGGGACTGGTAATGTTGTTAACAGTTATTTTCACCCAATAGCCATTGCTGAAGTTGTATACATCCTGCGCCTTGTAGGCGGCGCCGCTATCGGGAGAGAAGTTGATCTTTAGTTTTACGCTATTCAGGGTAATGGGTTCCGCCTGATCCGCATTGGAATAATATTCCACTTTGAGGTCCAGTTCGCAAGTGAAGGATTTCTTTAAAACCACCGCGGTGTCGTAGGTGAGCCGGAAGGTGAGCAGGTTTTTTACTGAATGACGTTCCACATCGTCCCAGTTAAATAAGGGATTGCGGAATTTTTCATCTTTCACGATGAGTGAGTCACCTTTTTTAATGCTGCCTTTAAGCTGGTTGCGATACGGTTCCACGCCAGCCATGGACAAGAAACCTGCTGACAGGAAGCAAATTAAAAGCAGTGTGCGGCGGTATAAAGCGGCTATCCTGGACATTGATGGAATATTAGGGAGGAGCATTGCTAATAGATGATAAGGGTTGATTAACGTACCATTAATTCATAATCCTGGTAAGCAGGTGTACTTATCCATTTTCCCTGCCGGCTGGTAACGAAATCCTGTATGCGGGGGAACTGCCTGCTTTCCGGATCGTCGTCCCATTTTTTAAATACGAGCGTCACCCATTTTTCCAGGCTGGGATCCATGTGATCGGCTATATCAGCCTGCCGGAAAAATATTTTCTTCACCTGCCGCACAGCGCTATCGTATTGCACGGTAAATTCTTTGCAACTGATATGATAAGGATTGCTCATAGCGATTACCGGTAGTCCATTCTCTGTTTTCTTTTTCAGGGTGTATCCTTCGCCCCGGAGGTAATTATACAGCGCATTGAGCTGAATGCCGGGCACCTGCGCCACGTGTTTTGCGGCTCTCAGGATGATCCTTTGGGCATCGTGATCAGCAACGAGATAGAACTGATCGGTATTGATGGTTTCCTGCCTGCCCACGCGGAGATAGAATTGTTGCCTGTTTTTGCGGAACCTGTAATCCACATTTGTCATAGCGTGGGCAGAGTCGGTTTTATCAATGGCAGTGAGCAAGGCTTCGTATGCATAAGCTGTATTGGTGGAGTCGAATGGCTTGAGCCATCCGGCCAGTTCTGCCAGCAAGGCAAACTGGGCAGGATCTTTTTTCCCCCTTTCGCTCTCGACAGCCTGTTGAGGAGCCTGGGTTTTGTTCCACCATTTTTTGTTTTTAATAGCAGTCGTATTGGCAAGCACCAGGGAGGTTACCACCAATAAGCCGGCTACCCCTATTATCGTGATTGTTTTTTTTACATTCATGATGATTGGTTTTTAGTATTGTCCTTTCTTTTGTGATGACCTGTTCTCTTTGATGGTCATGATACCCCGCTCTGTTTCTTTTTTTACACGGACCAATGCGCCTTCATTGTCATATTCATAGAAAGCAGCGAAATTGTTTTCGTCCATTTCGGCCATCAGCCGCAGGGTTTTATCATCGTAGGCATACGTTTTTATGTGCCCGTCGTAGGGATGGATGCGGATATCATCGATATTGGTGGCTCCATTGGGTATGATCGACAGGTTGATGGGGCTGTATTCATTCAATCCGCTGAGTTCGATGACGCCTTCCACCAGGCTCCATTTTTCTACATAGGCTTTCCTTTTAAGGGTTACCGGGCTGGCGCCGCTTACTGATACGGTGATGCCTGGGGGCGTGGTCATCAGCGGCTGGTTCTGCTCTTTTACCCAGGCGCTGAAGATGTATTTCTTTCCGGATATGGGTTCGAAACCAACCGGGAACAGCCCTGCCATGGGAATGATGGTATATTCTCCCCTATTGTTAATAACAGTATAGGGACGCGCCTTTGATTCCTGGTTGTGCACGATGGTAGAAAAGATGATGCCGGAGGAAGGAAGCGCCAGTGAATAGTTTCCTGAATGCGCCACTGTGGATGTGACAAAGGAAACCAAATCACCTGCAGCTACCGGTTTCCAGACAGGTACATCACAGGTTTCTGTGCTGCTACTGGTACAATTATTATTGAAGTTGAGGTCTTCAAAACTTTCAAAACAAATTTCCCTGTTCCTGGCATTGGATGCTACAGCACCCGGCAATTGGCCTTTGAACACAAAGCCGGCAGCACTGTACCGCCCGAGGGCATCTTTGTTCTCCAACTCCTGCCCATATTTATCATAGAGCGTGATGGTATTAGCGGTTACCCATTCTTTCAGGTTGCTGTTAGGCGTCCAGTTTGTTGTACCGGAACCTGTATACCAGAAGGGCTTGAACCAGGTCAGTGAGCCGCTGTTCCTAACGTCTACTCCCTTTTTCTTTTCATTGAAGATGTTGTTGTCTGTACGGTTAACCTGGAGCACTTTGCTTTCGGCAGGACGCCAGTTGCCACGGAAACCTTTGACATAGGGATTCACTGCCCGGTCTATGGCAATTTTACCACAACCTTCGCAGGCATCGTAGGGGCCTGTGCCTGAAGGACAGGTGAAGCGCGGCGTACCGTTAGGTCCATCCATATGCCTGAACATCTGTACTTTTTTCCCGAGCAGGTCACGGGCCGTAGAAAAGATAATGTCATTATCGGGCACCACAACATTAGGGACAATCAGTTCGGCATACGTTTTATTATATATCTCAAATCCTACTGAGGCTCCACCATGTTCATTAACAAAAGTGAGCCTGATCCTGCGCTTTCCCTGCGGCAAATAGTAGGGCCTGACATGCCAATTCTCATAGCTCGAAGCGTTAGCGGAACCAAGGGAATGCTGCCATTGCTGGCCATCGATATCGATATACATTTTGTTATCGCCGGCATAACCGATAAAATATTCTTTGGCCTCAGGTATATCCACACAAAACTCAACAGCTATCCATTCATTGGTGCCTGGATTTGCCTTATCGGCAGCACAAAGCCAAATACCTGACCGTAGGAGACGGCCGCATAGGTTGTTAGCGCAGTCATCGGGATTCGGGGTATTTTCAGTTCGTCCACAAACCTGCATTGTAGACAAGGTAGTTGTTGAGGACTGTTTTGCATTCACGTTCATGGCAGCCACTCGCTCGCTACCACCGCAACCGCTACAATCTCCACCCCAGAAGCTGGACTTCCGCACAACAAAGCCACTGGTAGGGGAACTATAGATCGCAGCTCCCTCCTTACCGTAAGTCCCGCCCGGGGTAGCGCTGCCTGCACAAAGGGTGAAGCATTCAGATGTATTTTCTATAGGGGGAATCTCGCATATACCGTCCTCATTCAACTGGTAACCCTCCGGGCAGGTGGGGCAGGTTGGACGCATTCCCCAATTGTCATCGAACTGAACGGCAGAAGCAGTGAGCACTTTCCAGGCAGTGAGTGTTTCATTTTTGGAGAATACTATGTATTTTTTATTGGTGGCAGGATCCACATTTTCAGAGATGGGATTGCGCATACACACCATGCTGGCAGCCGGTGGCAGCAGGGCGTTGCGGTAACCCGACCGGATTATTTTTGCCTCCTTACCGGAAAAGCTTACCAGTACTTTACCGGACCAATCCACGAGCTTTTTTGTTTTCGGAGACGAACTGTTATCGGGGGCGGTCTCGATCACCCAATAGCGTTCGCGCGCGGGATTACTTTCCACACAAATCAACTCATCACCCGCCTGTAAGAACTGATCATAAGGGGCATTGATCTTTCCATCGGTTCCGGTAGTAAGGGATGGGATCACTGTTCCCAGTGTTCTGTAGGCTCCCCCCATGCCGGGATGCATCCAATAAGCAGGGAAGTTGACGGTGTATACCGGGTCTTTGAATTCGTTCCAGGTCCTGGTTACCAGCACTTCTCCGGTAAGACCGTCATAGGCTACGTTCTCCGTGGTAATAGAAGAACCATTCTCCGTTTTTACCACCTTATCCAATATGCCGTAGTATTGGATAACTTTCATGGTACAGGCCGACCGGAAAAGTTTGTAATCGTCATTGACCTTATAAGGGAAGTGGGGCCAGGCGCCGACGCCAATAAATATGTAAATGAGATCGCTTCCAATCTGTACTGTTTCTCCAATGGAGCTGGTTTCCTGCTGCCGCATATCGGTGAATACTTCAATTTCACGGCCGATAATTTTGTTTTCCTCCACCTGTCCTTGTTCATTGACTATGTTTACCAGGTTCCTGAGTTTCATTTCGCCTGCATTCAGCGGCTCTGTATTGTAATGGTAAACAATGGAAGATATTTCTTCTTCTGTCTGATTGTATACGCGCACCGCTTTGGGTTTTCCATGCATGTCGTTGAGCTCAATGGTATATCCCTGGGAAAAGGTGAGTTCATGTACCGTGCTTCCTCCGAAGAAGGAATACCATCCGGCAGGCCCACGCTGGTTCATTTTATTGGATAAAGCCTTTGTGATTACCGGAAACTCCCTGGCTGTATAGAATTCATTCACCACATAGCCGGTTTTCCGCGCGGGATCGGCCACGCCGTTCTCATCCAGGTCACGTACCGTTACTTTACTGTAGCCTACTGAAGGAGCAGGGAAAAAAGATTCGCCGAATGGTTCTTCGAGGTTAAAGAAGTTATTAATCGCCCCCCGGATGTTCTGGATGTATGGAACCGGCAGTCGCAGGGGATTTTCGTCGCTTCCCACAGCAGGTTCATAGCTGGCCACGCCTGAGCTGACGGTCTGCCCGTTGACAGTGGTGGTATAATTATATTCCTGTCCATAGGTACGTACCAGGCTGTTATTTCCCGGGTTGCCCGACATGGTGGCCCAGTTGTCGGAAATCATAATCTTTTTTACACGGGCGCCACCACCTTTTTTCGATGGAGTGGTGATGGCCATGCGCACCATGCTTTTATTCAGGTTAACGTTATTGGCAAACCCTTCGTCGGAGGCGCGTTCATAGAAGCTTCTCCTTAATTCATCGAGTGTTTTGGCGGCGTTGATAATGGCGGTTATTGCCGCCTTTAATGCCTTGCCGGCATCACCTGCCTTTACCCTGTTCTTATAGCCCGGGTAACTATACCGCGGGTATTCGAGACGCATCCGTTGCCAGGCGGCATGGATGATGGGATTCATTGTTTCCCCGCCTTCGGTGATGGTTTCAAAAAGAACATTCAAGGTGTTGGAGCCGGCTGCTGTCACTTCTTTCACTTTCGCATAACAGGGAATGAAGTCATAGTATGTTTCATTGTTGGGCTGGTCTTTGGCATCGAGACCGCCTACGTTGACAAAGAATTTTGTGTAGAGGTATTCAGACCCATTGAGGAAATCATCCATGAATTTTTGCTTGTTGCCATTATAAGCGGAAGCATTGCTGACCGACAATTTTATGCCTTCTGCCTCCCGCAGGGTAGCAGCGTTATCGCCTCCCTGTTTGATCAATGCCAGTGGCTTTTGCATTATCATGGCCTTTTTGTTCTGGACATAGTAGTAGTCGTCGGATTCGTAGGAAACGTTTATTTCTCCTCCTGTTGGCAACTGAATTTTGGACAACTGCCATATACCAGCCCATTGGTTTGCATCGGCAGTGTTCTGTGTAGCATAAGGGAATTCATCATTGCGCAGGTCGGGATAGTTATTAGCAGCATTCGCCTGCCTGGATTTATAGGTGCCCCACCGGTCGGTGAGCAGGAAGCCATAATCGACCGATCCGCCGGTACCGGAAGTGCCTTCATTGTTGTAGGAAAAGGCATACCGGTGGTTACTTCCTTTGGGAGAGTTGCCGTATTGAAAATACACTTCTTTTAAAGTCAGTTTTCCTTTTTGAGGAGTTGCCGCATCGGGGTTGAAGTTGGGCAACTGCTGACACAGCAGGTATTCATAGTTTAGTTTAACGACTTTAATAGGACGGGTGAGATCGGCCTTTGAATAGAGGCGGATCTCGCGCAGGGCTTTTTGTTTAACGCCACCGGGAGTTGTTGCATTCCAGCTTGTTACTCCCATGGCGTCATGCCTGTCTTCCGTGATAAAGTAGGCAATTTTAGTTTTGGTTTCGATGGAGTGCAGGTACCATAGTTCTTTGGCGCCGTGCACAAAGCTGGCTTTGTCATCATCGGGATCGGCCATCATGCTTTTGTTGATGGTAGCTTTATTGACTGCACCATTACCAAAGGGAGTACGCCATTGGTAGAGGGTTTCGAGCATGGAATAGTTGAATTTGATCGCAGTGCCCTGGTCGTCGTCTGTAATGCCATTGCCTGTTACATCTACATAATCGGGAGACAGAATGCCGGAGAGCAGGAAGCTGCTGGCATAACCGGGCTGTTTATCAACATGCAGGTAATTGTCACTTTCACCTTCTGTATCCTGTTTTGGTTTATCGCCATTGCTGACAACTTTCACGAGGTTATTGTCTATATCACCCTGAGCGGTATTTTGTTCATAGGTTTGTGAGCCTTTTTTACCCAGTGCATAAGAATATTCATGCTGGTAAGCATTGTAAGTGGGAATACCATATACACTCCGGCTACCTGCTTCATCTGTTACCGTAAGTTCGGAGATGTGTGATTTATCGCGATAGGGATTCAGCGGCAATAAACTACTGTACTCCCGGTAGAGGAATTTGTTGGTTACCGGAGAACAGGTGGTTGGCTGAAAAGGAACGTTGGGATCGTAGGTAATGGGATCGTAGTATTTTATTATTTTATCCAGGCCTGAGCGATGTGCTTCCGAGGCGGTGAGGTAAGAGATAACAGTTCGTTTTTTCTCTTTCTGATCTTTGATAATAGAACCATCTATTGTTACCAGTTGTGATCCTTTCCGCCACTTATTGTTCGCCGTTTTGCCGGTAATGTCTACTGTTATGGGCTCTGTACCCTCCAAACGCTTCACCATTTGTTCATCTTCCTGCGTTTTCTCGCCTACCTGTTTAAAGAAAGCATGTTCGGCCTGTGGATCGGCTGAAAGCGCGTCCTGAAAGTCGGCTTTCGGCAGGAAGTTATTCTGATCCCTCCATTTGCTGGTGGTATTGGTTACATTCTGGTTGTACAAGGTAACGCCCCCGTGAGCTATTCCACCCAAACCGGCATCAAATCCAACGGATTGGGATTCGTCCTCATCAGCCGCTTCGTTATCGAATAATATGCCGGTGCCCCCTCTATATAATCTAAACTGGCCCGATCCGTTCTGGCTGGTGTAGGAAAAGAGGTCGGGGGTAGCCACGGGTATGGCCAGGTTGGGAATTTCGGGTATGATGGCATTTTCTTTTTCCCTGACAAAATCCATGAGGGCCTCTGCCCTTTTTTTACCTCTTTCGGCGTAGAGGAAACCAAAAGCCGGATTCCTCATTTTTTGTGATTTCACTTCGCGCACAGTTCTGTAACCGGTGCCTCCCCCTCCTGCGAAGATGAGCCAACCGGCGCCTCCGATGTCGAAACTAAAGGACCCATTATAGGATTTATAAGGTATTTGCACTTTGGGCTGAACGGGATCGGTGTTATAGAAGATGGTAGCACCGGCCACATCATAGGTATTGGAACTATGGGACTTTTTACTTTTTCCTGAAAAGGTGATCCCGAGTGAAAGGTCTTTCAATCCTCCGCGGGTATTGTACCCGAGGGAAGCAGAAAGTCCCGGTGAAATGGTTGTGTTGTCTGACACTTTCTGATTATACGCGAGGGAAAGCGAGGGTGAAACATCTACTCCACTGGCAGTACTGGATGTAATACCCAGGCCCATGCCGGCAGTGAGCAAGCCACTTCCCGCAAAGGTGTAGGATATTCCCGCGTTGGCGCCCAGTTCAGCGCCGATGCCTGTATAATTATCGCTGAATACACCAAGCGATAAAGAACCGCCAACATTCAATCCTTTTGGCATGCCCGCCAGTTCTATTTTGCCCGTCAACCTTCCGCCAATGGTTACTTTTGGTTTTGTATAATGTTCTGTTTCATAGGCGGACCCACTGAGGTCATCGGGTATGCCTCTCAACTGCCTGGTGATGGCGCCTACGTTGAGGCCCCACCCGAGGCCCACCCAACTGGCTTCGTCGTCCATGCCTGCCCCGGACTGGTAGGAGAGATTGATGGGATAGCCATCAATATCCAATACAGGAAGGTTATAATTGAAATCACCTGTAAACATATCAACCATATCGGATACGCCGGCTGGCTGAAATAAACTGGATTCCGGCTGTGCAGGCCCGGAAGTAAGTGCCAACGCTGTTACAGGAAGAAGGGTTTGAGCAACCAGGATAGTGAACAGGAAGGCAGCGATCCCTTTACGGTATTTTGTACTATGGGTCATGGTATTAGCTGTGTAAAAGTTCTATTTCATTAATTTTGGTACGGTCGAAAACGAAACTCATCCTGGTATTGGTAAAGAGCCTGTCGTTGAATATGATCTCGAGTGTTGTACCAGGTTTCCAATCTTTTTTAGCAAATACGAGCAGGTATTCAAAATGTGTGTGGCTACCGGTGATCACCGGTTGTACGGATACCGGATAGATTTTCTGATCACTACCCTCCCCCACAAAAAGAGAGTCCAATCCATAATACAGGGATGTTTTATCGCCCGACAGGGAACCATTGCCGGAAGGGCATTGTACCTGCAACCTGAAATGATAGTAGCCTGAATCCAAGGAGGTCTCTTTATCCCCCGGTAAAACGGTTGCCGGCATGTAAGCCAGTTGAAGGGAAAAGTTATTAACCTGCTGCTGAGCCATCAATGCTTTTTGATGCGCCTGAAAGTATTGTACAGCTTGTTTCCTGGAATCATCCTTACAGGCTATTAGGAATACTGTGCTGACGATAGCCGCCACTATTAGTTTCATAATGGTGTTTTATAGGTGAACCGCATTTTTTTCGTTGTTCCATTGACCAGGTGTACCGTGAGGATGTAATGGAACCCATCTACAAAAGCGCTGTTTTCTGCCAGATCGATGGTAATGTTGTTATTGCCCTGCTGCAATTTGATGGCAGGCAGGCGCTTGAACACCTGATCGGGTTTATTGAGGCAGAAGATGGAATATTTCAATGTTTGTTTTTCATAGGCATTGTGTAGGGAAAAATGCAGTTTGCCATTAGCGATATAAAAGTTGCCTTTGGCCAGGTCATCAATATCGCGGAACCCTTCGGTCTTTTCCACCACCGGGGTATCATTGCATTTAACGGTGAATTCCCATGTTTCAGAACGATTGAGTATTACGCCTTCCCTGTATACCGTGACCTGCCAGGAGTAGGATTTGCCTTCTTCCAGTGATTTTGCCGCCGCAGGATATATTAGTATGGGGGATGTAATGTTTGACTGATTGATAAGCGGAAGGTTATAGACCAGGGCTTCCTGGATAGCCTGTCCCGGTTTCATTTCTGCAAGGGTTAGCCGGTATCGCGCCCCTGGAATAGCAGGCATGGAGGGCTGCCAGGTAAAGGTGGGGCGTTTATCGCAGGTTTGTTCTTTCAGGAAGGGTTCTATCAGGAAGAGCGGTGTTAGCGGCTCAACGAGGTAATCAAAACATTGCTCACCCAGCAATTCCCTGATGCCTGATTTGTCGGCCCGGTATAGCTGAAAGCAGTATTCGTATTCTCCTTCGGGAAAGGAGCTGCTTTGTTTTACCAGGCGGGCCAGGTTATTATTGGCAAACCGTATGATAGCCGAAGATGCCGCATTCCTGCTTATTGCATTGGCGCCCGGCAGGAGCAGAAAAGAGCCTGTGGTGACCGAGATTATTTTACCTGCCTTTTTTTCTGACACGGAAATTTCCACGAGTGAGATGATCGGCTGCTGATACTGGCTGTTTAGTTTTACCCAAAGCAGTCCATCAGCAGTACGCCCCTGGAGCTCCGGTACAAACTGAAAAGTTACCTGGCCTGCAGCCATTAGTGAAAGACAGGTAAAGAATGTTACAAGTACTTTCCTCATATAATACGCATCATTTAATCAGGTAATGAACAGACAATTCTCCCCGGAAATTCCCATAGAGGTATGGATTAACGGGCGTTACGAGGTCCTTTCGCCAGTCAATGTATAATCCTACTATGCAATTTTTAAAGAAGATAGTGTTAATGGACTGACGGGTACCAATTTGCCGGGCAGCCATTTTGTTATCCAGCCAGGTGAGGGATGAGTTGACCATCACGGTTTTCAGCAGGTTATACCCTATGCCCAGCTCACCGTTCAACTGATCGCCTATAAGTTTATTTTCTGTTAGTTCCTTGTTGTAAAATATACTGGCTGTTGCCTGTAGTTTTTGTAATGGAACGGTTGTTACCCATTGCAACAGCAGCAGGTTGCTGTTGCCACTATGCTGCATGAGTATGTTATCAAATTGCTGGAAGCCCAAAGAAACGATGGACCGCTGCGAGATGCCTGCTATATCACCGCTCAACTGGCCATCGGCAGCAATTTTCCGGCTCACGTACATTTTTTGTTTTCCGGCCGGCGTTTTCCGCACGAGCTGGTATTGGTTGAGCCGGGCTCCCAGTGTTATGTTCCGGGTAAAGCGGTAGCGGGCCTGCAGGTTGAGCTGAAGGTTTTTCCATCGCTGCTCACCATCGGCTGAATAGTTGTAGTTGCGATTGGCCATCTGCACCTGTACAAATCCTTTTCTTTTTTCCACGTATTTGCGGAGTTGCAGGTCATATTGCAATGATCCCCTGGAAGCAGATGGATTACCAGGGTTGTTGTACCCAAATCCTGCATAGGCAATGTGCGCATTGTGTGAAAGGTTTATTTTATCCCAATCATCCTGGTAACGCACGCCCACGGAAAGGGTTTGCAGCAGGTCATCGGCATAGCTATACAGCGCGCTCTTATGTTCCATCGCCTGGTCGGGGCTAATACTGCCTGTATTCCTGAACTGGGTAGCCGATTTTGAAAGTTCCGCTTCCACTGTACCACTCTTTCTTACTTTTATGGTTTTTGAAATGGTACCTACAAACATGTTACGGGCCATAGCCTGGGCCTGGTAATGAAGGGTATTGGGTGAAAAGGTATTGCCATTCATTACCGTGATCCTGGTGCTGTTGTTTCCCGTGACACCCTTTCCAAACTGTGCATACTGCATGGAAACCGCCGGACTGAAAAGCGAGTTTTGCAAACCGGCATCTTTCAGGAAGCCGGCGTCTTTGATCTTTCCAAATCCACCGGAAAGAAGATTGTTCTTTTTCAGGGCTTCCATCTGCAAACCGCCGGAGAGTAACGCTGTTACTGTACGCTCGCTCATGTTAGCGCCGAAAGTGCCGGCATTGAGGGCGGTGATGTCTTTAAAGAAACGCTGGAACCCATTCTGGGGCAAGAGGTTTTCAGCAGCCTCTTTGATGGTAGCCGGCTGCTGCCACTTTTTTAAGGTTTGTGCATTGGCCGATTGTTGTAACCTGGTAATGTCATTGGCATTGAGACCACTGGCGGATAGTTTGCTTTTAGCTTCGCCGACTTTTGCTACCATCTGTTCCAGCGAAGCCAGGTGACCAGCCCTGTTGTTTATGAGTTGCTGAAGGGAGTCCTTCTGCGCCGGCAACATTGCTTTACCCTGTTTAGTAATGACTTCTTCGTAAGCAGCCAACTGATCGCGGAGAGGCTGTATTTGCGCTGCAGGCATTATTTTCTCTTTTACCTGGTCCATGTCCAGCTTCAGCAATTCGTCATAGGATATTTTACTTAGCAGCATGGCTTTAGGGTCTGCTAATAAAGATGACTTAAGACCTACTACCTGTGTGGAAAGTTCCTGTTCAAAATGCTTTTTTACATAAGAAAGCATATCGATATCATTGAGCAGGTATTTTTCCAGGTCATAGTATTTATCCAGTTTTTTCTTTACGCCCTGCCTGAATGCGTCTTTATCAAAAGAAAGTTTCAGGAGGTTATTATAACGTAAGGGAAGAGCGCCATCGGACAGGTTGGAGAACTCAATATGGAAGGGAATGTCCATGATGCGCAGGTCATCGGCCACCTGCCATTGATGGATCCATGGAGAAGGGGCCGCGGTGGCATTGTCTCTTATTACACTGTACCGGGCGCCGTTAAAATCATTGCCGACCAGGTTATCAAAAGACGGAATGTGAAATGCTTCTTTTCCTTTGATCGCATAGAAGCCCTTTAATTTTTTCCCGATAAATTGTTGTAATGATCCGGAATCGCCGGCAGCCGAAAAGCTTTTGACAATTTTGTTGAGACGTTCTTTTCCAAAGTTATTTCCTACGTAATGCATGAATTCGCCCATTACCGAATCTTTCATGCCGGCAAATGGTGATCTGCCCAAGGTAGTGTGCATGATATCCGTTAATGCGGAATCATAGGTACCCGGTTGCTTTAGAAAAGGCGTCCGTTTATTGATTGACTCAACTATGTTATTGTATTTGTGCAGCTCTATTTCAGAAAGTGCTTCATTAAGCATTTTTTTAGCAGGCATCTCAGGTTTCAATTTACCAGGCAAGGTATCTTGCCTGGTATCCGATGACTGAGCCGATGCTACAGGTCCACATAAAGACAATACTGCTGTAAAGGCAAGTGACCACAAAGGGGTAGCCTGCCGTAAAAACATGATTTTACAAGGCATAGGAATGCTTTCTTTCTGATAATAAAATCAAGCAATCGTGGGAGCTATGAGGAATGTATGGTTACAGCTCCCTTAAGGGGGTACGGAAGTATATCACACTCAGGCGTGATACAAATGTGTATCCGGAAGAAGTACAATAAAAGAATGGTAAAGATGCCGGAACGAAAGCGGCTTATCCGGAAGCCTTTTTAAAGGGTGAGTGGTCAACATAAGCAAAGTTGGGTTTATATGGGAACGATATTGATGTGTGTACGGAATCAACAAATCTTCAGTTATAAAAATATACAAATCCTCCTATCATCTGCAAGCAATTTATTAAGTGTGCAGCTTTGACCGGTAAGTGTGCAGTTTTGGCCGGTAAGTGTGCAGGGTGGTTATAAAAAATGAGGGCGTAGGTAAAACCTACGCCCAGTAAAGAATGTGAGAATATGTTTAACAGATTACCAGCTACCACTGGCTCCACCGCCACCGCCGCTTCCGCCGCCGAAACCGCCGAAGCCTCCACCGCCACCGCCGGACCAGCCACCGCCGCCTCCGCCGCCACCTCTGCCTCCACCACCGAGCAGGCTGCCGATGATGAAAGGCGTCAATACATCGCCATAACCTCTGCGGCTCATGTAACCACCGCCTCCACCGCCGCCACGGCCCCTGCCGGCAAAGATGGCAATGATGATGATGATGACTATGAACCCGATGATGTTGCCAATACCACCACTGCCTTTTGATTTACGCTTTCCATATCCCTCCGGCGCCTTGTACTCTCCCTTCGCAGCCTGTATGAGCGATTGTGCGGCCTTGTCGAGCCCCTGATAGTAATCGCCGGAGCGAAAGTTGGGCGCTATGTCATTGCGGATGATCTGGTTGGCTGTGATATCGGGTATAGCACCTTCGAGCCCATAACCTGTTTCTATGCGGATCTGCCTGTCGTCAATAGCCGCCAGTATGAGTACACCATTATTGGTTTTCTTGTTACCGATACCCCAGCCACGAAGGATTGACAACGCCGTTTCTTCAATAGGCCGGCCATCGAGTGTTTTGACCAGTACTACTGCAATCTGCGTAGAGGTGCTATCGTCGTAAGCCACGAGCTTACGCTCCAGTTGCTGCTCACTATCCGGCGAGAGCACGTTCGCATAGTCATTAACAAGCTTTGTGGGCTTATTTTTTATGATTTCATCAATGTTCTGCCCCCAGGTTGTTATGGATAACAGTACAAAGAATATGGCGACCAGTCTTTTCATGTATAAATCCTATTCAGTAATTAATGTCCGAATATGATGTCATCCGGCAATTCATTTTTGTCTGTTTCCCGGTTGAAAGGAAAGTGATGCTGCAGCGCAGCGCCTACATCTGTAACGACCTGCACTACTGCATCGGCATAATGATTTTGCACAAAGTGCTTTTTCATTGCCTGCACTTCCTTGTTCCAGAATTCATTGCCTACTTTTTCATGGATGCCCTGATCGGCAAAGACTGCAAACTGGTGGTCGCGCACTGCCACGTATACAAGTACCGCGTTATGGTCCTTTGTATAGTCCATTTTGAGCGACCAGAAGAGTTCTGCCGCCCTGTCGAGCGGGTCTACATACCGGCAGCGGCTTTCTATGTATACCCGGATTTCGCCACTGGTGGCCAGTTCTGCGTCCTGGATTGCTTTGATGACCTGCTTTTTCTCGTCTGCTGAAAAGAAATCGCTTTTTCGGGAGAATGGGAAAAATGCCATGAATGTTGTTGCGCTTGATTTAGAATTTTACTTCCGGCGCTCTTTCGGCACCCGGATCTGCTTTGAAGCCATCACGCACCCTGAACCCAAACATACCTGCAAAGAGGTTGTTGGGGAATTTGCGGACGGTGGAGTTGTATCCCTGCACGGATGTATTGAAATCATTCCGGGAAACTTTGATCCGGTTCTCTGTTCCTTCCAGTTGTTTTTGCAGGTCCAGGAAGTTCTGGTTGGCTTTGAGCTCAGGATATCTTTCAACGGTGACGAGCAAGCGGCTCAGCGCTCCGCTCAGTTCGCCTTGCGCCTGTTGGAACTGCGCTATTTTTTCCGGTGTAAGTTCACCTGCATTGATATTAACAGCCGTAGCTTTTGAACGGGCTTCCATCACTTTGGTGAGCGTTTCCTGCTCAAAGTTAGCAGCACCCTTCACTGTATTTACCAGGTTGGGGATGAGGTCAGCCCGGCGCTGATAGTCACTTTGTACATTGCCCCATTTTGCTTTTACGTCTTCATCAAGATTAACCATGTTGTTATAGCCATTGCAACCACAACCGCCCAGGATGAGGATGAATACGCCAATAACGATCAGAACGAGATAACGCGACTTCATTTGTATAAGATTTGATTACGTATTAAAATTAACACTTTTGCTATAGAGCCCGTGTAAATTTTATTGTTGAATTTAATGTTTTTGTTGTGCCAATCAATGGGTTATGCATACCAACGCCCCACGGCACGATTTTCGTATTCATTAGTGTATCCCTGCTAAATTATATTACATGAAAAACGTCATTTTTTCCATTTGCCTGCTGGGCATGCTTGCCGCCTGCGACAAAGATGATAAAGATAGCCCTTCCACACCGGCGAATATCCATGATACGGTTCTGACACAGAATCTTTCTTTTCCCTGGGAGATTGTCTGGGGACCGGATGATTTTATCTGGATGACGGAACGGGGCGGACGGGTAAGCCGTGTTAACCCGCAAACCGGAGAGGCCACGCTCCTGATCGCTATTAAGGATGTTAAAACCCAGGGAGAAGGTGGTTTGCTGGGCATGGCCCTGCATCCTTCCTTTGCTACTACCCCGCATGTTTTTGTGGCTTACAATTATGATAACGGCGGCAATTACCGTGAAAAGATTGTACGGTATAGTTATAATGGCACTAC
Organism: Paraflavitalea devenefica; assembly: GCF_011759375.1. Taxonomy (NCBI): domain Bacteria; kingdom Pseudomonadati; phylum Bacteroidota; class Chitinophagia; order Chitinophagales; family Chitinophagaceae; genus Paraflavitalea; species Paraflavitalea devenefica. The sequence continues at coordinate 2,388,083 of NZ_JAARML010000001.1, read as the reverse complement.
TTTGACGGACCCACTGACGATTTTTGACAATATTTCGGCCGCTAATATCCATAACGGGTGCCGCCTGGTTATTATTGATAATAAGTTATATATCAGCACCGGCGATGCGGCCGACCAATCACTACCGCAGGATATGGGTTCTGTAAATGGTAAGGTGCTGCGACTGAACCTGGATGGAACGGTCCCTGCCGATAACCCTACTCCCGGCAATCCCGTATGGAGTTATGGCCATCGTAATGCACAAGGACTGGTGTATGCCAATAACAAGCTGTATAGTTCGGAACATGGCCCTGACTCTGATGACGAGATTAATGTTATTGAGAAAGGCAGGAATTATGGCTGGCCCGATGTAAAAGGATTTTGTGAAGGTGGGGAGCAAAGTTTTTGTTCTACCCACAATGTGAAGGAGCCACTAAAAGCCTGGACCCCTACTATTGCAGTGAGCGGTATGGATTATTATGAGAAGGACCTGTTGCCGCAATGGAAGCATTCCCTCCTGGTAACTACCCTGAAGAATAGCCGGCTGGTGCAGTTAAAGCTGAATAACACACACGACGCGATTACAGAAACGAATGAGTTTTTTACTAATAAGTATGGAAGGATGCGGGATGTGTGTATTTCCCCGGACGGAAAGGTATATGTGTGTACCAGTAATGGCAATAATGATAAGATTATTGTGATCAATAAGAAATAGGGATCAGACAAATTGCAGTTGAACGGTGGTGCCGTTCTGCGGCGCTGATTCGATGCTGAGATTTGCTCCTAATGCTGTAGCCCTTTCCCGCATGCCTTTAAGACCGCTGGAGGAGGTAATAAGATTGGTATCGAATCCTTTACCATTGTCCTGAATTGTTAGCTGCAGACAATTATCCCGGCGACAGAGCCTGATGACCACCCGGCTTGCCTGTGCGTATTTCGCTGCATTGTTGATGGCCTCTTTGAATACGAGGAAAAAGTCGCGTCGCTGTTCCATGGCCAGGGTTTCCTGCAGGATGTCTTTATCTACGTCAAAGTCTATGTCTATGTTTTTACTTTCGAGGGTATGGCTTACGTATTCCCGCATACGAATGACCATGTTTTCCAATTTGTCATTGTCGGGCCGGATGGTCCATACGATATCACTCATGGCCTGCTGGATCTGCTGGGATTGTTCTGTTATGTTTTCGAGTATGGTGGCGGATTTATGAATGTCGCGCGAAAGGTTGTTCTGTGACACCTTGGACAGGATGCTAATGCTGGTCAGTGTAGAGCCTATATCATCATGCAGGTCCCGGGCAATATTAGTGCGGATATTTTCCAGTTCTTTTTGTTGTTCCAGTTTCTTTTTGAGCTGGTAACGGTTGAAGAGTACCCCTGCGAGCGCCAGAATGAGCAGGGTGCCAATGATCCAGGTGTTGCGTAGCTGCCGCTGGGCACGTAGCTGGTTCACCTGCAGTATCCGCTCTTTATCGGCCAGTTGTAGTTTTTGTTCTTTGGCCTGTGTAAGGAGCCCTTGTTTTTCGAGCTCTTCTTCCTGTTGTTTTATTTTGAGCTCCTGCAGTTGTTGTGACTGAACGAGCAGATCAATTTCATTTTGTTTCCGTTTGGCTTCTTCCTGGTTGCCGGCAATGACGGCTTTTTGTTTTTCGAGTTCCAACTGGCGGATCTTTTGTTCGGCATTGAGCGCCACAATAGCCTGGTCTTTTTTCTCTGTTTCGTATTGGGTCTGTAACTCGGCTATATTGGTCTGTGTGGATTCATTTACCAGGCTATCCTTATACAGGTAGTATTTTCTGATTTCTTCGTAGGCGTTTTTGTAATCGCCCTGATTTTTATGGTAGGCCGATTTACTACCGTAGTAATCACGCCAGAGGGTTTTGTTGTTTAGTTGTTGTGACAGATCATGCGACTCACGCAGGTACGCCAGTGCGGTTGCAGTATCTTTCAAATCGCCACACAGCAATGCCGCCCATCTTGTTTTGTGTGCCAGTCCAAGTTTATCATCCAGTTCCCGGCAGATCGTGATCGACTTCTTAATATATTCGAGCGCATCCCTCTTCCTTTGCTGCATGTTCATGAGCACCGACATGTTATCATACCCGGGCACCAGCTTTGCTTTCACGCCTGTTTTCTCTGCATACCTGGTTGCGATCTCCTGGTACCTGATGGCTGAGTCGATCGATGTTGCCCTGTAAAATAATGACAGGTTGCCATAGGAGGTGGCGAGGCCGGCAATGTCTCCAACTTTTTCTCTCATGGCAATGGCCTGCCTGGTATACCGGATGGCTTCTTCGCGGTTGCCCAGGCTGTAGTATACCGAGGCGAGGTTGCTGGTAGCAGTGGCCAGGCCTGGCAGGTCTTCTACCTGTTCGTATACGCGGATGGATTTCAGGAGCCACATGGCCTGTTTTTCAAATTCGCCCAATATGCCGAACATAAATCCGAGATCGTTGTACACAAGACCGGTGTAGCTGGTGATATTTTTTTCGAAGTGAAGGGCCAATGCCTTGTGGAAGAGTTTTTCCGCCAGCTCGTGTTGTTCCTGGTACATCAAACTCTGGCCGTGCTGATAGTTGGCGAGGGCTAGCATGAAACTATCTTTCAGCCGGGTCGCTATCTTTATTGCCTCCTCTATATGACCATTGATGCTGGTGGTGTTGGATTTTTGCAGGAGGATGTCTGCTTCTTTTAGCCTGGCGAATCCTTCGCCCCGCAGCATTTTATGTTCCCTGCTTATCAGCAATGCCTGCTGCGTGTACTGCATGGCCAGGTCGAGCGAACCTGTGACCGCTTCCTGATCGGCCTTATCGAGCAGTTGGTAGATCTTCAGGGAGTCTGCTTTGGTATAGGATTGAGCGTTGACCTCCGGTAATGCGCCGATGAGCAGGAGCATTACCAGGATGGTTGTGTTCGCCAAAGCAACTATTGGGTGTTTGAGCATAAGTCAAATGCTCCCAAAAATTACGAAGAAAAAGTGAACCGGGGGAAGGTATAAGTACGTTTGCTACGAAGGGCAACAGAAAAGCCGCTTTTTACAAAGCGGCTTGTTGTATAGTGATTTGTGCCAAACAATGACCAGCCGGATCCTGAAGGACTCCTTAGCAAGGGGAAAGGTTATAAATATTTATGATATTATCCCTTTATGGCGGCGATGCCGGGCAGGGTCTTTCCTTCAAAGTATTCGAGCATGGCGCCACCACCGGTGGAGACATAGCTTACTTTATCGGCAAAACCAAACTGGTTGACAGCAGCTACTGAGTCACCTCCTCCTACGAGAGAGAAAGCACCATGCTGTGTAGCCGCCGCTACCGCTTCGGCAATGGTTTTGGTGCCATGCTGGAATTTCTCCATTTCAAATACGCCCATCGGTCCATTCCATAAGATAGTTTTGGAACGTTTGATGACGTTGGTAAACTGATCACAGGCCATCACTCCTATATCGAGCCCCATCCAGCCATCGGGGATGGCATTGCTGGGTGATGCGGCTGTTTCGGCATTGGCATCAAATTTATCGGCAATGGTGGAGTCAGAAGGCAGGTGGATGCAAACGCCTTTTGCTTCTGCTTTTTTGAGCAGGTCTTTTGCTGTATCCAGGCGATCGTCCTCGCACAGTGATTTACCAATCTTACCGCCCTGGGCTTTCATGAAGGTGTAAGCCATACCGCCACCGATGATGATGTCGGTAGCTCTTTCGAGCAGGTTTTCAATGATGAGTATTTTATCCGATACTTTGGCGCCGCCAATGATGGCCGTGAAAGGCTTCTGTGACTGGTGCAATACTTTTTCAGCGCTGGCTACCTCACTTTCCATAAGCAGGCCAAACATACGCTTGTCAGCCGGGAAGAATTTAGCAATGACGGCTGTAGAGGCATGCGCCCGGTGGGCAGTACCAAAGGCATCATTCACGTATATATCACCCAGTTTGGAGAGTTTTTCAGCAAAGGCTTCATCACCTTTTTCCTCTTCTTTGTAGAAACGCAGGTTTTCGAGCAGCAGCACTTCACCGGCTTTAAGCATACCGGCGGTTACGTAAGCCTGCTCACCAATGCAATCATTGGCAAATAGTACAGTAGTACCACCCAGGAGCTCACTGATGTGTTTGATGAGGTGTTTGAGCGAGTATTTTTCAGTAGGTCCGTCTTTGGGCCTGCCCAGGTGGCTCATGAGGATGACGCTGCCGCCATCGTTCAATATTTTTTTTATGGTAGGTATGGCAGCCGTGATACGTGTATCGTCGGTGATGTTGTATTTATCATCGAGCGGAACGTTGAAGTCGACCCGGATAAGGGCTTTTTCTCCTTTGAAGTTATGTTGGCTAAATGTAGACATATAGTGATTTTAAAAAGTAACCGCAAAGAGATGAACGTCGGGAAACGGCAGCCCGGCAATTGCCGAGGCTTTGGTGTGACGTTTGGCTTTCTTTGCGGTTATGGGTATAGAAATCTATACGAATGTTATTTGCTGATGAGGCCGGCGAAGTATTTCACGGTACGCACCAGTTGGCTTACATAGCTCATTTCATTGTCGTACCAGCTTACTACACGCACCAGTTGGGAATCGCCCACGGTTTGTACGCGTGTTTGGGTAGCATCGAATAATGAACCATAAGTAGAGCCGATGATGTCGGTGCTTACGATCTCATCTTCTGTATATCCAAAGCTTTCATTGGAGGCGGCTTTCATAGCGGCATTCAGTTCGGCTACGGTTGTTTTCTTAGAAATGATGGCTGTGAGCTCAGTGAGTGAACCGGTAAGGGTAGGCACACGCTGTGCAGAACCATCAAGCTTACCTTTCAGACCTGGTAATACAAGGCCAATGGCTTTGGCGGCGCCGGTGCTGTTGGGAACAATGTTCTGAGCAGCAGCGCGGGCGCGGCGCAGGTCACCTTTCGGGTGCGGAGCGTCCTGTGTATTCTGGTCGTTGGTATAAGCGTGGATGGTGGTCATTAAACCATTTACGATACCGAATTGCTTGTCGAGGGTGTCGGCCATTGGAGCCAGACAGTTGGTAGTACAGGAAGCGCAACTGATGATGGTTTCGCTGCCGTCGAGCGTATTGTGGTTAACATTGAATACGATGGTCTTGAGGTCGCCGGTAGCGGGTGCAGAGATAACTACTCTTTTGGCACCTGCAGTAATGTGAGCGGCTGCTTTGTCTTTATCGGTAAAAAAACCGGTACATTCCAGTACTACGTCCACGCCGTGGTCTTTCCAGGGAATTTCGGCTGGGTTTTTCTGGGCGTAAATCTTTACTTCGTCGCCATTTACTATAATAGAGTTTTCAGAAGCTTTTACGTCGGCATCAAAACGACCTTGTGCGCTGTCGTATTTGAGGAGGTGGGCCAACACCTTAGGACTGGTGAGGTCGTTAATTGCTACTACGTCAATACCGTCCATTTTGTAGATCTGGCGATATACCAACCGGCCGATACGTCCGAACCCGTTGATGGCCACTTTAACTGTGCTCATTGTCAAGATTTTATTTATTGGTTTACAAATGCGGCGTGAAGTTACAATATTGCGTACAGAATACGGAACACATAATGCAGAATTCGGGAGTTAAGCTATAATTCAGCAGTCTACCAATATAATACAGTAATTGGGTCGGATTGGTTCGGGGAAGGAAGTCCAGGTGTCAGCCATTAGCTTTTAGGCATTAGCCTTTAGCCCTGGAAGGAATAGCTATTCGCGTGCCGGCTTACAGGCTGGGAAAGCCTGTAAACAGGTAGCTGTTAGGAAGATAGCGGGCGGAGAAGAAAAATATTTTATGCTGTTTTTGACTTTTATTTGGAGGGAAATAGCTGGGCTATTACCTTTGCACTCCCAATCCAACTTTTGGACTTCAGCAGCCGCGTTCGTCTAAGGGTTAGGACACCACCCTTTCACGGTGGTGATACGGGTTCGAATCCCGTACGCGGTACAAGTAGGAACAGGTTCATATCTGTTCCTATTTTTTTTGATATAAGACCTGCCATTATAACTTTTAGTCAAATTACCCGGGCCCATGATATGACAGCGTTTCGGGCATCGGGATTCATTTCTGTCAGTTCATCTTCACTGATCAGTTTATCAGCCAGCTGAGCAGCTAATATCATCAGATACGTAGAACCTCTCATATTGTCATATCGCCGAGCAATGTGCTTGTCAAAATCCCGAACGGTTTTATATAAGTTATGATAAGTGTCCCTGTTATCCTGTTGCTCATTTTTCCATTTTTGTAAAATAGCATCAAACTGTTGCAGGCCTTGCTGAAATTCCTTCTGCAAACCTTTTTCTATCAGTTCTCTGGCAATGCGCTTATCTTTTTTGGAAAGTTCGATTGACATATTGTATAGGTTGATCAATTTCGTAATTATTTTACTATTTTTAGCAAAACCTTATCTGTTTATGAGACATCTACTCCTTCTTTCTGCAGGGATGCTTTCCCTGTTATTACTGACAATTCCCGTTTTTGCGCAACCGGATACCAATTATGTCCCAGGCACCCAGGTTTGCTGGACGTTTAATGGCCGGCCTCATGGTTATTTTAAGGCTGCCGGCAATGGGGAAAGACATATTCTGATTTCGTTTACTGGTGATGGACAAACCACCTGTTCAGGTTTTCAGGCCAATGCTCCACAAAAATGGCTGAATGATGCCGGCATGAACTGGGATGGCCGGACCGTGAGGGCTTCTGGTGATACTATTGTATGGGAAATATTCACCATTCTGAACACGAATGGTAACAGTCCCGGATTTTATGCTGCTGATATCAATTATTTTTTCACACATATTGCCCCGATAGATACCAGTGACCATTCAAAATTCCATGTAGAGGGATTAAGTGGTGGTGTACAGCGGTTCTGGGGATATATATTTGGACCTCAGGTGAGCCCTTACCGGAATTTATTCTCTACCACGATCAGTATTTCAGGCGCCAGTTTAGGCGGCAATTATGCCAAATTACGGTATTACAGTCCGGGCAGGCGGCATTGGGTTTGGCATGGAGAGAATGATGCCCATTCCTGTTGTCCTGTTTACCGGTCGGAAAAGATATATGACAGCTTGAGTGTAACCGGCTATGCCCGCCTGACGATCCAGGCAGGAAGCGGGCACACGGATACTACCTGGGATAGCTGTTTGAGCCTATCGGGAGCAGATACGAATACGAACCGGTGGTTGTGGATGGTAAGGAACAACACAGGGCAGATGACTAATTATGCGAAGACTTCTTCAACCGGGCAGCAAGTTTTTGACAAGAATATGCCCTTGCTGTATCCTAACCCGGCAAGAAAGGAAGTAACCATTACTACAAGCGGGTTGTTTGCCGATGCTTATAGTCTCCAGGTAATAGATGCCTCAGGCAAGGCCCTAAAGCGAATATCCAATATCCGGAACAACAATTACCTGCTTGATGTCAGCTCTTTACAAAAAGGTATTTATATCGTGCTCATCAAGGCCGGTAGTTACCAGGTGCAACAAAAGTTAATGGTAGAATAGGCTACTATCTTTTTAAAAGTAAAGCGGCTGCCTCTTTTGATACGGAGACAGCCGCTTTTTAATGATATAGCAGAGGTCCTACACTTTGTAGTATTGCTCCCAGCCTTTGCGTGGCGGAGCACCCACGAGCAGTTCATTGATCTTTTTGCTGCTGGTGATGATCTTTTTTTCCCTGTCGAATTTAATTGTTTCTCCTGTCCATTGCGCCAGTACGCCGAGGCAGAATACCTGGCTTAACGGGCCGGCAATGGAGAATGGTGAACGGGTTTGTTCTTCTCCCTTGCAGGCTTTCAGGAAGTTGGCAAAGTGGTTGGACGGGCTTTCCGGCACAACAGGCAGTTTGGATGCCATCTCTTTTGCTTTTTCCTCCGGAATGATGGACAGCGTGCTGCCATGCGAACCACCTTTGAAGGTAAGCTCTTTGCTATAGATGATCTTCCCGGGATTGAGCTTGGCCGGTTTGATGGCGCCGGTGCTGGGTGGCGGAATGTTGGGGTCCAGACCTGATACGCCATATCCTTTGGGTATGGGGGGCAGGTTATCCAGGCCATCATACCATTTCACTTCCAACGGCGGCATGCTGCCCCGCTTGGGGAATTTGAATGAGAGCGTGGTTGACATGGGATAGAAGAAGTTGTTATGCCCATCCAGTTTGAGGGGTTCCACTTCATAAGGCAATCCCAGGTCGAGGAACTGGTGCGCTGTATCGAGGATGTGTGCCCCCCAATCGCCCAGGGCGCCCATGCCAAAGTGGAACCAGCAGCGCCATTGTCCGTTCACAAAATCTTTGTTATAGGTATGCCCGCTGGTAGCCATTTGCCAGATATCCCAATTCAGGGTGGACGGCACAGGCTCGGCAGCAGGGAATGCCGTGATCTTAGGATCCCAGCCATGCCAGCGACGTGGTGAGTTCATGTGCGCTGTGATGTCGGTCACATCTTTGATGATACCGGCATCCACCCAGGCTTTGAACTGGAAGTAGTTGGCATCGGAATGGCCCTGGTTGCCCATTTGGGTAACCACTTTGGGATATCTTTTCGCCGCCTTCATCATGAGTTCCACTTCCTGGAAGGTGCGCGCCATCGGTTTTTCCACGTATACGTGCTTGCCGAGGCCCATAGCCATCATGGTGATGGGGAAGTGGGAGAAATCGGGAACACCGATTGACACGGCATCAATCTGGTTGCCCATTTTATCAAACATTTGCCGGAAGTCCTGGAACCGCGGTACATCGGGGAACTGCTTTAAGATGGCTTCCGTATGCGGAGCGCCCATGTCTACATCACAAAGCGCCACAATGTTGGCCAGGCCGGTTTTGTGCAACGCTTCAATGATCTCCCTTCCGCGGTTGCCTATTCCCACACAGGCCAGGTTGACTTTTTCATTGGGCCCTAATTTACGGGGATGCCGTTGCTCATTGGCCAATAGAAAGCCGGGTACGGTTGCAGCAGCAGATGCCAGCATGGCCTGCTTCAAAAATTTTCTTCTGGAGTAATCGTTATAAGACATTTCTGGTTGTTTATGCTGTTTGGCTCCAAAATACATAAATTAAGATTAGCAGCTCATTAAAGTATTCTACTGATGCCAATGCCGCTTTTTATTATGCCAAAATAGCTTATTCCACGCCTGTTATTTCTAATTGTAAACGATTAAGTTCCTTATATAATCCGTCGGGCAGGCTGAGTAGTTCCTGGTGGGTGCCCATTTCCCTGACCACTCCTTTTTCCAGTACCACAATTTTATCGGCACTGCGGATAGTAGATAAACGGTGGGCTATGATGAAGGAAGTACGGTTCTTCATGAGGTTGTCCAACGCTTCCTGTACCAGCGATTCTGAAGCAGCATCGAGTGAGCTGGTAGCTTCATCCAGTATGAGTATGACGGGATCTTTCAGAATAGCCCGCGCAATAGCAATGCGCTGACGCTGACCGCCGGAGAGTTTAACGCCCCGCTCTCCTACCACAGTATCATAACCCTCGGGGAAGTTGATGATGAATTCATGTGCATGCGCCTGCCGGGCTGCCTGTTCTATTTCTTCCTGGGTAGCATTTGGCTTCCCATAGAGGATGTTTTCCCGGATGGTACCGCCAAAGAGCAATACATCCTGCGGCACCAGGGCTATTTGCTTGCGTAACTGGGTGAGCGGAATACCGGCAGCCGCTTTGTCATCGAAAAACAGTTGCCCACCGGAAGGCTCATAAAATCTCAGTAATAAAGCCGCAATGGTCGATTTACCGGCGCCGCTGGGTCCTACGATGGCCACCTGTTCACCCGGCAAAGCTATTATGGAAACGTCTTTTAATACCGTCACTTCTGCTCTTGACGGATAGTTAAATGCTACGTTCTGTAAACGCACAGCTCCCTCCAGGATGTGTTCCGGTTGTATGGGTTCATCCTGTTCAGAAACCTGTTCCGGAATGTCCCTGAGCAATTCCCGCACCCGTTGTGTGGCACCCATTGTTTTCTGCAACTGGCCATAGATATCGGCAAAACCTGCCATACTGCCACCTACAAAGGCAGTGTATATCACAAAGGCGGTAAGGTCGCCAAATGCCAGGTGACCGATCCCGTACCATACAACAAGCGCGATGGTACCGAATACACTGAAGAGCAGGAAGGAAACAAACATACCACGGTACAGACCGCTTTTGACAGCCATTTTGATCACCTGCTGCAGGCTGCGCGTATACCGGTTGATCTCAAACCATTCGTTAGCAAAAGATTTTACATTGCTGATGCCCTGCAGGGTTTCCTGTACGATAATATGGGAATCGGCCAACTGGTCCTGCGTTTGCCGGGAGAAGCGGCGGATGAACTTTCCAAAAATTATTGCTATGATAATAATGACAGGTAATACCGATAGCATAACGCCTGTTAATTTTGGCGATATGTAGAGGATGAGACCAATGCCTATGATCAGGACGAGCAGGCCACGCAATACTTCCGCCAGCAATGAGGTAACGGCATCCTGGATCTGTGACAGGTCGCTACTGATGCGGCTGGACAATTCACCTACCCTGCGCTGCGCAAAGAAGTCCATGGGCATGGTGATCATTTTGCGATAGATGTCGCGCCGCATATCGGCCACTGCATGTTCCCCCACCGAGGTGAAGAGGTAGATACGCATGAAGGAGAAGAGCATCTGGATGACCAGGACGGCAAACATCCAGCCCACGATACTGCCGGCAGTACCCAATGACGGTACAGCAGTCCCACTGGCGCTATTGATGAGCTGCTTGAGCAGGTAGGGGAAGGCCATGGTAGTGAGTGAAGACAAGGCAATGAAGACAAGACCGGTGATGAATTTACCGATATAAGGTTTGACGTAGGAGAAGATGAGGAGGCTTTCCCGCAGGTTCGCCCATGTTAATTTCGCTTTGGGTATATCAAGATTGCGTCGGGCCATAGTTTGTTGTTTAGTTTTTCCCTGTTCCGGTAGACGGATGAACGGGGCAAATATTGTAGGATACGAAAAGATTTAGTTGTAAAGGTACGAAGCAGGCTACGAGCCATTTGCGTCGATAGCAGATTTCTCACCCTGCATAGGCCACTGTGTATGCAACGACATATGGCAGGGTTCGAAATGACAAGTAAGAATGTGTTGTTTCGCCCGCAAAAACCTGCAGCGCGGGGAATAAAGATACAACGCAAACGTTTGCCTTGCTGTTTTACTGTGAAGGGTGCATTAAATGGGGTTGTTACGGCCATACGGATTGCGTTATTATCACTATATTTCTACCGGCAACCAATATGTTCTTTTATTTTTTAAACCATTTATCTATGAGATCATTATTTGTGATTGCTTCTTTATTGCTGGCCCTATCCTGCCGGCGCGATCATTCAAATCCTGTTTCAGACCCTGCCCTTAGTAATGAAACAGCTACCACAGCGGCTGAAGCCGCCACTCCCAAAGAGATTATTATCTGTGATCAAAAGAATGCCCGCATTATTATGGTAGATATTGCCAATGGCAATACGATTACCTGGGAATGGAAGGCTACCGCCTCTTATGCCATGATCCGCTCCGGCGCGCAGGGTTGGTTTTCCAACCTCAGCGAAGCCAAGCTGGTGTATAATGGCAAGTATGTGCTTGCCACCGCTTCGGGCGGCGGCGTGGCGCTGATCAATGTTTCCAGCAAGAAAGCCATCTGGTACGATTATGCCGGCGGGAATACGCACTCCGCAGAGTTGTTGCCTAATGGCAATATCGTGACTGCTTCTACTACCGGTGGCTACCTGATGATCTTTACTGTTGATTCGTATATCAACGATGAATCTGCCCAGACCGCTCCTATTGCCTTTGAAGATGTACATAATGTGGTATGGGACCATGCACGGCAGCAGTTGTATGCCGCCGGGAAAGACAAGCTAAAGGTATTCACGTATAATGGCAGTTGCGGAGCGCCCAAGTTAACCTTGAAAACTACGTACACGATGCCCGAGGGCAATGCGCATGACCTGTTTCCCGTACATGGCAGCACAACAGACCTGTGGCTCACGAATTCAGGACATATTTACCGGTTCAATGTAACGACCGGCGTCTTTACTTTAGTGAAAACCACGAGCGCCGTTAAGTCTGTTGCATCCGGACCTTCAGGCTATCAAACGATTATGGCCAAAGCCAATGGGGTGGGCGGTGAAACCTGGCGCACCGATCGAATACTGGATATTAACGGGGCCGTAGTATACCAGCATGCTTCCCTGGGATTGTATAAGGCCCGCTGGAAGCTGGTGAATGCGTTCAGTTATCCGGCCGGGGATAGTTTTCACGAATGTACGCACCCGTAGTTAAGTTTCTGATATTGATGGTTTCGGGCAGTATTTCCTGTAGGAGATGCTGCCCGAAGTTTTTTTGTATTTTAAATAAGCTGCAACTGAGTAGCGATGCGAATGAGGGAGGCAGTGTTCTTTGCGTTTAATTTGTTAAGCAGGCTTTTCCGGTGGGTATCAACGGTGGTGGTACCGATAAAGAGTTTTTCCGCAATTTCGTTATTGGTCAGTCCTTCTGCAATTAAGCCCAATACTTCTTTTTCCCGCCGGGTGAGCACAGGCAAGTCTGATTGATCGGGCGCACGCAGCGAGCGGGCAGCTTCATGGCTGAAGTAGAGTTTTCCTTTTACGATGGTGGTGATAGCTTCCAGCAATTCTTCACGTGTTGCATTTTTTAACGCATAACCACTGGCGCCGTTGTCCACCATTTTACGAATGAAGCTTTGCTGGTTGAAAGTGCTGAGGCCCAGGATGAAGATGTCCGGATATTTTTGTTTGACTGTTGCGCAAAGATCAATACCACTTTTATCGCCGAGGTTGATGTCCATGAGGATGACATCCGGCTGTTGCTGTTGCAGAAAGGACAGGCAGGAGTCGGCAGACATGGCATGACCGGTAAGCTCGATGCTGGTTTCATTTTGCAGCAAAGCGCGAATACCTTCTATGACCATGTAATGGTCATCAACTATGAAAACTTTTATAGCCATTTAAACAGGTAGTTCAATGAGTACTGATGTTCCTTTGCCCGGTGCAGCCTGTACGTCTACTTTACCTTTCAGGTAATTTACCCGGCTTTGAATGTTGTCCCAGCCAATGCCTTTGGTTTGCCGCAGGATGGTAGTATCGAATCCTTTTCCATCATCTTCCACTGTTACGGCAACTCCCGTTTCATTTTTCTCTATCTGAACAAGGGCTGTAGCAGCACCCGCATGCTTCAGCACATTGTTGACCAATTCCTGCACAACCCTGTAGATGGTAATGGCCATATTAGATCCAATAACGGTATTTTCCAGGCCGCTGGACTGGTATGTCAATTTGAGGCTACCGGATTGGTTGATGTCATTACAAAAGTCCTTTAATGCGGTATCCAATCCAAATTTTACCAGCGCTTCGGGCATGAGGTTGTGGGCCACGCGCCTCATTTCGTTGATGGAACTGTCGAGCATATCAATGCCCCGTTCAAATGCCTGCTGGTTTTCCGGCGTCATGATGAGATTTCCCTTCATAGTATTGAATGAATATTTTATGCCCGACAACATGCCTCCCAGGCCATCGTGAAGGTCTTTTGCCAGGCGGGTGCGTTCCTGTTCTTCCCCTTTGAGGACGGCCTCGGTAGCTGCCAGTTGTTTTTCGGTTTGCAGTTCATTGATGCGCTTCTGTTGTAAGGCCTGTTTTTGCCGGTAGTTACGCCAGGAAAGCAAGGCAATCAGCAATATAGTAGCAGCGCCGCCGATCAGGATATAGTTAAAGATGTTCTTTTGTCGCAGTCTCAGTTCCTGCACTGTTCTTTCCGCTTCGAGTTGTTTGATCCGGGCTTCTTTCTTTTCGGTCTCGTATTTCTTTTCCAGGTCGGCCGACTTCGTTGATATCACTTCACCAACCATTGCTTCCAGTACAGTTACCATGGAATCACTCCAGGTAATACCATTTGCGAAATCTTTTTCAGCATAGGCAATGGATGAAAGGACATTGTATACAGACGCTTCTTCTACCCTGTAATTGTGGGTACGGCTGAGTGCAAGCGCTTCACCGGCATATTGTTTGGCAAGTGACAGCTTACCTTCCTGCAGGTTACAAATGGCAATTGCACGCAGGGCGGTGATTTTGCCGTTGGGGTCGCCCAATTCAAGGTGCAGGGCCAGGCTTTTTTCCGCATGTTTTTTTGTCAACGGATAGTTACGCAGCTTTAACGCTATTCCCGCCAGGTTTAGCTGTGTAGCTGCCTGGACCCGTATGTCCTGGTATTCCTCTCCTATTTTTAATGTCTCTTCGAGCGCCACCATCGCCTTATTAAGCTGATTGGTGTTTTTGTAACTGAGCGACAAATTGATGAGGCATTTGCCCAGAAACTCTCTCTTCTTCAATGCTCTTGCCTGCGCTACTGCTTTTTCACCGAATACAATAGCTTTGTCATATTCTGACCTGTTGTGATACAGTATCTGCAACGCATCATTCATTTGCACTTCAATGCCAGCATTGCCTAACTGGTCCATGATCTTCCTGCCCCGGAGGCAATACTCAATGGCCTTTTGGTAGTCTGCTCTCTCCCGGTAATTGATCCCAACGTTGAACAGGGAAATGCCGATGCTAAGAGAATCCTTCATTTTTTCGGCCACCGCCAATGCTTCCTGCTGGTAAAATAGCGCGGAATCAAGGTTACCCTGAAGAAGATATATGTCACCAAAAAGTTCGAGTTGTTTATACTTTCCCCAGGTATAATTTAATTTCCTGGCCAATGCGCCTGCCTGTTTAAAATATTGTTTCGCTGTTTCAGGTTCACTGTTTTCATACGCCTCGCCAATATTACAGAGCAGCAATACTTTAGCGGTATCTTCTTTGGCCTGGGGTAATTGCTTTAATAAGCTGTCTCTTTTGTTTACCTGCGTCCATGCAGGTAATGTAAGGATAAGCAACAGCAGGGTTATGGGGGTTATCTTAGGCATACAGGAAAGTAACACAAAAAGACCGTTTTACAAATTAACGGTTCTATCTGCCGGGTACGACTCCCCTTTTTCCATGATTTTTCCTTTTTTGAAAATCTCCTGTTTTTAAGGGATAGGAAGCAGGATTGCTACCAGATACTTTTATAGCCTAAAATTAACCATCATGAAGTATCTGTCCTTACTTATTGCATTTATGAGTATAACTGTTATCTCCCAGGCTAAGATCTGGAGAATTAATAATAATGCCGGTGTTGTAGCCGACTTTACTACATTCCACGCTGCCGTTAATTCCGCTTCGGTACTGGCTGGTGATTCGCTGTACTTCGAACCCAGCGCCACGGACTATGCCACCAATAGTATGACTTTAAACAAACGACTGATCGTGATCGGACCTGGTTATTTCCTGGACCCTGCCAATGCAAGCATACCCGGTAATGCAGGTTTGCAGGTGGCTACAAAGGATGCCCGTATCCCTTTTATCAGGATGTCATCGGGGGCCAACGGCAGCAAATTTTTGGGTATAACGCTCAGTGGTTCGGTATATGTAACCGGCATCAGCAATGTCAGTTTCGAAAAATGCTTTTTTGCTGGTGGTCTTTATTTTGAGGATGGCGCCTGCACTGCCATTACCGTCCGGAAATGCTACTTGAGTGGCACCTCTATCAGTGCCAGCGGTACTGCTACGTTGAGCAATTTTGTATGTGAGAACAGCATTTTTAATAACAATGGCTATATCAACCTTACGATACTCACCGGCAGCGACAATATTGTAAGAAACAACAGCGTAATCAACGGAGGCAATGCCTTTACTTTGGTCAATACTTATTTTGCGAATAATATTATAGGAGCCTGGTCACAATGTGACCTCACTAATTGTACGATCAAGAATAACCTGTTCCAGGCTAACCAAACGCTGCCCGGTACAGCCACCAATAACCTGGTAAACCAGGATATGGCCACTATTTATACAGGTACGGGCAGCTTCGACGCACGGTGTATGCTAAAGACCGGATCACCAGCTATTGGAGCAGGACTTACTGTAGGCGCTGTTACGAATCCTGACTGTGGCGCCTTTGGCGGAACAGATCCTTACAAACTCTCAGGAATACCCAATATCCCTTCTATTTACAGTCTTACTGTACCTACCTCCATTCCATCGGGCAGCGCTACGATGAATATCACTTTCAGCACGAGGAATAACAATTAGCAGGCAATGGCCTGAACCGCCCAAATAACCAGCAATGAAAAAGTATTTATACCTGCTTTTATTGTCGGCAGTATCCCTGTGCGCCTACGCGCAGGACCCTGCCTATCCACCGGCGCCACCTACGCCACTTAATGTGGTGGCTGCGGAGTACTTTATTGATACAGACCCGGGCTTTGGCCTGGGTACTGCTATTCCCCTGACACCGGCAGGCAATATCAGCAATGCCAATATTACCATTAATGTAAATGGATTGAGTGTTGGCATACACCGGCTTTTCATCCGCACACGCAATGCGGATGGCAGCTGGAGCCTTGTGGCCATAAAAGATTTCTTATATAACCAGGACCCGGTATATACGGCCCCTCCCGCTGCACCGCAGCAGGTGACGGCCGTTGAATATTTCATTGATACTGATCCCGGCGCCGGCAATGGCACAGCCATCCCTATTACGCCGGCCGTTGACCTGAATAATATTCCTGCTGTGGTCAATACGAACGGATTACCGGCCGGCATACACCGCCTGTATATCCGTACCCGGAATAATGAAGGGCGCTGGAGCATTACCAATGTGAAAGATTTCGCCGTGGATTTTAATCCGTCTTACCCTGCTGCTCCACCAGCGATACAAAACATTATCGCTGCAGAATATTTTATTGATACCGACCCGGGCATTGGCCAGGGTATTGATATTCCGATTACTCCCGGCACTAACCTGAATGATGTCACTACTGCGATCAATACGAACGGCTTAAGCACAGGCACGCATCGCCTGTACCTGCGTACGAGGAGTAATGAAGGACACTGGAGTATTACGCACGTGAAAGAGTTTATTGTGAATTTTGACCCGTCGTATCCTATCACACCGGCAGCGCCACAAAATATTATTGCCGCAGAATATTTCATCGATACTGATCCGGGGCCTGGCAGCGGCAATGTTTTACCTGTTACACCAGGTATAGACCTGAGCAATATTTCCGCAACTATTAATACCGGTGGCTTGAGTGTTGGCACCCATCGACTGTACCTGCGCACCAAAAGCACTGAAGGGTATTGGAGCGTTACGAATATAAAAGAGTTTATTGTAAGCTCAGAAGTTGGTTATCCAACGCCTCCTGCAGCACCCTTGAATGTGGTGGCAGCAGAGTATTTTGTGGATACTGACCCTGGCGCAGGGCTGGGTACCGCTATCAGCATTACACCGGGCACGGATGTTGCCAATGTAGCAGTGGCTGTTAATACTGCCGGACTGAGCGATGGCGATCACCGGTTGTATATCCGCACCAGGAACGAGGAAGGCCGCTGGAGCATGACCAATAACAGTGCGTTCTTCGTAGGCCAGCAGGTAGCCAGTTGGAGCATTGCCCCTGCGGGCGGGCACGATTACGGCAATGTAGCAGTGAATACTGCTGCCACGTATCAGTTCAAGATCCACAATACGGGTAACCAGCCTGTGCTATTAAGCAGTGTTGTATTTAGCACTCCGGGCTTTAGTGCTTCCTATACAGCAGGCGCCGTGATTGCAGTCAGTGATTCGCTTAGTTTGCCGGTAACATTCATACCCACTGCCGCCGGACCCTATACAGCACAACTGAAGATTAAATCAGGTACCGCAGGCGTTGACTCTGTTACTACCGTAGTGAGTGGCAATGGTTACACGCCTGGCACACGGCCTGTATTACAGTGGGTGGCTGCCAGTCCGTACAATGGAGTTACAGGCGTGAACCCTGCTGTAGGACAAACAGGCCTGTACACATATAAGGTATTGTACCAATCGGCCAATAACAGGGCGCCGGAGGCGGGCTATCCGAAGGTGGGTATTGACCTGAACGGCGACCAGGACTTTAATGACCTGGGCGAAGGCAGTTTTGCTATGGTGAAAGAAGGCACCAGCACTGATTATGCAGCCGGTGTTGTGTATGGTTATATTTTTAACCAGGAATATAATAGCAATGTATTGGGCTACCAGTTCTTTGCCAAAGATGATAATGGCAACACCAGCAATTCCGTTTATAAAGCTGGCCCCGTTGTTACCAATGAGCAACTGGACCTGCGGCTTTTTGCGAATGATATTTCTTTCAGTAAGAATAATCCTGCCCCAGGTGAAGTATTTACTGTGACGGCCAATATCAAGAACAGCACAGCTTTTTCCGCAGTTAATGTGCCTGTTAAATTTTACAGGGATACGATCCTGATCGGCAGTGGTGTGGTTCCTGCTGTAGGAGCATTTGGCAGCGCCACTATCACGCATACGTTGTCGTTCCCTGCTGATGGGTTTTATCCGATCAAGGTATGGATTGACAGCAGCAATACGCTGGGTGAATCGAATATACTGAATAATTATGCCATCAGGCCGGTGATCGTTGGTTCGCCGGTATTACCGGGTGGTATTACGGTGACTTCCAATGCCACGCTGCAGCAATGCCCTCAACTGAAGGTATTGATCACCGGCTCTGCCAGTTATTTTGGTACAGCCAGCCCCACGATGGTGGCAGGCGCTGAAGTAACGATCAATACCGGCAGCGCTGTTATACACACAACCACTGATGCCAACGGCCATTACAGTTACCTGCTGACAGGTGTAAGCTGTGGCGGCAATTTCACTTACACAGTCAGTGTTACAGACTTCACATTCACCAGCAATACATTGACCAACGCGCTGGCGGTGCCGTGCCCACCGGTCAATGCCTGCGGCACGCCTCCTCCTTCCAATGGTGGTGTGGTTGCTACTTTCAGCAGCACACCATGTTCCAATGTAGTGGGTGGCAATTCCAATGTTAATTTTGTGCTGAAGTACCGTGAGCGGGACATTAATAATATGTGGAGCCCGTTTGATGAGATCCGGAATGATACACTCAGGGTATTCCAGGATGGCGTATTGATACAAACCATTGGCGCTGCTGACAACAGTCATGGCCCGGGCAATGAAGTGACTATTCCTGTAAGCATCCCGCTAAACTCTACTACCCCGGTGAATATTACCGGTGAATTGAGTTACACTTATGTGGAATACAGGCAGATCCCCAGCTCTATTTATCATGGTATCCATACAGCTATTGTAACCTCCGGCGGCGGCACTATTCATCCGGAGCCGAATTTGCCTGATCTTACGATACAGGATTTCAGCCGGATGAAGTTCACTTCCTTCAGCTTTAAGGATGCGAATATCAAATGCGGAAATGCCGGCTCGCATGTAGTGCGGGTGTATGATTCTATTCCTAACGGGACTATTACGCTGGTGAAGACACAGACAATCAGTTCACTGAACGGGGGAACGACGATTACTATCCATTACAGTAATCCGGCCATGACGCCCGGTACGCATATCCTGAAGATCGTGACTGATGAGGTGAATACCGTGGCAGAGCAAAACGAAAACAACAATGTTTTCCTGGCTACGGTGGTGATACCGATGGCTGACCTGACGGTATCGTCTATCAAGCCTCCTTCTACAGACCTGGCCGTTGGTTCTACGGTGACATTCAGCGCCAGAATCAGGAATACCGGCAAAGAAACGGGGACGTTCAAAGTGCAATTCCTTGTTAATAATGTGGCGCTGGGTACGAAGGTTACGGTTGGTTCTATTTCTGAGGATGACTCTGTGCTGGTAACCTCTGATGCTTACACTGTGACAAATACTCCTGCAGACTGTGGTGTGATCGTTCGGGCAGTGGCAGATGTTGACGCAGAAGTGACAGAATCCAATGAAGGCAATAACAGCCGGATCATTTCACTGGACGCTGACCTGCGGCCTTACCAACTGGCGTATGAATTGGGCGCTGCCGCCAATCCTGTAGTGGTGCGTGTTAATACCACCAACCAATTCTTCGCTGCTGTACGGAATATCGGGGAGCGTGATGTAACCGGTGTTACAGTACGGTTTATCCTGGATGGCAACCGGATCGGGGGTGATGAGATAGCACTGGTAAGAGCGGGTGAAGTGTTTGCCGGATATGGTTCGTTTACCCATACGTTCACCACGCCAGGCAATTATGTGGTGCAGGTAGAAACGGATACTGCCAATACTATTTGTGAATTTTCTGAAAGCAATAATACCGGCAGTTTCCATATACGTGTGGTGGACAGTAAGCAGGACTTCGAGGTATTGTCGCAATTTATTTCACCGAGCAGCCTGAACCCGGCGCCGGGCCAAAATATCACCCTGGTGGGTACGGTAAAGAATATGGGTGGCAAGCCATCCCAGGGAAGTGTGCTCCGCTTCCTGGTAGATGATATACAACTGGGTGCAGATGTACCCTTTAACAGTCTGCAACCCGGGCGTGATACTACGGTAGCCGCCACTGCCACTTACGCTTCACTGATCACCGGCGTGAAGGTGATGAAGATCGTAGTTGACCCTGCCGGTTCAGCGGATGAAGAAAGGGAGGATAATAATGAAGCTACCCGCACGATGATCGTGGGCGATGCGCCGGATATGGCCCGCAGCAAGGCAGGCGCCATCACGTTCAACCCGAACGGATTCAGGTCCGGCGACAGTGTGGTGGTTTCTTATTCCATTAAGAACAGTGGTTCGCAGGACGGAACGGCCTACGTACGATTCCTGATCCTGGATGAAGGCGATGCCATCACCGCCATGGACAGTGTACCAAGGTTCTACCTCGCAGCAGGCGCCACGCTGACCCTGAGCAGGAAGATGCTATTCGATATAGAAAAGGGCCGGGTGATCGCTCAGATCATTGATTGCTCGCCCATAGAGTTTGACCTGACCAATAACAATGATACGCTCGCGTTCAGCACAGTGATGAACCTTACCAGTAATGTAGTCGTGAACGGCGACCTGGATATGGAAGAAGGGTTACCGGCCCAATTGCCGGGATGGATCGGCGGCAAGCTGGTATTGGGCAATTATGACCTGGTGATCAACGGACGTATTAACAGTTTTGATACCGCGCACTTTGTGGTAACGAATGGTACCGGTAAGTTAAAAATGGTGAACAGTGCTGCAGAGAATGTTTTCCCGGTAGGCACTTCTGTCAGCAGCCACAATTTTGTAAAGATTCACAACGCCGGCACGCCCGATCATTACAGTGTAGGTATTGCGCCTTACGTATTGAAGAATGGCACCGGCGGCGATACGATCAGTACAGCATTTGTGGACCGTACCTGGTTTATTGAAGAGCAAACGCCGGGTGGCAGCAATGCTACGGTAACGTTTTACTGGAATGCCAGTGATGAGTTGCCGGCTTTTGACCGCGCCCAATCGCGCAGCGCCCATTATACTTCTTCCTGGCAGTTGGGAACTATAGGCATAGCTATTGTGGATTCAATCGGCAGGTTCCGGAAGGAGCAGGCAGGTTTTACCAGTTTCTCTCCTTTCTCTGTAGCCAGCGGCAATGCTGTTTTGCCTCTCCATTTGCTACAATTCAATGTATCCATGAAGGACAAGGATGCACAATTGGAATGGAAAGCGGAAGCGGAAGTGAACACGATGCAGTTTGTGGTATTGCACAGCAGGGATGGAATACAGTTTGAGGAGATTGGTATTGTAAAAGCTACTAACAGACCGGGTATTAACCAGTACAGCTTTGCGCATCCAAACCTGGCAGCAGGCATGCATTATTACCGGCTGAAGATGGTGGATATTGATGGTGCGTTTACTTACTCGCCAATAAGATGGGTAAAGCGTGAGCATGGAACAGGCATCGGTCTGTATCCAAATCCGGCGCAGCGGCTGGTCACCGTAACGGGACTGGAAGCCGGTGGAACCCTGCGGATACTGACGATGGATGGCAAGGCCATGAAACAATTGCGTACGGGTGGCAGTACGCTGCAGTTGGATGTGAGCAACCTGGTACCAGGTGTTTATATGTTGCAGTATGAACACCAGGGCATAAGACAACAGCTATCGTTGATCAGACAATAAGAAGCAGGGACAGGTGGTTTTAAGGGCTGTCTCTCCTGAGACGGCCCTTTTTTAATTATCGCCAGATGACTATTTCTGCCTTTCCGGTGCAGTCCTTAGTAACAAGGTGTTGTAAAAAAGACCTCTCCATACTCATCCACATAAAATAGGTGAAACTCTGCAGTTTCATTATGATAGTAGAAGTAAGAGCCGGCAGAAGCAGGATATAGTAAATCCGCATCATAATAGAGCACTGTTCCCACGGTTATGTCGTAAACGTCACCTGCCCAATAAAAGGTCTCATTGGGCCATACACCCGGCGTAGTATGGATGTAGCTGCAATCTTCATAGTTAAAGTAGGAGACGGCAAACTCATCAGACTGGATCAGGTTGGCACCGGTTTTCTTGTTTAATTGTTGGGACTGTTTGGCAATTGACTGCTTTACGGTTGCTGTTGGCTTTTTAGTGAATGCTGCTACGCCCACAGATACGGCCAGGAAGAGTAATGCGATCCATACGGAAGGTTGAGTGATTTTTTTCATATTACAAGGTTTAATGAAGTGATCACCTAAGTTATCATAAAGACAAATAGTGCCGGTATGCCGTATTAACCAGTGAGTAAGCGCAATTGGCAGGAACAATATTTCAATTTCTTATCCAATGAGCTTATACCCTACCCCCCGTATGTTCATGATCCTGACCTCGGGATCGTGTTGCAGGTATTTACGTAGTCGGGTGATGAACACATCCAGGCTACGGCCGGTAAAGAAGTCATCATTGCCCCAGATGTGAAGCAGGATGGATTTACGGTCCATGACCTGGTTCCTGTTGAGCAGGAATAGTTTTAAGAGCTCTGCCTCCCGGGCGGTGAGTGAAACAATCACCTCATTACGCTTTAACAACGCCTGGCGATAATGAAAGGCGTATTGAGAACCGATGATGACCGGTGCATCAGGATCGGCCATTTCGCGAAAGAGCGTACGGCTTTTGCTGGTGAGGGCTTTGATGCGCACTACCAGTTCCTCCATACTAAAAGGTTTTTTGAGGTAGTCGTTGCCGCCGCTCTCAAAACCGGTGACCACATCCTGTGGCAGTGACCGGGAAGTAAGAAAGATGACTGGCGTATCCATGTCGGTAGCCCTGATCTGCCGGGCCAGTGCAAAGCCATCTGCATCCGGCAGCATGACATCGAGAATAAGAATATCCGGCTTTTGATTGTAGTAGGCCTCCAGGGCGGTGGAAGCAGTAGCCAGGTGGGTGACCTGAAAGCCGCGGCTTTCCAGGCTTTCCCTGACAATTTCTGCCAGGTTGAGCTCATCTTCCACAAATAGTATCCTTAATTGCCTGTCTGTCATACCTGCAATCCGATTTTAAAGGTACTGCCTTTCCCGGGACGGCTTTCCGCTACACACCATCCACCGTGTTTTTCGATGATGTGTTTTACATAGCTGAGGCCCAGCCCATGCCCTTTTACTTTATGAATGTTGCCGGAAGGTACCCGGTAGAATTTATCGAAGATGAAGGGCAGGTCGCCTGCGGCAATGCCTATGCCATCATCTTTTACTTTGATGACAAAGTATTGTTTTTCCCGGTAAAGCCCTATATCAATGGCAACTTCTTCTCCTGAGTATTTGACTGCATTATCCACCAGGTTATTGATAACGTTGTACAGGTGCAGTTTATCGGCTATTACCACCTCTGTTCCCGCTTCATTGTTGTAGCGGAAGGTGATGTTTTTTTCACCGGCCAGGGTGTACCTGCCAACGATCTCTTCAATGATGGCATTGATGTTGACGGGTTCCGGTTTGAGCTCAAAGTCCCGGCGCTCATACTGCGCCATGTTGAGTATTTTATTGACCATATCGGCCAGCCTTTGTAGTTCAACGCGGGAGATGCGGAGGTATTTTTTTGTTCTCTCCGGGCTTTGCAAGGCATCAAATCCTTCCATGGCCTCTACCGCCGCCGCTACGGTAGCAATGGGTGTTTTTAATTCGTGGGAGATATTGCTGATGAAATCGTTTTTAATGGCCGACAGTTTTTTCTCCCGCCTTACGATGCGCAGAAGGTAGAATAGGGTAAATGCAACGATGCACAGCAATACGCCAGAGGCTATTACCATGCCTGTCATTTTATTGAACAGGTAACTCACCGGCTTATGAAACATAGCCCGAACGTAACTTTTCTCTTTTTCTGTGGAGTAGGTGGGAAATGATTTCGTAATGACAGGATAAAGGTTTTGCAGGCTATCGGGAAACCGGCTCCTGTTTAAGGTGCTATCATCAGTACGCAGATAGAATAAGAAGGGTTCCTGTATGCCTCTTTCTGACAGTAGTTGTTTATAAATAGGGCGAAGCCGCAAGGTATCAAAAGCATAATCGTTCACGTATTGGGTGATGTGCCGGCCCAGGCTCTGTGTGCGAAAGAAAACAATGTTCTTTTCCAGGTCTTCACGCCGGTACATGGCGGCAAAGTGACGCGCCACCTGGTCTCTTACTGTATCCGCCGGGGATAGAATAGGCTTATTGATGTGGATAGTGGAGAAGCTATACTTGTCTGACGTATCTTTTTTACTGGCTATATAGTAGATGTGGGCGTTAGACCGATCGCTCCATTTACTGGTAATACTTGTTTGCGTGGTATCTTTTACAATTTTATAGATGAGGTTTTCTATTGTATCACAACGCACTTTGTGTTCCGTTTTGATGGCATCCTCAAAAGCAAGGTTGACCTCTTTATCAAAACGTTCTTTATTGACCTGGTAGTAGTTCACGATCCATCGTGACTGTAATAGCATAACCCCGCATACAGCAACGACACAAATGATGACCAGGAGGCGGGTGTTTTTGTTCATACAGGATCAAATGTAAGCAGCTGTGGTGAACCTTCCCTTTTCCATTAACATAAATTAACAAAGGCTAACAGAACGCCTAACCTGATTACCGGCGGAGGTTTGGCAGTTTTGCTTTAAAAATAATCTATGCGTATCCCATTATTCGTTTTATTAGTGGTGTTTTGCGGCCTTGCCCAGGCCCAGCCTGTATTGAAAGCAGGCGATCTGTTTCCCGATGTGATCATCCGCCCTATTATTAACGCGCCGGTTAAATCGCTGGCTGTTCATGCGCCGAATAAGAAGTTCCTGATCCTGAATTTCTGGAGTACTGCCTGCGGTTCCTGTTATCCTGAAATGGACAGCCTGGCGAAGCTGCAGGTAAAGAACGGCCGTCATGTGCAGGTGATCGCTATTGCCGACGATCCTGTGAGCAGGCTTCAAAAGTACCTGACACGCAAGCCTTCTATCCTGTGGCTGGCTTCGGACACCAGCTTCAACCTGTACCGCCAGTTTGCTTTCGTTTATTTAGGCCAATCGGCTATCCTTGATCAGCAACACCGTATTGTAGCGCTGGTGCGCACGGACTCGATTAACCAGTCACTGATTGATCGATTAGTCCGCAACGAAAAGATACGTTCTTCTGCAGAGACCGGCAACGGGCGGGGGTTTGAAGCCGAGACTTTTACTGTCGACAGTACGATCGGTTTCCAGGTTACCTGGAGTGGTTACCGGACGGGATTAAACGGTATGACAAAGTTGTATTGGCAAGGCCCTTTTAAAGGCCGCCGGCGCAGTTATGTGAATCTGTGCCTGTCTGATATTTACCGGGAAACTTATGATGTATCGGAGCACCAGATAGTTTATGAAGTACCTAAGAAGAGTATTTGCGAATGGGAAAACAAAAGCACCCGTTACTGCTTTGATCTGATCGTAAAGCCGGAACAGAAGGATAGCCTGTTTGTTATTATGAAACAATTACTGCACCAGTTGTTTCCCATAAAAGCAAGATTGGAAAAAAGGGAAATGCCGGTATATGTGTTGCACAAGCTGCCTGCAACAAAAAACTGGCAGGAATCGGTTGCCACCGAAAGTACTTATGGTTTCAGCGGTCGAGGATTTACGGGCAAAGGCGTTATCCTAAAACCATTTGTGGATTATGTAGGTAATGTGCTGGAGTTGCCGCTGGTGGATGAAACCGGACTGACGGGCAAGTATGATATTGTTACAGAAAATGCTATACCTTCCAAAGAAGATGTGCTGGCCTCAATACAAAAGATCGGACTGGTGGTGGAGAAGGGTACGCGGGTGATAGATGTATTGATTATTTATAAGTAAGAATAGCCGGGAAGGCGGTAAGACAGTAAGGGTTCCGGTGGTCCGGAACCCTTACTGATATTTATGTTGTACGTGTATTTACGCTACTTCTTTACGATCTCCACCCTTCTGTTCTTTGCTTTGTTTTCTTCGGTATCGTTGGGAGCTATAGGGGCCAGTGAGGCTACGCCCTGGGGAGTTACCTGGGCTTTGCTGACACCATATTTTGTGGTGAGCTCTGTGGCCACCGCCGTAGCCCTGTCTTTTGACAAGGTGCTGTTGCGGGTAAAGTCGCCGGTATTATCGGTATGCCCTACTATAAATACATTGGTGGCAGGATTGGCTTTCAGGAAGCCGGCTATGGCAGTGAGCGTTGGCGCTGACTCGGGTTTTACTACCGCTTTATCTACATCAAAGAAGATGCCGTAGAAAGCTACTTTGCCTTCCTGGTCCAGGCCGGATTTGATCTGCCCGGCATTGAGCACGATATACTGGCTCATGGGCGCTTCCTTTATACTGGATATAGTGTAATTACCAATACCATCGCAATAGATCTTTACCCAGTAGGTGTTTCCTCCCTGTTTTATTTTGAAGAATTCTTTGTCCTGGTAGAATTTATCTTCAAAAATCAACTCCCCACCTTTTTGTGCAACGGCATTCTTAAAGTTGCGCAGGATAAGCAGGTTAGAAGGTTGGTTTTTCGCGTCACCCTTGAATTCGAACCTGCATACTTCCAATTCTCCTTCTTTTATTGCTTCTGAATATCCCGCAGTCTCTTTTTTATCGGGTACCAATATTTTGAGTTGGTCAAATTCGTTTTTAACCAATGAGTATTTGTCCACCGCATAATTGGGCATCATGCTGAATAAGGAATGGCCATCCGGGTTATTGGCACTTTGGGCTACAAGAGCGGTTACAAAGAGTAAGGACAGGAAGGTTACGCTGATGTTCTTTTTCATAGCTGCGTGTTGTTTGAGTGTTTGGTATTGACAGGCAAGGTAATATTACCCGGCCAGTAATATTAGTCGGCTAATTGATATAATTGTAACTATTTGGGTGGAATTTTTTTGGGGGATTGTTGGTTTTGGTTTGCTTTTGCGTCGCAGGCAGATTTCTCACCCGCTTTGCCTGCTGAAAAGGCGAGAACGTGTGGCGGGTTCGAAATGACAAAAGAAGAGAAAGATATTACGGCTGCCGAAATGGCACAAAAAAACGGTATATAGTTATATACCGTTTACCACCTGCTACCAAATAACCTTGTACCTACTTCAGTAGGCAGGCAGCTACGTTATGCCGGTTGGGCCAATGATTTCAGGAAGCTGATACTGGGTGCAAAGAAGTATTCGCCTCCTTTCATGGTTACAAACTGACTGAAAGTGAGGGGAGGGTCCGTTAGTTTATCACTGCCATAATCAAGCGGGAATTGATAGGCATGTGTTGCCGGATGCTGACCAGCCACCTGCCCGATGATGGCATCCACTCCCGGATTGGGACCAGAAGGAAAATCGGGGCTATTGGCCCATTTGCTCTGTATGAATTCAAACTGGTTTTGAATACTCCGCTGGTAGCTCATGAAGAGTAATCCTACTCCTCCTTCGGGGAGTTGCAAATCGCAGGGATGTATGGCCGTATCCACGTTCCGGTGGCCAAAAGGTATTCCGCGCCGTGCCATGATATGGGATTTATGGTCATCGCCGGGACTAACATCCTTGCGGGGATTGGTTTTCCTTGTATGGGCAAAGTACGGACAACGGCCTCCGGACGGATCGTTGTTGTAGTTAAAGTTATTGTAGTTACCGGCCCCTATCATGCCTTCATCGTCGGTAAGCACCACGGGTGAGCCATCCTCAAAGCGTCCCACCAGCCAGGCGCCGGCCAGCTCGCCCATGTCCAATTTTTCCTCTGCTTCTTTAAAGCCTTTTACGTTCTGCTCCAGCTTTCTGAAAACAAAATAGCTGCCATAAGCGTCCGGATCATTGACATAAGGATCTTTGATGAGCACAAGATCTGAATCGGCTGTTGGATCAAAGAAGGCTTTTTCCGGATTGGTATTGTGAAATTTCATCCAGGCGTCTACTTCATCCTTCAGGAAGAGCGGCTGACTGATGCCATCCACATATCCAAAATGTTCAATACCCTCTCCGTCGGCATTCCGGATAACGTTGCCATATTCCACCCCAGTTACTGTACTGAACCCATCTATGGTTTCCAATATATTCCTGGCCCTGGTTGCCATCCGGTTCCTTTCATCATCGGCCAATAGTATCATAGCGTGTATTTCCTGCCGGAAGCATTTTTCCCACTGCTCTACAGCCGGGTCATTGCTTACTGCCAGCCTTTCTTTCATACCTGCTTTAAAAGCAGGGTCGGCAAATTTCGTTTCCACCTCTTTAAAGTCAAGGTATTTGTATCCTGCTGCCGTGAGAAAGAATGCCGTAAAGAGGCCATCTTTTATGTTGTTCCGCTTGTACAGTTCCCTGTCGCGCAATTGTTTTTTTAAGCTGGTAATGTCGCCCGATAAGACTTTTATCCATTCCCGTACTGCTTCTTCACTTCCTTTGTCAAATTGCAGGAATATATGGGTGGTGTGATCCCGGCCATGTCCTTTCAGTATATTTCCCTGCATGTTGGCTAAGAAAGGATCGAATGAGAAATCCATGGGGTCAATGAGTTTCATAACACGTTTTTTTGTTGAGCAGTTAAGGTGGTTGTGCTGCAACAAATATCATGGTGTTATTAAACTCCTTAAAGGGTGTAAGAACCGTTTTGAGGATGGTCTTTTCACCGTATGTGGTGGTGAAAAATACCTATGGGTACAGCAGGTATTTTTTACGCATTTGCTTGTAGCGGCTTAATCCGGGTTCCCAGGATTTGCGGATGGCTTGTTCTGATACGCCTGCAATGATCTGCTTTTTGAGGTTCTCCGTGCCGGCCAGTTTGTCGAAGTTGCCAATTTCCTTGCTTTGTGTCTGATCAAAGAACCTGGCTTTATCGGGATAGGCCTTGTACATTTCTATTAACCATTGGAGGTGGATGCCCTTTTTCCTGCGAAGTATTTCCGTGTCATATTTACGGAGGTCAAGGCCATAGCAATCAGTATCCTGGTGAAGGGGCGCTTCTTTCATTCCCTTGATGCTGACAGGCCTGAAGGTGAAGGTATATTTTCCTTTGAGCAAGGGTGCTCCCAATACGGTGAAAGGTATGTAAGTGCCCCTGCCCTGGCTGATGATGGTACCTTCAAAAAGACAAAGCGTAGGATATAATAAAACAGACTGTGGCGTATTGAGGTTGGGAGACGGACTTATGGGTGATGCATAGGGCGTATCATGTGTATAGTTGGCACATTTTATTATTTTCAGTTTGCACTTCATCTTATTTTGAAGCCATCCTTCTCCATTGAGCATTTGCGCAAATTCGCCAATGGTACAGCCATGTGTGATGGGTATCCTGAATTTACCAATACCTGAGTGCAGGTGATCCTCCAGTATAGGACCATCCACAAGGTAACCATTGGGGTTGGGCCTGTCGAAGATCATGAGTTCCTTGTTGTTCTCTGCACAGGTTTCCATGATATTGGCCAGTGTATTGATGTAGGTATAGAAACGGCAACCCACATCCTGGATGTCATAGATCATGATGTCAATTTCCTGCATGTGCTCTTTGGAAGGCTTCCTGTTTTTTCCATAGAGGGAGATGACCGGAATACCTGTAGCAGAGTCAATGAAGTCACCCACATGCGCCCCATTGCTGGCATTGCCCCGGAAGCCGTGCTCCGGACCGAATATTTTTACGACTTTGACACCCCGTTTAAGCAGGCTGTCTATGCTGGGTTTATTGCCTATGATAGAGGTATTGTTGCCTACAAATCCTACCCGCTTTCCTTTGAGGTAATTAATGTACAGGTTGGTTTGATCGGCACCTGTAATAAGCTTTTTAGCCGGTGGCGCTACCGGTATATCCGTTGTTTTATTGGGGCGGTTGAAGATACCGGTATAACTGCACAGGATAATAGCAGTGGCAATGGTCAGCGCAGCCATGAAAATGTTCTTTGTCATACTTCCAAATTGAGTGATGGGCGTAAAGTAGAAGATAACCCTGAGATTTTAAAATTTTAAACCATGCAGAAAAACGCAGAGTCCCCTTCGGGAGACTCTGCGGGGAAAATAAGACTCTGCGGCGAAAATAAAAACGCTGCAGGGATATTCCTACAGCGTTCTTTATATCAATGTTCAATGCTCAATACTTGGCGGGTTCGCCGGGTTTGGGCAGGGATTTGCGGATAAATTCGCGGATGTGTTCGTTGCTGGAAGCGAGGTCTTCCTTGCGCAGGTACATCATGTGCCCGCTACGGTAGCCTTCCCAACTGAGCCGTTTTTTGAGCTTGCCACCGGGGTCCATCTGCCACATGTCGTATTTGGCATTGAAGTAATCACAGGCGCCATCATAGTAGCCTGATTGTATGAGTACATGCAGGTAAGGATTCTGCGCCATCGCCTGCCGAAGGTTCTCACCGGTTTGATCGCCACTGCGGTCCCAGGGATGTACAGGGCCAAACATGTTGTATCGCAGATCGGTTTTATAATTAAGGTCATTGCGCAGGTACATGTTAATGGGCGGCGTAAAAGAGTGCAGCCAGGAAGTAAGCTCCGCATTGAAGTCAGGCCCATCACCGGCATCCTGCCTGTCAATACCTTTATAGCGGGAATCGAGGCGGCCTACGGTATAGCCTTTATCACGCAAGAGCTCTTTCCAGAAGAAGTTGGTAGGCACATCCATGTTGTGTTGCAGGATGACTTTTTCAGACAGGCCTGAGTAGCGGGCCATTTTAGCCACTACCTCCCTTCTTTTTGCTTCGGGCAGGTAGCCGCCTTTGGTGATGGCGGGGATCAGCTCATTAACCGTGAAGTCCTCTACCTCGGGCAACATGGCCGTGAGGTCTTTTTGTTGCAGATCGGCCGGCAATAGTTTATGGTACCAGGCAGTAGCCGCATAGTAAGGCAGGCGAAGCGCCGCCTCCACAGGACCACTTCTTTCAATACCCAGTTCTGTAGGCGATACGAGTACTACCCCATTGAGGTACATCCACTGCGCATTCTGTAATTCGAGCGCCAATCCCGCCACGCGGGTGGTTCCATAGCTTTCCCCGATAAGGTATTTGGGAGAAGCCCAACGGTTCTGGCGGGTAACAAAGGTACCGATCCATTCTGCGAGGTATTTGATATCGGCCCTTACCCCGAAGAATTTAGTACCAGGTATGTCTTTGTTAACGGGCCTTGAGAAACCGGTATTTACCGGATCTACATATACAATGTCAGCCACATCGAGAATGGAGTAGGGATTTTCCTTGATGCCATAGGGCTGCACCGGGTACCCTTCATCATCAATGTTCAAGAGAGCGGGGCCTGTATAAGCGATGTGCATCCATACGGAAGCAGAGCCGGGGCCGCCATTGAAGGAGATGACAAGGGGACGCGGAGCTTTGTCTTTTATATCGGTCCGTTCATAATAGGTATAGAATACACCGGCAATGGCTTTTCCTTCCTCATCCCATACCGGCAGGGTGCCTGCGATGGCTTTGTAAGGAATACGCTGACCTTTGATGGTGACTTCATGGTTGGTAGTTACCGAGGCATCGGGATCAATAAGCTGTTTGCCCGGTGCAGGCTTTTCTTCTTTTGCCGCCGGCGGCGTGGCAGCCGTTGCCGGAGGTCTTTGCGGACCACCTTGTCTTTGCTGCGCCAGGACACCGGTAACAAGCGTTAACAGGAATAAGGATAAGAGCGATTTTCTCATGATTCTATCTGGTTTAAGGTCATTTAATTTCATATTTAACGGATTCTGTTATTCCCTTCCAGTTATCTGTACGGAAAGGAACAGCCGGGAATCCTTCTTTGTTGTAGAGATTGGCTTCGGGCATATCATCGGCCCAGGCATAACGTACTGCCACCGGCGCAGGCACTTTGTCGCTATAGATGATTAGTTTATCACCGGCTATCTGTGCCTGTGCGAAGTAGAATTTTTGATCGGCGCCGGCTATTTCAAATCCTTTGATGTATCCGTATTTGTCTTTTGCCATGAAGCCGCCGGCATGTGTAAACGAAAGTTCGATCTTATTGCCTGCGGTTTTCATGGACTGGTATACGGGTCCGCTCCACTCTCCTTTTTGCTGGTAAAGATTTCCCAGGGCAATGGATGCCAGCCGCTTGCCCACGTCCTGCTTGTTGCGCGGGTGAATGTCTTTTGACTCTCCGATGTCAATGGTCACCGCCATGCCTGTATTGGGTAATGATAAGGTGGTAGTTTGCGCTTCTCTCAGTTCGGCCCAGGTACTTCCTTTCTGTGTATCACCATTGCCGGCATTGAAGCTGGCGAGCTGCACAAAGTAGAAAGGGAAATCGCCCTGGTTCCAGCGCTTGCGCCAATCGTTGATCATGAGCGGGAAAGCTTTGCGGTATTGGTAAGCACGACCGGCATTGCTTTCTCCCTGGTACCAAATGGCTCCCTGTATAGCATAAGGGATGAGGGGGTTGATCATGCCATTAAAAAGCAAGGTGGGATACTGGTTGGGATTACCGAGGTTGGATATGTGCATCGCTTCCACCCTGTACAACCAATCGCCGGCCAGAGATTGCGGCGTGTTGTCAATGGTAAGCTTCATATTGGCTGCATCGCCATGAATGCCGCCACCGCCCATGCCATCTGTTACCCGGATGGCAATGGTGTTTTTACCGGCTTTGAGTATACCTGCCGGTATGGTATACCGGCGATCCTGGTCCCACTGTGTCATGCTGCCGATCTTAGTGCCGTTTACAAAGGTTTCGTCAACATCATCTATTTTGGCCAGCTCAAGGGTAGCTGCTTTCCCTGCGTCGGCATTGTTAAGGGTAATGGTTTTGCGGAACCATACTACACCATCCAGATCATCCAGTCCCTGCGATTCCCAGGCCCCGGGCAGTTTCATGTGGGCCCAGCCGGCATCATTAAAATCGGCCAACTGCCAGTTACCGTTGGCCGCTGCCGGGTTCAATGGCCCCTGTTGTGCTTCAATTTTCCGGGTCAATTGTTGAGACTTTTGTTTGAGGGCAGCATCGAGGTCGGCAATACCAGTAGTATTGCCAAAAAGCGTTTTGAATTCCTCACTGTTCTGGAATGCTTCT
The DNA here is from genome assembly GCF_011759375.1 of Paraflavitalea devenefica. Lineage (NCBI taxonomy): Bacteria > Pseudomonadati > Bacteroidota > Chitinophagia > Chitinophagales > Chitinophagaceae > Paraflavitalea > Paraflavitalea devenefica. The sequence continues at coordinate 2,354,825 of NZ_JAARML010000001.1, read as the reverse complement.
TTACTGGCCCAGGTTTCTACCATGGTACCTCCCCAGGAGGTATTGATGAGGCCAATGGGTATATTAAGCTGCAGATAGAGGTCGCGGGCAAAGAAGTAACCTACGGCTGTGAAATTGGCCACTGTTTGCGGGCTACAGACCTCCCAGGCGCCACCGGTGAGGTCTTTCAGTGGTGCACCGGCCACTGTTTTGGGCACTTTGAAGTGGCGGATGAGGGGAAAGTTGGCATTCTTTATTTCTTCTTCCTTGTTGTTGCTGCCGTCAACAGTCCATTCCATATTGGACTGCCCGGAGCAGATCCATACTTCCCCCACCAGGATGTTGCTGATGGTGAGGGTATTTTTTCCTTTCGCGATCAGTTGAAAGGGGCCGCCGGCCTGTTCAGGGTCCAGGGCGAGTTTCCACTGACCTGTTTTATCGGCCTTGACGGTTTTTACCTGCTTATTGAACTGAATGGTGATTTTTTCATTGGCGGCTGCCCAGCCCCATACCGGTATGGGCTTGTTGCGCTGGAGCACCATGTTGTCGCTGAAGATCTTAGGAAGCGTAATGTTGGCAAAGAGCATATGGGTACCCAGGAGTACGGCAACCAGGAGGACTGTTCTTTTCATATTCAAATTTAGCTGTATGAGGAAAATCGTTTGAGCAGCTAAAATAGGGAAGAATACAGGATTCAGCATCCAGAATTCAGAATTCAGGAGCGTTTGCTTCGATAGTGGCAAGCGTCAGGGGATGAGAAGGTATAGCAGGTTTGCGTATATATTAATTATAAAAATGCGTATTTGACTGCCGGAAATAAGAATGCCGGCCACAAAACAGGTGGTAAGTTCCTGATTTTGTACCGGCATCCAGGTTTTTCACTAATGATCCTGACCCGTTTATTTTGTTACCACGTCAAATTTTCTGAAGATAGATCTTACGCTGCTCTGTATTTCCTTTTGCGTCAGGTTCCGGCTGCTCACTTCATCGGTAGTCCACCCCTGCCAGACGGTGTTGTCTGTTTTAGCATCTACCATTGTTACTGTGAGGGTACCTTCTCTTACCGACACCGTGTTATCATCGTATCCCAAAAAGGTGGAGGGATAGTAGATGGTACCATAGCGGCGCAGGTAAGGATTGTAAAAGATCCTGCTGTACGGACGGGAATAAACCGGATTGGATGATTCGCGGGTGGTCCTTTCCACCAGCACATCATAGCTGATGAGCACATCGGGCCTGTTTTTGTCTTCTTTCCAACCCTGCTTTTCCAGCTCTTTGTTTACAGCCAGTTGCACCTGCCTGTCTACCAGGTCATTCCTGCGGGCTTTGTCTTCCTTTTTGTCGTTCTTCCTGTCGTCTTTCTCATTCCGCTTATCTTCTTTTTTGTCTTTGCTTTCACTGGCTACCCAGGCAAAGGTTTTGTACTGTGTAAAATCGGCTGTTTCATCCCGCTCTATATGAGCAGGGGCTGCACATCCCACTGCCAGGAGTATTGGTAACACCAGGGCCATTGAACTTAGCTTCCACGTATTCATATCACTTGCTTTTATATTGACAAAGTTGTTATCAATATTATTAACGCAATAAGTCTGCCCCGCGTCAATAAAGTTTTGTGAAAGATTGGTTAGAAAAAAGTTAATACATGAACCGGCATTAAAAAGCCCCGGACGAACCGGGGCCGTATAGCACATGAACACTGGCAGCAGTATTTGCCCTGTTGAACTGCACCAGAGCATTTATTCGGCCACCAGGGTTTCCTGTATTTCCCTGAGCTGGCCATTAGCATTGTAGTACTTGTAGTGTAAAGTAAACGTACGGGTAGCGGGATCATAGCTGCAGTCGCCATCATTTTCCAGTGAAGAAAAGCTGGTGCTGGTAGCACTGGGCAATACGGTGACCTGTTTGGTAGTGGGATCTATCTGCAGGTACATCCAGGCAGTCGTCAAATCGCCCACTTCTGTTTCCACAGTCGTCAGGTCTACGGTGGAGAGGTACTTACTGCCTTCAATAGGCGCTTCGGCACTGACCGGCGTTTGATTGGAACCGCCACTGTAGAGAATCCGCAGCCCCGAGGCCCCGTACCATCCTTCATAATCATTTTTCACTTTCAATTCGATGAGCACGTTCTTGTAGATGGAACTGATCTCGCCCTGGCTTACCTGTGCAATGGATAGTCCAATGGCATAGCTGCCGCCTACAATGGCTGAAGGTTTTATCCTGATGCGTACTTTGGTTTTACGGGTGTTCGGCGAGATGACAAGGTCATAAGACATGATCGTAAAAGAACCCGTAGGTGGTGGCTCATAGGCGGTCAGGTTTTCCAGGTTATAGTTGTCTATGACGGTATTGTTTAAAGCGATTTTGATCTGTACGTCACTGTTGAATTCCGAACGGAATATCTGCAGCTCGGTAAGATCTGTTTCTATGAACTGATCGGAATAGTCCAATGCCAGTGAATTGATGTCATTTTTGGCTGCGGTAAACTCTGTGATAATCCGTTTGGTGTTATCCACGAAGTCAATAGCATGCTTTTCCTTGAGGCAGGAGGTGCACAGCAGGAGCAACAAGCTATAGAGGAGTGCCGTATTTTTCATGGTTGTCCGGGTTTGTTGGTTAATAATCATCATTCTGCTGAATGTTCGGATTGACAATGGTTTCATTGAAAGGTATCGGCCATGCCCAGGCACGGCTATCGGGATCCAGTGAACATATCGTACTGGGGGTATCGGTATTGGAAGCACAGCGGTTGATGGGTGTTTTATTCCAGCGCTTAAAGTCGAAGAAACGGTGGCCTTCAAATGCCAGCTCTTTTCTGCGCTCGGTCATGATGGCTGTCAATAAAGCGTTGCCGGTTTCTGCGCCGCCTGTAAAGCCATCAATGCGGTGCTCCCTGAGCTCATTGAGATCGTTCAAAGCCTCTGTCTCTTTATTAAGCCTGAAATTGGCTTCGGCACGTATGAGGTACATTTCTGCTACGCGATAGGCTTTCCAATTTACTACACCATCAGTAGCTGTTCCTTTACCGAGGTGTTTGATAACGACGAGGCGTGGCGTCCTGACAATATCATTGAGCGTACCCACGTTGGCCATGTAAGTACTATAACGTACATCATTTGCCTGATCATATAAGGCGGTAAGCCCCTGTGCAGGCCGGTAGGTGCTGCGGTTACCACGGGCAAAGAATACGTTATCATAAACCACGCCATCCTGCAGGTTTTCAAAGCTAACTGACCATAACACTTCTTCCAGTGATTGATCGTTCCAGATGGAAGGGAAGTCGTCTATACTGCTTAATTCTACCTGATTGATCACCGCCGTAGCAGCATCAGCCGCCGCCTGCCACTGACCTGCATAGAGGTTTACGCGTGCCTGTATGGCTTTTACCACCAGCCAATCTATCCGGGTTTTGTTATCATCGGTATTGATGGGCTTGTCCAGTTCACCGGAAAGGATGGTCGCTGCTTCTGCCAGGTCGGCCAGGATTTTTTCGTAACTCTCTTTCACCGTGCTTCTGCCGGGTTTGGCGGTTACATCAAATTTGGTGACATAAGGGATGCCCCGGTTGGTCGAATTTCCGTCGAGCGATTCCCCAAAGTAGCGCAGGAGGTCAAAATGCACATGCGCCCTGATGGCCAGGGCCTGTCCTTTGATGCGGTTAGCAGCCTTCGGGTCCTGCGAAGCGATGTTGTCAATATCACGTAAGATGATGTTGACGCCTGAAATGATGTTCCAGGCACCGAGCCAGGTAGCCTGCACATCATCTTCAATGGATTCATATCTCCATTCGGCCTGGGTTTGGTAGTTGCCCAATGACTCCTTGGTTTCAATAAGATCATCGCCCATGATGTCCGGCACTACAGAATATGCCCCGGAAGGGCCACTGGACCTGTAATAATCACCCGTTTGAAAGCCATCATACGCACCCGTGAGTACGTTATCGGCTTCTTTGATAGTGGCCAGGGGGCTGCTACCGTCCAGTTGATATTCGGGTTTGATCTCTATTTTTTTGGAACAGGATGCGAGCAGCACGAGGAGGAGGAAGGTTATATTGCTGATAAGTTTCATTGCTGTTTTTTTTACGTGAATCAATTCCTGCTGTTTATTTAAAATCCGAGGTTGATGCCTACTGTTACTGTTTTAAGAGTAGGATACTGGGCACCGGCATTGAGGGTAGTACTACCATTAGAAGGCGGCTCCGGATCATATCCCCGGTATTTGGTGCCGGTATACAGGTTCTGCCCCTGTGCAAATACGCGCAGGCTATTGACCTTCATTTTATCGAGCAATTTCTTAGGCAATGTGTAAGAGAGCTGTACGTTCCTTAGCCGCCAGTAGCTGCCATTCTCCACAAAGTGGGATGTTTTGTCAAGGAAGTAAACGCTGGGGTCGGCACGCGGGATATCAGTAACATCTCCCGGCTGGCGCCATTCGCGCAAGAGATCAGCAGAGAGACTGGAGGCGATATAACCCGGATATTCTACATTGAAGCGGTCATTGTTGTACAGTTCATTACCAAATACAAATACCCAGAATACCTGCAATTCAAGCGCTTTGTACCGGAAGGTGTTGGTGATACCGCCAAAATAAGGCGCATCACTGGTGCCGAGGAAAGCGTTGTCATTGGCAGAAAAGTCGGAGGTTATTTTACCATCTTTGTCATAATACAAAGGATCACCGTTGGCCGGATCAACACCGGCATAGCGAACGAGGTAGAGGGTGTTGATCGGCTTACCTATTTTCAATATGCTGACACCATCTCCCCGCAATACACTGTCTTCTCCATCGGGCCCCAGTTCCAGTATGGTGTTTTTGTTGTAGGTGAAGTTACCGTCAATGGTCCAGCTAAAGTCGCGTGTGTTCACTGGTACGCCACGCAGGTTGATCTCTATGCCCCTATTGCGCAAGCGGCCGGCATTGGAACGTATAGAAGCAAAGCCGGAAGTCATAGATATTGTTTTGTCGTAGAAGAGGTCCCGGGTATTGCTGTTATATAATTCCACCGAACCGCTGATGCGGTTTTTGAGGAGGGCAAATTCAATACCGAGGTTAAGCGTTGCTTTGGTCTCCCATTTCAGATCGGGGTTACCGGGAGAAATCAGTCCCAGTCCGGTATTACCGGCATAGTTGATCTTGCCAAACAGGGCCTTGTGCGCAAAGTCGCCTATTCCATCCTGGTTACCTACGGTGCCATAGCTTACTCTTACTTTCAACAGGTCAACGGTATTTTTTAAGGGTTCAAAGAAGGCTTCATCAGAAAGCATCCAACTGGCGCCCACATTGTAGAAATCGGCCCATTTGTTGTTGGCGCCAAAGCGGGATGAACCGTCGCGCCGGTAACCTGCGTGGAAGAAGTAACGGTTCTTATAGGCATAATCGGCTTCCGCGAAATAGGATACGAGGGTATTGTCGGTACCATTACCTCTTACAATAGGTATAAAACCATTTCCCGCGTCCGGATCGGCTGTGCCGTCGGTAATAGATGCTTCATTGGGAAAAGGAAGGGTGAGTCCATAACCGGTAAAGTTGAACTGGTTGAAATCATTATCCAATATTTCATGGTAGATGGAACCGCTGAAGTCATGATCACCCCAGGTGTTTTTGTAGTTGATGGAGTTGGTGCCTATGTACCGGAAGTTGCGGTTGAACAAGCGGGCAAGGCTTCCCTGCCCCCCCTGCGCCTGTGCGCCGGCATTGGTGCCGGGTGCATTGTAGATTTCCCATTCGTTCTGCGTATAGTCAAAACCCCAGTTGGTGCGCAGTGTGATTCCTTTTACAAAGGTGGGTTTGTATTCAATGAAGGCATTGGCCACGCCTTTCCATTGCGGGAAGCGGCGTTTGTTTTCCAGCAACTCCTGTAAGGGATTGGGCTGACCGGAAGGGGTAGGGTCCTGCAGGTATTTACCATCCTGGTCATACGGTGTAAAGTAAGGCAATGACCAGCGGATACCATTTAAGGGAGATACAACGCTCTGGTTGTTTTCGGCAGTATTGTTAAAGATGGAATAACCGAAGGAAGTGTTGAGGCCAAAGCGCAGGGTATTGGTACCGCTTTCGAGATTAATGCGACCGGTATATCTTTTTAAACCGGTAGCCTTAACAACGCCTGTCTGGTCCATGTAAGACAGGGAAGCATAGAAACGGGTGCGGTCCGTTCCGCCAGATGCACTCAACTGGTGCATTTGGGTGATGCCTGTACGGAAAAACACATCTTCCCAATCGGTATGGATGTTGCGCAGGCTGTCTACATCGGCCTGTGTCCATCCATTGGGATTGTCGTGGTCCATTTCATAGTCCAGCTTTTGATCTGTGTTCATGAGTTTGAGCTTCTGGCGGGGCCAGTAGCTTTGCCCGTATTGTACATCATAGTTAAAACGCACAGGCCCTACGCGTCCCCTGCGGGTAGTAACTACAATGACGCCACCGGCAGCACGTGATCCATAGATGGAAGCGGCGGCGGCATCTTTCAGTACCGTAACGCTTTCAAAGTCACCCTGGTTAAGGGTGGCAAAGTCGGCAGCATTGATCTGAATACCATCTACGATGTATAAGGGGTTTGTAGATCCGCTGATGGAGCCACGGCCACGGATAACCACTTCGGCAGCGGAACCGGGCTGGCCGGTCCCGGTCCTTATGTTTACGCCGGTAGCCTGCCCCTGGAGCAACTGATCGAAAGAAGCGATGGGCTGGGTACGGATCTCATCGATCGCCACAGCGCTGACAGACCCGGCAGAAGATCGTTTAGACCTGGTGCCATAACCTGTTACCACTACTTCTGTGAGGGCTGTCTGGTTACGGGATAACTGAACGGTTATTAACGGTATATCAGTAACCGTTACTTCTTTATCGGCAGAGCCGGCTGAAGAGATGACCAATATATCGCCATTGGCAGCACGAATAGTGAAGTTACCGGAGGCATCTGCCGCTACACCGGTACGTGAACCTTTGATCTTTACGGAAGCAAACGCGATGGGCTCACCGCGTTCATCAACTATCCGTCCATTAACATTTTTGGTTTGTGCAAAAGCATAGAAAGTACATAGCATTGCCAGGAGGGGCAATAGAATTTTCCTCATAAGTAATTGTTTAAGATGGCTAAAAAGTAGATGCTACTCTATTAGTCTATTAATATAGTTACTTATAAGAGGCAGGAAAGTAGTCTTGTGCTGCTACGCTGATCATGATTTTCGACCGTTTGCATAGAGTAATAGCAGTAACTTATCATGACGTGGAACTTGAATCATGATAAGTTACTTATAAATAAACAGACTAACCGAATGTATATAACAGGTACGTACCTATGAACTGCAGGAAACAGCCTATCAATTACGCCCTTAAAGCGGCTACGAGGTAGGTGATCTTTGAATGCAGCTCTACCGGCCTGAATGGTTTGTGAATGAAATCAGTAAATCCTTTTTGCAGCAGGTCTTCCTGCATGTTATCATATACAGCGGCCGTAAACGCTACTACGGGGATGTTGTGATTGAGCTTCCGGATCTCCCGGAGTGCCGTTGCACCATCCATTTCCGGCATTTCAAGGTCAATAAGCAGCAGTTCGAACTCTCCTTTGCGGAATTTTTCTACAGCTTCCCGCCCGTTGATAGCTTCCGTTACCTCAATGCCCCATTTGAGCAGGAACCTTTTGGCAATGGCCAGGTTTACGGGGTTATCTTCTGCAATGAGGACCCTGATGCCCGGCAGTTGCCTGAGCTGCGCTGCATTGTCTTCGTGGATGTAGCGCGGCCTGCTTTCATTGATCTTCAGCTCTACGGTAAAATGGAAAGCGCTGCCCTTGCCTTCTTCACTTTCCAGGAGCAAGTCGCTGTTGAATTTATTGACGATCTTTTTGGTGATGGCCAATCCCAGGCCGGTGCCGCCATATTTGCGGGTGGTATTTACATCGGCCTGTGTAAAGGTCTCAAATATCTCCCGGTGCTTATTACGCGGAATACCAATGCCTGTATCCATGACTATGAACTGGATGGTAGCTTTGGTGCTGGAGGCAAAGAGCTTGCGCACCGCCAGGGTGATCTTACCGCTGTGGGTAAATTTGATGGAATTGGACAAGAGGTTGCTCAATACCTGGTTGAGGCGTGTTTCATCGGTGATGAATTCAGCATCCAGCCTGTCGTCAATATCTGTCTTAAATTCCAGCCCCTTTGCTTTTACCTGTGACGCAAACTGGGTAGACACCTGCTGTATGAATACTTTGATGTTCACCGGCGCTTCGGCCAGCTCCAGTTTACCGGCCTCTATTTTATTATAGTCCAGGATATCGTTGATGAGCATCATCATGTGCTCGGAAGAGAATTTCAATATATCGAGGTGCGCTTTCTGCGATGGCAGGTGTTCTTCCTGCACGAGCAGGTTAGACGCGCCAATGATGCCATTTAAAGGCGTGCGCAGCTCATGGCTCATGTTGGACAGGAACCTTGATTTTGCCTTGGCGGCTACTTCCGCTTTTTCTTTGGCCTTCATGAGCTCAAACTCGGTCATTTTCACATGTGACACATCGAGGATACTGATTTTTGTGTAACGCACATCTTTATAGGAGAAAGGAGCTGCGCTGACATAGCCATGAAAGGTGCGGCCTGTTTTGGTCGCAAAGGCCAGCTCGCCCTGCCAGCTTTGCGTTTCTTCCGATATCGTTTTTTCAATGGATTTGAACTGACGTATATGATCTTCATCAAACCAGTTCTCTATATGAGAGCCTTCTATATCCCGCTTTTCATGCACATCAAATAACTCAAGGGCACGATGGTTACAACTGGCGATGATGCCGGTTTGGCTGAATATGATGAATACGCCATCGAGTGAGGTATTGAAGATAGTATCGCCAAATTTTTTCTCCTGCAGGATGGCCACTTCATTGTCCTTATTTACCCGCAGGATAGAATAGGAAAAGATGATGGTCATACACAGCGAGATAACGAGGTTACTGCTGTACAACCGTATGTACAATGCTTCATTGATAACCTGTACATCGTTGGTATAAGGCGATAGTTTAAGACAGATGAGGGAGGCTATAACGGTAATGGCATATACAATGAACAGCTCCCGGGAGTTTCGCCGGATACTTACCACGAAGGTGAGCACCAGGAAGTAAGGGAAGTAAAAAAGGTATTCTCCGGCTTTCAATCCTTCAATGTAACTGATGACAATGAGGTACAGGTTGAGGTTCACCACCGCTATGATACGGCCCGTTTCCAGTTTGCGGCGCGAGCCAAAGTAAAAAGCCAGCAGAAAGAAGTAGGCCGATGTGATGTTGATTAATGCACTGATGTATAGCTTATGGTAGAAGTAGGAGATAACCGAAAAGAAGTTGACCAGCAATGCCAGGAGGATGAACTGGTTAAAGCCGATGATCTTTTTGCGCTGGTCTTTGGTGATCCCCTCCTGGAGGCCAGAAAACACAATATCCCGGTAAATTGACCACCCCAGATATAATAATTTCTCCTTCATAGAGTTATTGGATTAGGCATTTTGTAGCAAAATGGGCTTGCCAGCCTGTTATGTAACGAAAAAAACGAAAATCTATTTCTTATGAACCAGCCTACCCTATCTAAAAACTTCATTTTCAATGAAAAAATTAACGGCGATTATTTGTTCAGCCTTTACGCCGATGACTATCCTTATATAGAAGAGGTGTTTGCCGTAACGCTACAGCATTTTGACCAGGACTTTGAATTTATCCAGGCCGCCTATGAAGGGGAAAATATTACCGATCTTAAAAAAGGTGTTCATAAAGTGAAGCCGGCTTTTGGCTTCGTAGGCCTTACTGATATTCAGCAAATGTGTGCAGCCTTTGAAGACGCCTGCCAGCAAGCTACGGATGTATCGGCCTTAAAAGCGGGCTATAAAAGCCTGATGGCTTCCCTCGAAGAAGGTAAGCTGATCATCGCATCAGAATACCGTAAGTTGAAAGATTTTAATGCCAATCCGCTATGAATTTAAAATGCGTTATTGTGGAAGATCTGCAGGTAGCTGCTGATTACCTGACCAGATGTTGTGAGAAAAGCGGGCAGGTGGATGTGCAGGCCCATTTCCCCAATGTACAGGATGCCCTAGTATACCTGAACCAGCATTCAGTAGACCTGCTTTTCCTGGATGTGGAGATGCCCGGCGCTACGGGCTTTGACCTGCTGGACCAGCTTGCTTATTTCCCCAAGGTAGTGCTTACCACTTCGAAACCGGAATATGCTTATGATGCTTTTGAATATAATGTAACAGATTTTCTGAAGAAGCCTTTTACTTATCAGCGCTTCCTGGAGTCGTTACAAAAGCTTACTTCTGCTACTACAGAAAATAATATTGCGAGTACAGCCACCGATCATATTTTTATTAAGAGCGATGGCAAACTGGTAAGATTGAATAATGATGATATCCTGTATATTGAAAGTATGGGTGATTATGTAAAGTTTGTGACGGGCGATAAGAAGTATGTTACCCATAACACGATCAAGAACCTGGAAGAGAAGGTGAATAAGCAATGTTTTATTAAGGTGCACCGCTCTTATATTATTAATATCGATAAGATCGATGATATCCGCGAGAATGACCTTTTTATTAAGGGTAATGAGATCCCCATCAGCAAGGCTCACCGGGGCGAGGTAATGAAAAGATTGAATATTATTTAGGAGTTAGCTGTCAGGCTTTAGCTATTAGCTGCTTTTGCTTCGATTTTCCCTTTGCATTGCAGGCAGATTTTCCACGCTATGTAAGTTACTGATGTACAACAACGTATAGCAGAGTTCGAAATAATAACTATGGATGTAGTACTTCCCTCCTGGCTATCAGTTTATTAGGCAATTATACCCAGTTACCACTAGAATTTTATCTATTCGTTTATCGAAGAATTTGGGCCCTTCACCGGCTTTTAGGGTTCAAAAGACTAAAAAACTTCCCCTCCTGCCCCCGATTTTACACCTTTGTATCAGCACTCAGCCATCCCCCTAACCACTACCAAAACGACTTCTGTTTATATAAGATATTAATCGCGACGGTTATCTCTAAACACTCTTAAGTTGAGCAAAAAATGAAGTCCGTACAGTATGAAGACTAATGGGTAAACCGCTCCAGCCTTTACCCATTCACCCACCCTGGATTTCATTTGGAAACAGCCGAACCACCTGGTTCGGTTGCTTCTTTTTATACCCATTCCTATTTACAGGTTCCGCCCCAAAACGACGTTTGGCCACCATTCCCTGAAAAAAATAGGTTAAAGTAAAAAGAATATGCATCTTTGTTTATCAATAAACGCCCCGGAACTGAACCGGGCTCCAAGCCGGCATCACGGCGCCGCACCGATCCAATCATCCCCTGAAAGATTTTTTATTGATAGTAATCTCCTCGAAGGAAAACCTCCGCCAATATTTGTGATAGCCGGACATTTTCCATATCCAAAAACCCTTATCTGATACCAGATCAGTAAAGACGCTTGACGACCCACAGTAAAGTATTTTATTTAAAGCTGCTCCGTGAAGCAGCTTTTTTTATTATCCCAATCCGATCTCATCATGGCGTTCGGGGATCACTACATCCAGGAATCCCTTTCTGATCAATCGTTGTTTGAATTGCTCTTGTACTTCATATTCACCGTGCACCAGGAATAGTTTCTTTACCTGCCGCGGATCCTGGCCTGCCAGGAACTGGCTGAGGTCCTCATAATCACCATGTGCACTCATACTGCGGATAGACCCTACTTCGGCATTCACCTCATGTCGCACCCCAAAGATGCCCACTTCTTTGGCGCCCGACAGCAGGCGTCCGCCCAGCGAATCGGGCTCGCAATAGCCCGTGAGCAGAATGGTATTGTGGCTGTTCTCAATGCTGTTGCTGATATGGTGCTTAACCCTGCCGGCCTCGGCCATACCACTGGCAGAGATGATGACGCAGGGCTCATTACGGTAATTGAGCAGCTTGGACTCATCTACCGTCTTTATGTATTTTAATCCTGTGAAAGCAAACGGGTCGTTGTCTTTTCGCAATACTTCCTGGATATGTTTATTAAAGTATTTAGGGAAGCGTTTGACCAGTTCCGTGGCTTCCACACTGAGGGGACTGTCTACAAAATAATCCAGCGCCGGGAGGCGGCCTTCCAGTTCCAACTGATTGAGAGCATAGAGTAGCTCCTGGGTCCTGCCAACGCTGAAGGCCGGCATGATGAGTTTACCTTTTTTCTGCAGGCATGTTTTTTCAATCCATTGCAATAGCTGATCGGGCGTGGTTAGCTGCACATCATGCAGGCTGTTGCCATAGGTAGATTCGAGCAGGATATAATCAGCTTGCGGGAAGTTGTCGGGCGATTTCAGGATGACATCACGGTAGCGGCCTACATCGCCGCTGAAGGTGATGCGGGTGGTTTTATCATTTTCTTTGATGCGCAGGTGTACGGCAGCGCTGCCAATGATATGTCCTGCATCGGTATACAGCAGTTCCACATTTTCATCAATGGTATACCAGTCGCCATAGTCTACCCCCACGAATTTATCCATAGCAGCCAGTGCATGTTCTTTTTTATACAGCGGCTCTACGTAAGGACGGCCTTCCGCAGCCCTTTTTTTGTTGACATATTTCACTTCATTTTCCTGGATACCGGCAGAGTCTTCGAGTAGGATGGCCGATAGTTCAGTAGTAGCGGGTGTACAATAAATTTTACCGTCGAAACCATCTTTTACCAGCTTGGGAATTAACCCGCTGTGGTCTATATGTGCATGAGACAGTATGAGGCAGGTAACTTCCCTGGGATCAAATCCCCAGGTGCCATTCAAAGCATCGGTTTCCTTACCCATGCCCTGGAACATACCACAATCCAGGAGGTATTTTTTACCATTGGTTAAAGAGATGAGGTGTTTTGAACCGGTAACGGTACGGGCTGCGCCGTGGAAGGCAATTTTCATTGTTTCGGGTTTCGTGTTTAATGTTTCGTGTTCTTCTCTGCGGTTTTACTTCTTTATTGCTTACTCCCTGAATGTACAATGTTTTTTAAATGCGCAATGTTCAATTTGCAATTGATTAACTGCGGGCCCTGAAGGACCAGGTAAACAGAAATTCCGCTACTGATTCGCCCTGTTCATTGACCCCGGAAGCACGGGCTGTAAAAGATTGTGGCAGCCCCATGGTTACCGCTTTTTCAATGGCCTCTCTCAACGCCATTCCATCGGCACAGGTGAATGTAGTGACTCCCGTAGCCTTTTTAACGTATACGGCCTCCATTTTGACAATGAGCATGGATACAGCCGGCGTTCGCTTGTATAGATGCAGCATGGCCAGCGAACCAGTGGAAAGTTCGGCGGCCATGGCCAGACAGGCAAAGTAGGTAGACCGGAACGGGTTTTGTGAAAACCATTTGTACGGTACAGTTACCATACATTGCTGTTCACTCACATCCCATATCCGTACGCCGGAAAAGAAGGCCGCAGGCAGTTTAGTGAACAGGAAGATCCTGCTTTTGACAGGATGCTTCATGAGCTGTATGAATGTTTGTGCGGACATCAAATGGAAAGTTGTGAGGGTGAATAGTGAGCAGGCTTTTTATTTGGTTATTTCTACAATAGTGGCTACCACTTTGTTTTCTTCGCCGCCGGCATTAAAATGCATGGTACCCTTGCTGGTATTATCAAAACGCACGTTCCTGATAAGCCGTCCCGATAAAGCCGTATTCAGCCGTGTCGCATAATCCGATTGCGGGTTACGGCTGATCTGTTCATTGAGGACATACCAGTCCAATGGTTCTTTACTCACCACTACGGCCATTACATCCCGGTTACCGATGCTATCGGGCGTCATGCTCTTGTCCTTCGGGAAAAGCCTGTACCCGGTAATACCACAAAAAGGGGCATATTTTGTTTTCTTCGGATCGTCTTTGCTGGGATAGGGAAACAGGGTATAGCTGGTGCCATCGGTTTCCTTGCCAAATACATAGATGTAGCACTCGGTAGTATTCTTCACTTCTATTTTAAACCGGCTGCCGGGCTGCAGGGGGGAGGTGGTCTCAAAAACATTATTACCGGCAAGGCGCAGGGGTACGTATCCTTTGGGCACCATTTTGCCATTCTCTTCCTGTACAGGCACCAGTCCTATTTCACATTCAAAAGGCTGGTTGGCTGCAGCGCCAGTTTTGGCCATTGGTTCCAGTCCGTAAGCTTCGCGCACATATGTTCTGAAATCACCATAACGCACCCAGGCAAAACCATTGTTGCCCCATTCGGGTCCCCAGCTATTCATGATCAGGAAAGCGCCCCCATACTTACGGTCGTCATAGCCTACCACACACATGGCATGGCCTCCAAAGCCCATTTGCTGCTGATCGCCGGGTTCAGGTTCCCACAGGTCTCTGCCTGCCATGGGCTGCATGAAGCTGGGCCCTACCATCATACCGATGACGACCGGCGCTCCCTGCGAGAGGTTTTCCTTGATGGCACGCGTGTCAATGACATCTGTACGGTCGCCACGGGAAAGGCGGTTAAAGCCATGCATTTTATATTTTCCGGCTTCCTGTTTTAGCTGTTCACTGGGCGGGGTCGTACAATCCTGGTCGGTATAAGGAAATTTATCATATTCGACAGCGCCCTGCTGGGTCATGTATTCCATGGCCCGGATGATGTAAGAGCCCTGGCATCCCTGCAGGCCAATCTGGTTATAGAGGAAAGCAGGACTAAAGCGCAGGTTATTGGCCGGCTCGTTGGTGCGGGCTGACTCAAGAATGGTGCGGGCGCCATAAGCACTACTCCAGGCCACACAGCTACCCTGCTGTCCCTGATTACCTACTGCCGGAGCAAATTTTTGCAGGTTGGCACTTTCCGGCAAAGGATTTTTGGTATCGTCTTCTGCAAGGGGTTCGTAGATACTCGCCTTTTCAAACTGGCGTGGATCCAGTATCCCACCCGTGGCAAGCTGGGCGATCTGCTGGAGGTTACAGCCGCCGCCACGTCCCAACAGGAAATAAGCACCCACGCCAATAACCAGTAAAAGCAGGAGGCCCTTACCACGAAAGAGTCCCAGTAATAAAGGCAAAAGGCCCAGTAATCCGCCACCACCGCCGCCACCGGGAAAATTGGAACGACCACCACCGCCATCGTTGTCATTACCACTATCTTGTTGATCCTGTGGATCATCTACCATACGTATTGGCATAGGGAAAGTTTTGGTTCTATATTTAAAAGTACCAAGAAATCATAAAAGGTACATGAAGAAAATAATAAATAAGTGAGTGCGTAGTGGTGAGTGGGTAGCACTTAGGGTTGATAAAAAAGAGCTACACAAAACGCGCAGCTCTTTTGAAAACCCAGCAGTAAAGATCATTAATTCCGTAATACGCTATGTTAGGATATACGAAGAAATAGACGGGGTGGATTTGAAAAAGGAAAAAGGTTAAGAGGCAACGAGGCAAAAAGGCATCCAGGCAACGAGGAATATGGAGAACAAGTGAGTGGTTTTTACCATGCATACGTGAAAGTCTACAAGCATTGGCGACTATTTTTACCACATCGTGGTATTTTACGCATACCCCAAAGGAGGTAACTTGCCGCTGCATTTGTACCAAATAACCTTAAAAAATGTACCATGGCTCTAAAAAAGAAAACCTCTAAAAAAGCAGTGAAGAAGGGGCCACCTCCTAAAGCTGCTGCACCCAAAAAAGCCCTGAAGGTCTCGCCCAAAGGCCTTAAGCCAGCTCCTATATTAAGAGATAAAGGATCGCATGTATTGTATGTTGATTCCCGTTTTTTCTTTCCCGCCGAAAGCAGCCTGGGCTTTATAGATCACTTCCAGGAAGGCCGCCAGACACTGGTTCCGGGCACTGCCCTGGTAGCAGCACTTCCTTTACCGGTAAATGCTGTTATGAAATCAGTAACGGTATATTATAAGAACACCAGCGCTGAAGATATGCAGTTCTTTATTCTGAAGAAAAGCATTGACCACCATTGCCCCAGTGGTGAAGTGGAAGTAACGATCGACTTCCTGCCACCGGCAACTTTACCGCCCGATGATTTTGTATCCAAGTTCATTGATCACTTTGATGCAGGTGGCCTGATCAAAGATAAGTACCTGTACTTTATTGAAGTTTACGGAACAGGCAAACCGAGTGATAAAGATGTACGCTTACTGAGAGGTATCAGTATTGATTATACGTACATAGGATGAGGTCGAAGTCTGAAAGCTGAAGGATCAGTATATATAGAAAACAGGAACGGGCCTTTACTGTAGTGTAAAGACCCGTTTTTTATTTGAAGGACGAAGATGTTCAATGCCCAATACTCAATGATCAATGTCCAATCCTCAATGACCAATTATAATACCTGGACCTGGTTCCTCAGGAGATCGTTGAATTCATCACGCTTACGGATAAGATGCGCTTTACCATCTATCACCAGCACTTCAGCAGGCTTATAACGGGAGTTGAAGTTGGATGACATTTCAAAACCGTAGGCGCCGGCATTACGGAATACCAGGTAATCACCTTCCCGCACTTCATTGAGCGTGCGGTCCCAGGCGAACGTATCTGTTTCGCAGATGTTACCTACTACGGAGTATTTTTTTGGTGCTCTACCGGGATTGCTGATGTTCTCTATATGATGATACGCATCATAGAACATAGGACGAATGAGGTGATTGAACCCGCTGTCTACACTGACGAAGGTAGCTGCAGAGGTTTGTTTCATTACATTGACCTGGGTAACGAAGTAACCACATTCACTCACCAGGAATTTACCAGGCTCGAACCAAACCTGTAAAGGCCTTCCGCCGGGATTGGGATGACTGGCGAATGCTGCTCCTACTTTTTCCGCCAGCAGGTTGATATCCGTTTCCACATCGCCGTCCTGGTAAGGCACTTTGAAGCCGCCACCAAGGTCAATAAATTCCAGTTCCTTAAACTGCGGCACAATGTCGAACAGCACTTCAATACCTTTTACAAAAACATCTACGTCCTTTATCTCGCTGCCGGTATGAATGTGCAGGTCGCTGATGCGCAGGTTGTGTTTTTTTACGATCGCCAGTATCTGGTCTATCTGATCTACAGGGATACCGAATTTACTTTTATCGTGACCGGTAGATATTTTGAGGTTGCCGCCCGCCATGATATTGGGGCGCAGGCGAAGCCCTACCGGATAGGAGTGGCCGTACTGCTGGCCAAATTTGTCGAGGTTGGAAAGGCTGTCAATGTTGATGATGATGCCGAGCTCTTTCGCCTCCGCAATTTCACTGAAGGCAATGCCATTGGAGGTGTAGAGGATACGCTCCGGCGGGAAGCCGGCATACAGGGCCAGTTTTGCCTCATTGATAGAACTGCAGTCTACATTGGCGCCTAGTGAACATATATATTTAAGGATATTAATATTGGTCAATGCCTTACAGGCATAAAAGAAAACAGTATCACTTTTACGGAAAGCAGTGGTGAGTTTCTGGTATTGCTCCTTTATCTTTTCTGCGTGGTAAACGTAAAGGGGGGTGCCGAATTCGGCTGCCAGTTGGGCCAAATATGCTTTAGTGAGTTGCTGTGACATAGGTTGCGAATATACTGGTAAAAAAAATGTCACAGCCCATGCTGTGACATTTTGTATCTCAAAAAACTATCTCTCAAATAAAGGCGGTATCAGCGTCTGTCTTTTTTACCGTCGTCTTCACCTTCCTCATCATCCTCTCCCTCATTGTCTTCCTCTTCTTCCAGGTCATTCTCTTCTTCCTCATCACCATTTTCGTTTTCTTCTTCCAGGTCTTCGCCTTCCAGCTCTTCGTCGTCATCCTCTCCGTTTTCTTCTTCTTCGCCCTCCTCCTCTTCAGGAGAGTCCGGACCCGGGTCTTCCTCAATTTCTTCTATAACTATGTGTTCTACGATCAGCTCTTCTCCGGCAGTTGTTTCTGTTCCTTCTTCCCCGCTTTCTTCCTCATTTGTTTCCCCGGCGGATACAAAGTCAACAGCTTCACCATTGAGGTGCCCGTGACCAGTTGCGCCTTCTATCAATTCCCCGTTCTCACCCACTACCATCACGATGGCATCATCATCTGTACGGTCGCCCGCTGCCGTATTACCGGCTGCTTCGTGGCTGGCCTGTTCGGCAATGGCATCATTTACATTGGTGGCATTGACCATGGCTTCATCAAATACTTCCTTGAGCTTGGGCAGGTCTTCGGCAGTGTTGATGCCGAAATAATCCATGAAGTTCTTGGAAGTACCGTATACCAGGGGGTGACCGGGCATTTTTTCGTTGCGGCCAGTGATGACGATGAGCTCTTTTTCCAGTAATTTCTGGATGGCATAGTCACTGCTTACGCCGCGGATGGCTTCAATCTCCGCTTTTGTAACGGGTTGCTTGTAGGCTATGATGGAGAGTGCTTCCAGCGCCGCAGTGGATAACCGTTTAAGGAATTTATCACCGTTGAGCTGGGCTACTGTTTTATGGTAATCTCTCTTGGTAAGGAACTGCCAGCCACCGCCGCTTTCCCGTACTTCAAAGGGATAAAATTCTGACTTGTATTTTTCTACAATGCCTTCCAAAGCAGATTCCACCTGATCCAGTACGATCTTATCTTCCATGAAGCCAAAAGCATTGTTGATAAGCTCGGTAAGCTCCAGGGCCGTCAGTGGCTTGTCACTCGCAAAGATGAGGGCTTCAATATGTGGTATAAGATGTCCTATTTCCATACTGGCAGTTTATGATTGCTGGTTTATGGTTGCTGTAATCGGGTAAAACCACTCCAAAGGAATCCTTCGGACAAACTACAAACAATAAACTTGATTAACCCTGCAGGGCAGCAGCACCACTCACGATTTCTGTGAGCTCGGTAGTGATCGCAGCCTGACGGGCACGGTTGTAAGATATCTTGAGGTTCTTTAATAATTCATTGGCATTTTCCGTAGCCTTATCCATGGCGGTCATGCGGGCGCCATGTTCGGAAGCATGTGCATCCAATACCGCCTTGAACAGTTGGGTGTTCAGGATCTTCGGCATCAGTTCTGCAATGAGCTCCTGCTGGGAAGGTTCAAAGATGAAGTCACTCTTTTTAGCGCCTTCCTTTTGCTGTACTTTGGGGATAGGCAGGAAACGCTCCAGGGTAAAGTACTGGGTGGCAGCGTTTTTAAATTCGCTGTATACCAGTTCTACCACATCAAACTGACCGCTTTCAAATGCTTTTACCGCTGCCTGTGCACAGGCCTGTACGTTTTCGAAAGTGAGGTGCAGGAAGATATCTTTGAAGGTTTCATCGGCCTTGTATTTATTTTTGAGGAAGTGCTCAAAGCCTTTTTTACCGATGTTCCAGATGTGCACATTGCCTTTGGCAGCCTGTGCAGTATATTTTTCAGCAATGGCGCTTTTGGCCAGCTTGATAATATTGGCATTGTAGGCGCCACATAAACCACGGTCGCTGGTAATAACGATGAGCAATACTTTTTCAACGGGTCTTTCCACGGCCAGGCTGATCCCTACTTCACCATCTGCACTGCTTACGATATTGCTCAATACTTCCTGCAGTTTGCGGGCATAGGGGCGCATCTGGATGATGGCATCCTGTGCTTTACGCAATTTGGCAGCACTCACCATTTTCATGGCTTTTGTGATCTGCTGTGTATTCTGTACCGACTTGATCCTGTTACGAACTTCTTTTAATTGACCTGCCATGTATGGAGGGTTGAAAAGTTTGCTGTTTAGAGCCTGTTTCTGTTAAAACAGAACCCTTTTTAAATCGGCGGCAAAGGTAGCGTATAGCGCCCGGATTTCCATCCCGCTGTGGAAAATTCCGCACTGCGTGGGGGAGAAAAACAGGACCCCGGGATAAAACCGCCGCCCTACCTAGTTACGTATACTTATTATAAACTATCTGCTGTGACGAAGATCTTTATTACCGGGGGTACCGGGTACATTGGAAAACGGCTTATCAAGGCCCTGCTACAGGATGGCCATTATGAGATTAAAGCCTTGATCCGCAAGGAGTCAGCCCACAAATTACCTCACGGGTGTGAAGCTGTTTATGGCAATGCACTGGAAGCCACCAGTTACCAGGACAAGATACCCGACCGGGCTGTTTTCATCCACCTGGTGGGTGTTCCCCACCCTTCTCCCCGCAAGAAAGAAGAATTCCGCGAAATTGACGGTGTATCGGTACGGGAGGCAGCCATTGCCGCCGTGCAGGCACATGTGCGGCATTTTGTATATGTGAGTGTGAGCCAATACCCCAGCCACCTGATGAAAGATTACCAGTTGGTCCGCAGCATGGGAGAAAAGCTGGTGAAGGGTACAGGGATCCCCTGCTCTATCATCCGCCCCTGGTATGTACTGGGCCCCGGTCACTGGTGGCCCATCATACTGCTACCGCTGTACCGGCTGGCCTCCCTGTTTCCCGCCACCCGCGAAATGGCCCGCCAGCAGGGACTGGTCACTATTGACCAGATGATTGCCTCCCTGGTCTATGCCATCAAGAATGCACCGGTTACTTCCGCCCTGTATACGGTACCCGATATTAAACAGCTAAACACTACCCATTTCCGGTTTCAGCCGGCCTGATTAGGACTATTCTTATGACCTAAAGTTTATCCCTGCCCGTAATTTATACCATTGCCGCTCTTACCGGCTCCTTCCCGTTTACAGCAGCCTTTCTTTCTTTTTGTGCTGAAGGAAATATTTAGCACTTTTGTTACTTGTTCAACGAAATCTATGGCCAAAGCGAAGAAAAAAGAAGAACCTGTTATCCTGGTCACGAATGATGATGGCGTTACTGCCCCCGGCATACGTAACCTGGTAGAAGCTGTAAGAGACCTGGGAAAGATCGTAGTAGTAGCCCCCGATAAACCGCAATCAGGCATGGGTCATGCCATTACTATCGGACAACCTTTACGCCTTACCCCTGTTCAGCATTTTGATGGTATTGAAGCTTATCAGTGTACCGGCACACCGGTGGATTGTGTGAAGCTGGCAGTAGACAAGGTACTGCACCGGAAGCCCGACCTCTGCATCAGCGGTATTAACCACGGGGCCAATCATTCCATTAATGTCATTTATTCCGGCACCATGTCCGCCGCCGTGGAAGCGGCGATTGAAAGTATACCTTCCATTGGCTTTTCATTGCTGGACCATAGTATTGAGGCCAATTTCGATGCATCGCGCAAGTATGCCCGTATTATTGTGGAGCAGATGCTGAAGAAGAAGACCGATAAGCATACGGTACTGAATGTGAATATACCTGCTGTAGAGGAATCACTGATCAAAGGTATCCGCATTTGCCGGCAGGCTTATGCCAAGTATGAGGAAGATTTTGTGGAACGTAATGATCCAAATGGCCGGAAGTATTATTGGTTGACGGGTGAGTTCGTGAATTTCGACAAGGGAAAGGATACGGACGTATGGGCATTGGAAAATAATTATGTAAGCCTGGTGCCTGTACAATTTGATCTGACTAATTACGTTCTAAGGGACAAACTCCAAAAAATGTGGAAATTCTAATGCTCAAGAAAGACAATCTCCGCTTTGGCATGCTGCTCGGCTTTATAGCCCCCCTGATTAGCCTGGTAGTTTATTATTTTGTAAAGTTTTACCCGCTCCATAGCGTTAGCGATTTCTTCACATTTGTGGCCCGGAATAAAGGCCAGATAACGGCCATTTCTGTTCCCTGCCTGATCCTGAATATTGCCCTCTTTACTTTCTACATTAATACCCACCGTGATAAAACGGCCAAGGGGATCTTCGCCATTACCCTGATCTACGCCATTGCGGCGTTGCTGCTGAAGTTTGTTTTGTAAAGGCAACGAGGCATAAAGGTCCGGTTTATAGTACTAATAAGTGCACTGGCCCTATTGGCAGGCTACCTGAATAGTACCCATATAGTACTGATTCTGTGTAAATTCCCTACACGTATGGCACCAATATGGTATAGGCTAAGCACACTAAGCATACCCTTCCAGTGCAAGGTTGATAGCCTTTCAGTGCAAGTCTTAAGGGGAAAACCCGCGTGCAGACTGCACTCCGGCTACGTTTTCAGGCCACTGACTTCTTTTAGTTACTTTGCAGCCGAAATGCCAAGAAGGATATGCGTTATTATATTATAGCCGGTGAGGCTTCGGGCGACCTGCACGGAAGTAATCTTATTAAGGAGTTGAAAAAGCTGAACCAGGCTGCCACTATCCGTTGCTGGGGTGGCGACCTGATGCAGGCGGCAGGCGCTGAGCTGGTCAAGCATTACCGGGAGCTGGCCTTTATGGGTTTCCTGGAAGTGGTAAAGAACCTGGGCACGATCTTGCGCAACCTGAAGTTCTGCAAGGAAGATATCTTACAGTTCAGGCCCGATACCCTGATCCTGATCGACTATCCCGGTTTTAACCTGCGTATTGCTGAATGGGCGAAAAAGCAGGGCATTACCGTGATTTATTATATCTCACCGCAGGTATGGGCCTGGAAGGAGAACCGGGTGAAGAAGATGAAAACCTGCATTGACAAGATGCTGGTAATCTTACCCTTTGAGAAAGATTATTACCGCAATAAATGGAACTGGGAGGTGGAATATGTAGGCCATCCGCTGGTAGAGGTAGTGGAAGAACGGCAATCGGCAATCGTGAATCGGCAATCGGCAGTCGGCAATCGGTCCGAAAGGACTCCTTCGGAGCAATCAGAGTCGTTGACTAATAGCGATCAAGCATCCTCCGGGAAACCCATTGTGGCGTTACTGCCGGGCAGCAGAAAACAGGAGATACTGAAGAAGCTGCCGGTTATGCTGGAGGCCAGCAAGTATTTTCCAGACCTGCAGTTTGTGGTGGCCAAAGCGCCGGGACAGGAAGATGCGTTTTATGACGGCTTGCTGCAGGGCTATCCCAATGTTTCGGCTGTAAGCGGAAAAACCTATACCCTGCTGCTGCAGTCTGATGCCGCCCTGGTAACATCGGGTACCGCCACGCTGGAAACAGCCCTCTTCGGTGTACCCGAAGTAGTATGTTATAAAGGCAGCAATGTTTCGTACCAGATCGCCAAAAGGCTGGTCAAAGTCAAATATATTTCACTGGTTAACCTCATTATGGATAAGCTGGTGGTGAAAGAATTGATCCAGCATGATCTTACCCCTGAGAATCTCCGGCATGAACTGAATGAATTATTACACAATCCCGGCCGCCGGCAGCAACTGGCAGCCGATTATAAAGCTTTGAAGCAACTGCTGGGAGAGGGCGGCCATGCATCGGCCAAAGCAGCGGCCAGCATTGTACGGTTCCTGCAGGGTTAATTTATTGCCACCAATTACACGAATTTACACGACATAAAAAAGGCGGGCCGCCCCTGGGTAGCCCGCCTTTTTGTATTGATTGATAACGGTGTTATTGTATCAGCAGCTTCTTCACCACTACATTATCTTCCTGTATCACTTTTATGTAATAAGCGCCTGAAGGAATTTCTATAAGTGGCAGATTGTACGTTTGACCAGTTGTCGTAATCCGCTTTTGAAGCAACAGTTTGCCGCCCGGCGAAACGAGTTGTACCTCAGCCTTGCCAATGGATTGGGTAAATAACAGTTGCACCTGTTTACCCTCTCTTACCGGGTTGGGCAGGATGGTATAATCGAAATTGGTATGACCGCTCAAACGTCCCATCCTGGAGGGCGAATAGGTGTTCCTGCCGTCCAGGTCTTCCTGCCTGATGCGGTATTCATACAGGGTATTAACAGTAACAGCCTCATCGGCAAAGCTGTATTTTTTACTGCCGGTAGTGTTGACAAACGCAAGGGTTTCAAAGACAGCGCTGCCCGCTTTACGCCTTTCTATAGCATAGCTTTTTACGTTGCCCAGGTCTTCCACTTCCCAGTTCAGCAATAGCTGACCATCGCGTGGTTTCACGGTGAAGCTGGTGAACAGTACAGGCAATGCGGATTCCATGCTGAACATGGAAGACATCGGTATTACCTGTTTGAGCACGTTGGGGCCACTCCATTTCAGGGAAACAGTAGAGGGACTGGCAGCATTGCCATAGTTGGCCCAGAACTCCAGCCGTACGCGGTATTTGGTCCCCGCTGTCAATGCCATATCATAGGTCTCCTCTTCTGCCGGCTGTGTTGGCGGCCACCTGTTGATCTTAGGCGTGGTCAGGTTCTCAATATACAACCTGGTATAGCTTACTTTATTGGCCACATAGAAGGTATACAAGCCCGAAGTTCTTGGCTGTACATATCCATCCCAGCGCACGGTCCAGTTATCGGTACCGAAACCAGTGGCCGGAGCTCCGGTCCAACTGAAATCAACGGTAGGGTCTACACGGACCAGCCCGGCTGCTCCGTTAAAATTATCGCCATTCCGGTATTCGGCGGTGAGGCCCGCACCGGTATAGGTGGCTGTTTTTTCATAGATCGCCGTGATAGTAGTATCAGTATTGGGCGTAGTGATGGTAAGAGCCGGATTGGTGTTGCCATTACCCCAGCCTATAAAGGTGAACAAGGTATCTGCCAGCACATAGGTAGCCTGGGC
Organism: Paraflavitalea devenefica; assembly: GCF_011759375.1. Classification (NCBI taxonomy): domain Bacteria; kingdom Pseudomonadati; phylum Bacteroidota; class Chitinophagia; order Chitinophagales; family Chitinophagaceae; genus Paraflavitalea; species Paraflavitalea devenefica. Next base: position 2,330,416 of record NZ_JAARML010000001.1, on the reverse strand, counting down.
AGTGATGTTCCTGATCACGCCTTTTACACTTGGCTTGTCTACCTGCGGTGGTGTAATGGTGCCATCCATATTGACAGGAATGGCTACGGCACGGCCGGCCGTAAGCGACCTGACATGCAGGGTAACTTTTTGGGGATACACTTCCCGGTAAACGGTCTTTTTAAGCCCCAGGTCATTAGTGGCAGTAAGATAGATGCGGTACCATACCGTATCAGATACTTCAATATTGCCCGGGACAAAATAAGAACCGCCGGCAACGCCAGATGTAGGATCGAGCCCGGGATGGAAATGGGTATCGTGGTGGAAGTCTATTTTCCAGGTAAGGCGATCAGCGCCCAATGGCCCTTCCACTCCATCGGTAGCTGAGCCGCTATAGTTGAGCGTACTGTTGGCCACATAGGTAGTGCCGTCTGCTGGCAATGTGATCACCGGCGTTGGCGGCTGGCGGGCAGTCACTTTCAACATAGCCTGGTTGCTGGTAACCGTACCGTGATCATTGGTAACCCGGCAGGAAAATAAAGCGCCGCTATCCGTTAGCTGTAAATTATGTAAGGTCAACAGTGGCTGGTCAGCGCCGGGTATGTCGGCGCCACCACGCAGCCATTGGTAGGAAAGGTCCAGCCCATTGGCCACTACCGTGAAGTTGGCGCTGTCGCCCACAGTTACTATTTGTGTTTGCGGGTTAGCTCCAATAACCGGCGCCAGGGAACCGGTATATACCACTTTCCACAGGGCGCCATCTGTGCTCTGTGTCTCAAACGGAGAACCGCTCCGCTCCAGGTAATAGAATTCACCGGAAGGCTTCACAGCAAATGCCACCGGCCTGTTGAGACCGGAGCCAAAAATTACCGGCGCATTGGCCAATGTATCGGGATTGATCATCCGGATGGCGTTATTACAATAATCGCTGTAGAAGAATTTGTTGATGTACTGCTGGGGAAAAGCTACCTGTGCCGGCGCGTAGAAAGCCGCCCCTACAATGGCGCACCCTTCATCATGGTGGTACACCAGGATAGGATCTTCATAATCGGCCGGTGGTGTGGTCCCGGTCTGCAGCATTCCCTCTACAGTAGCCCAGCCATAGTTTCTGCCGGCTTTAATATCATTGATCTCTTCCCAGGTATCCTGTCCTACATCGCCTATAAAATAACGGCCGGTTACCGGATGTATGTCCGCAGAAAAAGGATTGCGCATACCACGTGCATAAATTAACCGGTAATTACCTGTGAGCACATTATAAAAAGGATTGTCGGTAGGAATGGTGCCGTCTTTATTGATACGCAGCACTTTTCCGAGCAGGCTGCTGAAGCTTTGCGAAAACACAGGATTACTGGTTTCGCCGGTACTGATATAGAGCTTTCCATCAATGCCAAAGTTCAGGGCGCCGCCCACATGGATAGAGCCTGTCATGAGGTCCAGGTTGATCAATATGGTCTCCCCGCTCAATGTTTTGCTAACGGTATTGAAAGTAAAACGGCTGACCCGGTTGAACTTATTATTACCGGATGCATTGACGGTGTAATACAGGTATACATAATGATTGGTAGCAAACTGAGGATCAACAGCCACGTGCGTTAACCCTCTTTCACCGTCGGTATTGATCACACCCGCTATGTTAAGAATAGGCGTAGTGAGCAATACATCATTTTCCACCAGGAAAACCTTACCCCCTTTATCGGTGATAAAGAGGTACTGGCCATCCGGCGAAAATTTCATGTCGGTGGAGTTGATGCCGGTCGCAATCCGGATGGCCTGGAAACCGGCAGGAAAGGATTGGGCAGATAGCTGGTTGATAGAGCACAAGGGTACCACTAAGACCAATAACAATTTGTACAAAGTCTTCATGACAGACGATTTTAATGAACGTACTTTTGATGGTAAAAATGAGGAAGCAATGTCCCGGAGGTAATCCAGTTGGACTTAGATTATAGATAGCCTGTGTAATGCAAGGGATATCAGGATGAGAGCGGGTTTGAAGTGGGGCAAAAGTAACAAATATATCAATAGGGTCAACCTTTCGGTTGCATTAAAATGTTATGAGTAGCAAAACCAATGCCAACTCATTATTATTTTTTCGTGTCTATCATAGTGATATTGACCCAGTTGGCTATTCAATGCTTCCTGAATACAAATAACTTAAGTATTATAACAACGAGGGCCAGCAGGAACATGAAAAGAGAAATACGGTTAATGCCATGCATGTATTGCATCCACCGCGTATGCGGGGCTTTAGGGTCTCTCTTTTTGATGTAAAAATACTCGGCCAGTTGTCGCCACACGCCCATATTATAAACCAGTTAAGCACACAAAATTACAACAATAATGGTGAGGTTGTGAGTGGAGGGGTTTAAGGCGCTGTTTCCGGTAACCGGGGTGTTGCTTCCGGTGGAATGATAAAGGTGGGACACAAGAAGTTATCCTGTTGCCTGCGGGAGGCAACAAAGACAATTACTACGGATTTCAACAGGTTGTTTCATACAGTTACTCCACAGCCATGGTGTGGATCTTCCATCTTTCCAGTTTATGCAGGTTGCGGGTAAAAAAGCTGGCTACAAAGCCCGGAAAGCCAACAGATTTTAATTTTCCCCTTACCTGCATTTTCATATCCTCAACTGTAATGTTGCGTACGGTGAACCGGCCACCTTCGTAACAATGACTGCAGTACATGGTACTCCTGCTGCCATCGGCATGTGTGCCTCCACCGCGTTCGTCCCGCTTCATCGGCATTCCGCAGGACTGACAGTTTTTGTACACTCGTTCCATAGCAGTTGATTTTTTTGAGTAGCTACAAGATAATCAATTATGCCGGAAAACGGCGCGGGACAAGGGTTTTGTTTTATTCACAATGCAATTTTTTTATACGTGTTATAGCAAAAACTTATCACATTGAAACACATTACCTAAGCCGTTATTATACAGAAAATGGGGAATAAATTCCCTGACCTTGTACGGTTATTGGTGTTACTGTGTGGAACAATAATCAATAATTATTAATTGATAATTATTGATTATTGCCTTTGTCCTATTTACACCCTAAAGTCAAAAAGCTACCTTTATTTACAAATTATCATACATGCTATCGGCCAATGATATTAAGCAGAAGGTAGGAGAACAGGCAGCACAATTAATAAAACCGGGTATGACAGCAGGCATTGGCACGGGCTCCACTGCCTACTGGTTGCTGATGGCGCTGGGTAAAAAAGTACAGGAAGGACTGGCTATCCGTTGCGTGCCTACTTCCCGGGAAACGGCCCGGCTGGCGGCAGCACAGCATATCCCCCTCGTGGAACTGAATGATACCGCCGCCATTGATATTACTATTGACGGGGCCGATGAGATTGACCCGCAGGGCCAACTGATCAAGGGTGGGGGCGGCGCCCTGTTGCAGGAAAAGATGGTGGCTGCCGCTTCCCGGCAACTGGTAATTATTGCCGATCATACCAAGCTGGTGCAGCAACTGGGCGCCTTTCCTTTACCAGTGGAAGTGATCCCCTTCGGATGGAAACAGGTGCAGCGCCGGATACGGGAAATATACCATGTTGACAGCAACCTGCGCCTGAAAGACAACCAGCCCCTGATCACTGATCATGGCCATTATATCCTCGACTGTCATTTCGGGCAGATCCCCGACGCATTTACCCTCAATATTACCCTCAATACCATGCCGGGCGTGGTAGACAATGGTTTATTTATCAGGATGGCTACCAGTACGATAATAGGTTATCCGGATGGGACTATCCGGCAATCGGCAATTGTATCCGAATAGATCCTGTTTTATTAACTTTGACTATATCAGATTACAGTGATATGGGCAAAGCAAAGTTTACTACAGAGGACCATTTGTACCTGCAGGTAGCAGATGGCATTGAAAAGATGATCGCGGATGAGGTATTGCGCATTGGCGACAAACTGCCTTCGGTACGGGTGCTGAGTGAAGAATATGGCATCAGTATGGGCACTGCCTTCCAGGCCTATTATCACCTGGAAGGAAAGGGATTGATCGAAGCGAGGCCCAAATCGGGCTATTATGTACGTTTCAATCACCGCCGTTTTCCCGCCGTGCCCAATATGATACAGCCGGAGCCGGTAACCAGCGATGTAACGGTACAGGAAATGATCATGCGTATCCTGAAAGACGTGAATGCACAGGATATGACCAATTTCGCACTGGCCTCCCCTGCTGTGGAGTTACTGCCGGCAGCCAAACTGAACAAGAGTGTTGTATATGCCCTGCGCAACGGGAAAGATCATTGTATTGGCTATGAAAGTATTCAGGGCAATGCTGAATTGCGCAAGCAGGTGGCACGCCTGGCATTTAACTGGGGCGGTAAAATAAGGCCTGAAGAAGTATTGATCACATCGGGCTGCATGGAAGCGATCGTAATATGCCTGCGCGCTGTGACCAAACCAGGCGACACAGTAGCCGTAGAATCACCTGCCTATTTCGGCATTTACCAGGTGATTGAAAGCCTGGGCCTGAAGCTGGTGGAAATACCCTCTGACCCCAGTACGGGCGCCGACCTCGACTGCCTGGAAAAAGTGATCCGGGAAGTATCCATACAAGCCTGCCTGCTGGTACCCAACTTCAACAACCCTTCCGGCAGTTGTATGCCGGATGAACACAAGAAAAAACTGGTAGAGATCATTACCCGGCATAATATACCCCTGATAGAGGATGATATTTATGGTGAGCTGTATTTTGGCAGGCATCGCCCCAAAACCTGTAAGTATTATGATACCAAAGGACTGGTAATGCATTGTTCCTCCCTGTCCAAATCACTGGTACCGGGATACCGGGTAGGATGGGTATTACCCGGCAAATTCCTGAAGCAGGTAACCGCCCTGAAGATGATGCATACCATCAGCAGCCCTACCCTTACGCAGGTAGCCATCGCTCATTTCCTCAGTATTGGCCGGTATGAATATCACCTGAAAAACCTGCGCAAGGCGCTGCACACGCAATGCCTGCGGTATATACAAGGTGTGATGCAGTATTTCCCGGAGGATACCAAGATCTCGCGCCCGCAGGGAGGTTTTGTATTGTGGGTGGAGCTCAATAAAAAAGTAAATACCTATAACCTGAGTACAGAAGCCCTGAAGCACCAGGTATCTGTGGCGCCCGGACGTATCTTTTCCAATAGCTGCAATTATTCCAATTACCTGCGCATTGGTTATGGAAGTCCCTGGAATGAGAAGGTAGAGAAAGGATTAAAGACCCTGGGCAACCTGGTGAAGAAAATGGTGTAAGGGATGATCAACTACTCAAAATCATAATTCAGCAATTCCCTGGGATGCACGCCCAGCCCCTTGGCAAGTTCTACAATGGTAGAAAGTTGTATATCAAACTTCCCATGCTCTATCTTGGAGATATTACTGTTGTCCAGGTCACATAAGTCAGCCAGGCCCCGCAGGCTGAGGCCCTTGCCCTCGCGTACCGATTTCAGGTGTTCGCCAAACCGGATATTCATTTTACTATTTACTTTTTTCTGTGTTTGCGTAGCCATAGTTTCTTTTATCAGCTTAAAGATAAGCTACAATAAGCATATCGCCATACAACATACCATAAATACGGTATGCCTGACTGTTAAGTTCCCTGCCATCACCCCATGAATGGCCGGCAGGATAATCTTTTTCCAAAAAAACATGCGGTCGCATGAAACCGCGTACTGATATTAGTCGTATATTTGATGCAGTTACATTTAGCTGCTGACAAATTCTTAACAACACACGAGATCAAACCTGCCTTTTATAGCATTGCTGCCGGCCAATGATGCCTGCGGCAAGGATAATTATTGCGATAACATTTTAACGGTGCTTTTCTTTTATCACACGTGATAGCAATCACTATTAACCGTACCCTGTTTTTTCAAACCTTTTACCATGCAAAAAAACAACAGGCGCATTACACAACCCGGCAAGGACACGTTCAACAAAGAAGAAAAGCCAGCCCCATTGCAGGTTTTAGCAGATTTCTGCGATACTTACAAGCTGGATGAAGCAAACGAAATATTATGGGAATGCATAACCACCGCCATCAGCAAAAGTCCCAGCGTTTATGATACAGGCAGAGAACGCAGTAACCTGCTGTTCTTTTACGAAAAAATAAAGGTGCTCATAGAAACAGTCTACACCATAAATGCACAACAGGAGAAACCCAACCCTAAACAGGCAGGTCCTAAAAGCAAGTAGCCATCACTCCAGCCATATACTTTCGATGGCTACTCCCTGCTTTTGCTGCCGTTCATTGTCAGGAATGCCAGGCCCGATAGATAGTTGTAAGGTTTCGATGGCTGTGATGGTAAAAGGACTGTTTTGCCCACTTTGGAAATAATAAGGCAGGAAGCCGGGATAAGGACGCGGTAAACTCACCAGCTTTACCGGTTGTAAGTGGGCCAATGGTATCGTATAATCTCCCGTTTGCGGCTGCAGTGTCACCAATCCACCCCAGGCAATACCATTTGTGGTAACCAATGCTACCTGCACAATACAGGCTTTATTATTCAACGCCCTTCCACGTATCACCACCTGCTTTTTATCATGGAGTGCCCCTCTCCTGCCCACTATATTCTTATTGAAACAATACCGCATGGAATAGTCGGGATCAGAGGCCACCAGTTGCTCAACGTTTACGATCATTTCCGACCTTCCCGGTGCACCGGTTGGCAGCACCATGCCACTGCGCATCCATTGGCGCGACATCCATTCGGCATCTGTATGGGCATTGAACAGGTACAGGGGCACCGTATCGGTTACTACGGACAACTGGTAGGCATAGGTATCATAAAAATCCCAGTCACGCGGATAAGTGGAGGAACCACCAGGCCAGGTGGTCCAGGAACCATTTTTCTTCACCGCCATATAATATTTCAGGGTACCCGGCCGCACCAGCCTGCCCGGAATGGTAGCGGTATAAGTATATCCCTGTTGTTTTTGCAGGGGAATGACTTCAGGCCGGAAGCCCGATAGTACATGCAGTTCCACGGTATCCGGCACTGCCGGCGCTGCAATGATAACCTGTATAAGATGGTCCTTACCTGCTATTACTTCCCTGACCGGCTGATGCAGCACATACGTTTTCTTTATGGTTGAAGGCGGGGCCACAAACTCTTTTAAGAGGATATTCTTCCAGCGATCCGTGCTTTTAAATGAATGTTGTATTCCCTGCTGTGTAAGCAGGTAAGTGCCTGGTGTAACGGAGAAAGTATGATTGCTGGCTGTTCCTTGCGTCGTATTGCCATCATTGATACCTGTAATGGTAAAATCGCTGCCCAGGCCGGGCAACTTTACCTGCATGGGCCAGTTGCGCCAATGGATAACCGCGACTGTCTTCTTCAGGCTATTGCGGCCAAAGGGATCATCTACCCAAATCGCATCGGGCATTACTTCCAGTCGCCATACGCCTTTTGCCAGCCGGTCCAGGAAATAAGCACCCGTACCCTCATATTGTACCAGCGGTGAACTGCCCGCTCCTGCTATCTCTTCCAGGCTGTCCGGCGCCACCGGAAGCGTATTGGTATTGTTGGTATACAGGAAAGCAGCAGGTGCATTCATTTCGGCCAGGTCTTTCTCATAACTCACCTTAAAGGCATCAAAACGTGTATTGGCCGGATACGTTCCAAAATGCTTATACATGGGAATGGTATGAAAGACTTTTGAAGCCAGTTTCAAACTCAAGGCCTTTTGCGGTGCATAGGCCAGGTTCATGTAATGCGTATTGTATTCTGTGTTGGCCCCCGCCATATAGGTGGGATCGTACGAGAAATGAGTGGCCCATTGAATACCCGCTTCGCGGAAGCTACGCGCCATAGCGGGATAGATATAAGAGCGGCCTACATCTGCCGCATCAAATTCATAGACAACCTTAGCAATTTTCTTAAACGCAGGATCACCGGCAAAGGGTATACTATACTTTTCAACGTTGGGCAGCAGGTTGCCCTCCAGCTCCCGGCGAAATCCCAGGCCCGTAGGATACCATTGAAAGGTACCGCCTTCAATACCGGCTTTGAAATAGGCACCGGCAAAATGGATGCTGTGACTGATGTTATAGAATACCGGCTTCTTACATCCTGACTTCCTGATGGCCGCTATCATTCGTTTAATAAAGAGCGTAACGGAATCGGCCGGCCCTCCATGGTGTGGTTCATTGCTGATCTCGAAAGCTATTATATCCGGATCATCTTTGTAAGCAATGCCGCTATAGCTGTTTACATGGTTCATAAACTGGTACAGGTAATTCTCCTGTGCTTTGATGGCATCAGGATGGGTAAGGCAGGTACCTTTGCCATATTTACGGGCAAAGCCCGGCGTTGGTTCATCTGGTTCAGGATAGCCATTACCCCAGTAGGCAATGGGCGTGAGCAGGAATTTCATGCGCCGCTCTTTCATTTTCATCAGCAGGTAATCCATCAGCTTCAGGTGTTCATTCTCGAGCAGGTTGCCCAGGGTATCGCTGATCTCAGTATCCCATACATGCACCCGGTAAGCATCCAGCCCCAGCCGGGCAAAATGATACACATCTTCATCAATCGCTTGCTCCGGGGAAATGTTCAGTTGCTTTGCCGCCCGGTAAGCATGGGCAAAAGGCACGGTGTAATTAATGCCAAAGCCCTGCACCTCCACATGGTTACCCTGCCAGCGCATAATGCCGTTCTTATCTACGTATACCTGATCAGTTACTGGTTTGGTGCGCTGTGCAGGCAATGACAGGGCCTGTAACAGCCATAGGGCGGTTACTAAAATGCCGGATATTTTTTTCATACCCTGAATGCTTGATTATGTCAGGTTGAGCCTGTCGAAACCACCCTTCGACAGGCTCAGGGTGACATTGATTATTGATGGCTTTGTATAGTAAGAGTAGCTTTCTGTAATCCATTGGCACTGGCCTCTACTGTTATATCTCCTGCAGCAGTGCCTGCCTGCAGGATCAACTGGCATTTACCATTGAACAGGCGCCGCTGCCACTGGCCGGTAAGATATTTATCCGGTTCATGACTGCTGGGATCACCATTGCCCACGCCAATGATAGCCCCATTGCCTTGCACAGCAAACTGAATAAGGTGGCCAGCATTGGGCACTTCGCGCCCCTTCTTATCCTTTACTGTTACGTTGATCACCGTAGCATCTTTCCCGTCAGCGGTAAGCGTAGTTTGGTCAGGTGTTAATACCACCTGCCAGGCATCATCGGTGGTTTCCACCTGCGTTTGTATTTTCTTTCCGTTCCGGTAACCAATGGCCTTTACAATACCCGGCTTGTACAATACTTTCCATTGCAGGTGCCGGTTAGGCTGCATTTCTTTTTTACCCAGGCTTTTCCCGTTCAGGAACAGCTCTACCTGCTGCGCATTACTGTTCACCCATACGTCAATGGTATCGCCTGCGCCACCTTTCTGTGAGGGAGTCCTACCGGACCAATTCCAATGCGGAGAGATGTGCAATACGTCCTTATCGGCCCACCAGGACTGATAGTAGTAATAGATGTTCTTGGGAAAGCCGCACATATCCATGATGCCAAAGTGAGAGTTGATATTGGGCCACTGGTAGGGCGTAGGCTCACCGCGATAATCAAACCCTGTCCACACAAAGCCCCCCATCCAAAAGGGGCGTTCTGCAGCCTGCGACCACCAGGTCTCGGCCCTATCGGCCCACCAGGGGAAGGTGATGTCCTGGTCCGGCACATAACAATTAATGGAATCTTTTACATAAATACCGCGGGTGGTAACGGTGCTGCCCATTTCTGTTCCGATAATGGGCTGGTGCGGATGATCGCGGTGATAGGGGTCCACACCGGGTACGCGGTAATTAAAACCGCGTATAGGGATCACTTCATTCACGCCGGTAAATACATTGGCAACATCAGCCGCATAGGTGCTGGTGCGGGTAGGGTCAAGTTCCTGTTGCTTAGCCAGCATCGATTGTGCAATACGGCGACCAATGGAGTTGGTATGTATCCATCCTTCTTCATTACCGATAGACCACATAAAGATGGAAGGATGATTGCGGTCGCGCAACAACATCCGCTCAAACTGATTCATGTATTCATGACCACTGTTGAGCTGGCGGGTTTCATCCATGACCAGCATGCCCAGACTGTCGCAAGCATCCAGCAATTCCGGTGTGGGTGGGTTATGGCTGGCGCGATAAGCATTAACACCCATTTCCTTCAGGAGGCGGATGCGGTAGTATTGCAGGTAATCGGGCAATGCACTGCCTACGCCTGCATGGTCCTGGTGGCAGTTCACGCCTTTTACTTTTACGTTTTTACCATTCACGTACAGGCCGCTGTCCTTATCAAATGTAATGGTGCGTATGCCAAAGCGGGTGGTCACCCGGTCAAGCTCTTTACCACCTGATTTAACCACAGTTACCAGCCTGTAGAGATACGGTGTTTCCACCGACCAGAGAACAGGGTTGTTAAGCAGCAGGGACTGCTGAATAACAGCCGATCCATTCACTGGCAGGGAGAAAGACTGCTCAGGAGATTGTATTAACAGGCGCCCTTCGCGGTCTGTAATATAGTTGTACACGGTTCCATCTGTAGCTGAATAATTCCGGTTACTTACTTTTATGGCAGCAGCTACCGCAGCATTACTGCCCTGTTCTTTCGTATGTACAAATATCCCATCTTCCGGAATGTGGAGGTTGTTGTATTGCTGGAGCCATGCATGACGATAAATACCGGCGCCCTCATAGAACCATCCTTCATACTGGGAAGCATCGGCACGTACCACCACGATATTGGGGCGATTGAAATATACATAATCAGTGATGTCATACGACATGCCAATATATCCGCTGAAGTTATTACCAAGATAGATACCATTGACCCACACGCGGCTGTCGCGGAATACGCCGTCAAACTGCAATACAAAGCGCTGTCCGGAATCGGTCCTGTTGAGCGTAAACTTTTTACGGTACCAGCCAATGCTGTTCTGCGGGTATAACCCGCCTACCGGCTTATAACCGTGCGACATGACATGCGCATTGAGCGAGTTTTCAAAAGGCAGCTCCACTACCCAATCATGCGGCAACTGTAAGGAACGCCAGTTGCTGTCATTGAACCGCGCGTCCATGGGTGTTTGCCAGGTATTGCCTGATTTATGCAGGGAGTTGGCAGTTGTATAATTAAAATCCTTCAGCGTATCAGCAGCATGCCCCAGGTGAAACTTCCAGTCATTATCAAAGTTGATCTTCTTACGGGTTGATTGGGCCAGTACAGGCAGGCTGCCTGTCAGCAGGCAACAGGCGGCCAGGAAACAAGTCAATCGTTTATTGTACATAATAGAAGGCCCTTTTGCGGGCTGGCTTTAAAGATATTTCTTTTACCGTGGGCATCTGTCCTGCCCCTACATCTTATTAATTATACCCCGGTGTTTGCTGCAGCTTTCCATTGCTTACATCAATGACATATTGAGGCACGGGGAATAGTTCACCGGGACCGGGTGTTTTGCCGGCGGCCGTTAAGGCCGATTGCCATTTACCATGCCGTATCAGGTCCATCTTGCGCACACCTTCAAAATACAGGTCCCATCCCCTTTCCCGGAGGATAGCATCATTGAATGCCTGTTTGGAAGCAATGTCCGCAGCCGCCAGGTTGCCCATACCACCATGCTTGCTGCGCACTTCGTTCACAAAGCCTATTGCTTCTGCAGTGGGTCCGTTGTTCTGGTTGATGGCTTCGGCCAGCATCAGCAGTACATCGGCATAGCGCAATACAGGAATATCATTGCCTTGCATTTCGGGGCCATCGTTATCCGGATACTTACGCAGCACAGGCCCGCGCATATTGGTACGGTCTTTTGTCTGGCCCGATTTGGTCACATAGGTTGGTATCAGCAATTGTCTTCTTTTATCCAGCGGATCAAAGGAATCATAAAAAGCCCAGGTAGGCGTAAACACCCCAACGCCTGGTCCCCAGCCACCATTCATTTTGATGCCCTTCATATTGTCGGGATATGAATAGAAGGCCCAGGCATTGAAGCTGCCCTGGAAATTACCACCGGTAGAGGTGGGATCTACGCTCACCGCCCAGATGGTTTCATTGTTCTTTTCTGTAGCAGCCGTAAACAGGCTGGCATAATCTGTTACCAGGCTATACCCCAACGGCAATAGCTCTCGCCCTGCTTGCTCTGCTTTCTGCCAGCTCTTTTCATTCAGGTATAAACGCAATAAAATGCCCAGCGCCAGGCCCTGGTTGAATCGTCCATACTCCGCAGGCGCTTTCACCAGGTTATCAGCCGCATAACGCAGGTCCTGTTCTATAGAAGCAACAAAAGCCTCCCGCGAAAGCCGGGTAAGGTCGCCCTCTGCTGCTGTATTAATTTTAGCAGGATCAAGTATCACCGGCAGCGAACCATACAGGTGCAACAGGTAGAACATGGTCCAGCCACGCCCCATGCGTACTTCCGCCATCAATTGTTTTTTCTTGGCTTCAGGGATGTCTGCCTTTTCCAGGTCGGCCAGTATCTGCGTCATGCGCGTTACATAACGCACTTTCTCAAAATGGCTTTGCTTGCCCTGACTTCTCAGGAAGGTAAAATCCGTTTTGCTGAATCCTTCCCAGAAACCACCCCATTCAGAGAAGACACTGAAGATGTCGGAAGGCAGGTCGAACATTACCAGGTGGCCATATTCATAGCTGAAGAACATATTCTGGTATTCCACATCGGGGTAGCCCCATTTGGCGCCAAAGGGTTTATAGGTAGCCAGTGCATACAATTCATATTCCGCTTCCGTTTTGGGAAAGTTGGAAGACGACAGTACACCGGTAATCACCGGATCGAAGTTCTTTTTGCATCCGCCAAGGAGGAAAGCGAAAGCAAACAATATGGTGCAGAGCTGTTTCATAATGATTGATTGAGGCAGTTAAAAATTTGCTTTGATACCCAGGGAGAAAGTACGCGCCATGGGATAAGGCGCAGGCCCTCCTTTGATGGAAGAGGCCTGTACTTCCGGATCAGCGCCTTCATAGCTGGTAATGAGGAAAGCATTTTGCACATCGGCAAACACCCGCAGGTTCCTGACAATCTTTGTGACACCGGGCTGCGTGAAAGTATAGCCCAGGGTAATGTTGCGGCAGCGCAGGAAATCCCTTTTAACAAGGCGTGTATCAGTGCCTGCATCCAGGCCCAGTGATGTTTCATTGTAGGCTGCACCGGGCAGTGTACCACTGGTATTGCTGGTGCTCCAGGCCTGCTTAATGCGCACGGTACCGCTTTGGGTATTGGACAGCAGGTTAACCGGATCGCCCCAGATGGTCGTATAATCAAATCCATACGCGCCGAACTGGCCATAGAAGAAAACGCCCAGGTCGAAATTCTTATACCGGAAATTGTTGCCGAAACCAATAATGGCGGCAGGTGTACCCCGGTAACTGATCACATCTTTATAATTAAGTTCCTTGTCACCATTCTGGTCTACAAAACGGGGTGATCCTGCTTTCCTGGCATTGACAGGTTGCCAGGCCGAAGGTGTCTCATCCATCTGTATAATGCCATTGGTCTGGTATACAAAAATGAGGTCCAGCGGATCGGTAACCGTACCATATTGTGGCGGTGGTTCATTGGCAAAACGTTCTACCCAGCGATTGCGGTAATTGGTAAAGTTGGCCATGGTAGTCCAGGCAAAATCTTTTGTTTGGACATTGGTAGTGTTGATAGAAAATTCAAACCCGGTACGGCGCTGACGGCCGCCATTCACCGGTGTCCGGGGCACAATGGACAATTGTGGCGTGGTAGCATTGCTCAACAACCTGGTCTTATCTTCTGTGAACCAGTCAACGCTACCGGATAGACGATCGCCCAGGATGCTGAAATCAACACCGGCATCAAAGGTTTTGGTTACCGGCCATTGCAAAGTGGGGTTATCAAAGGCCGACAGGATGTAAGGAATGTATACGGTAGTGCCATTATTAAAGGTTACTGCTGCTGCGTCGGCACTGTAACGGCCATAAGCGGTAATGCCTGGCCTGTCGCCGGTAGTACCATAGCTGGCGCGCAGCTTCAGCAGGTTCAAGGCTTTTATGTTGGACAGGAATGATTCATTGGAAATTTTCCAGGCAATGGAAGCAGAGGGGAAGTCCTGGTATTTCTTCTCGGGGAAGAACTTATCAGCGCCATCACGCCGGTAGGTAAATGCCAGTACATACTTATCAAAAAAGTCGAACGTAGTACGCGTGAAGAAAGAGCGGTATTTATCGGCTCCACGGTAGGAGTCAACTGTTTTGGGGCCGGTAGCCTGTAACAGGTCATCTGTATTAATGGCATCAAGGATATCCAACGCCTCCACGCTAAAGCCGGCATAGTCATCCATATACTGACCTACACCAGCCACCGCATCCAGCCGCAGGAAATTACCAAACCCTTTTTTGAAAGCAAGGGTAGCTTCCATGGTTTGATTCTGCCGGCGGTCTTCGGCCAGTGAAGCACGCGCCCGGTAGATCTGTCCCCAGAATACTGTAGCCGGTATATAAAACTCCCGCACGGCATAATCACTGTTATTGCCATACAGCAATTTCCCGGTAAGCATATTGGGAATAATGTTGAAGTCCATGGATATATTGGACAGTACGCCCTGGTATTTTGTTTTGTCTTTGATATCCAGTAAGGATACCGGATTGCCGATAAAGGCAAACTGGGTGTATTTACCATCCCCATCTTTTACCGGCAGGTAGGCCGGGTAAGCCAGTGCAGCCTGCAGGGCATTGAAACCCTGGGTACCCGAGCCACCGGTTTGCCAGCCGGCCTGCGGGTTGGAATAAGCATTCCTGTTGGCATTGATGGAAGCTGTGAGTTTGATGAACTTATTAAGATCAAACGTAAGGTTCATGCGGCCTGAGTATCTCCTGAGATCAGAGCCCTGTAAAGTACCTACCTGGTTGAAGTAACTGCCCGACAGGTAGTACAACACTTTATCTGAGCCACCGTGTATGCTGAGTACATGATTATCCACCGAGCCTGTACGTAATACCTGGCCCAGCCAGTCGGTACCTACGCCTGCTTCCTGTACCTGCTGGTCGGTGAACTTCGGTGTATAACCACCCAGGTTGGGCACCACTGTTCCGAAAGGCGTCATATTCCGGTCGGACAGGTATTTATCTTTATTCAACTGGTTGTAATACGACATGTAGTCGCGGGCATTCAATGGCTCCAGGTAAGGCATGTTCTTAATAACAGAACGGCTGGCATCATAACTGATGTTCATGCGCCCTGCCTTCCCTTTTTTGGTAGTGATCAACATTACACCATTGCCTGCTGCCACGCCATAAATGGCGGCGCTGGCATCTTTTAATATTTCGACAGACTCAATATCATTGGGATTAAGACCTGCCAGTCCGCCACGGTTTACGCCCTGTATCTCCACAGAACCATTGTCGGGATCAAGGGCAGTAGCAGGATATACGACCCCATCTACCACCAGCAAAGGCGTGGATTTACCACGGATAGACATAGAGATATTACCTCCGGGCTGAGCGCTTTGCTGCGTTACCTGTAAACCGGCAGCGCGGCCAAACAACAATTCAGGAATACTGTTATTGGCGGCTGTGGGGATCTTTTTGGGATCCACTTTCGCAATAGCGGTAGTAAGGTTTTTCCGGGAAGTAGTTCCATAACCGATGACTACAATGTTTTCCATGGCAGTAGCCAGGTCCTCCATCTTTACCACCAGGGATACTTTCGCATCCGGCTTCATGTTATAACCGGATAAGGTCTGACTTTCATAGCCTACAATAGAAAAGGTGAAGGTATAGGGCCCGCCTGCCGGTAGTTTGGAAAACTCAAATACGCCACTGGCATCTGTTTGTGTGCCGGCAGAGAAATCGTTTTTACTGTTTTTGGCAATGACCGATACGCCTTCCAGCGCATCGCCCTTGGCCGTTTTTACAATGCCACGCACGCCGGTGGTCTTGTCATCCTGCGCAATCGTTGTAAGGGGTATACAGGCTATCAACAGCCATACGCGTAACAGGCAGGCTGTAGTTTTGGTTAAAAAGCGCCTTTTCATATCGCAAGTTTTAGGTTTTATACAAAGTATATCCGGCCGGCGCCTTAGGCACCGGTGCAGTCATCAGCATGCTTTTTTCAATGTGTACTTAGTGTCTCTGTTTAGTAAGCGTATACGTATTTCCTTCTTTCGTCAATGTCAGCTTATTCAGTAGCGCTATATCCCGCATAATGGTTTCCAGTGAATCTGTTTTCTCAAAGCGCCCGATGAAATACATATCCTTGAGGGCATCTTTGGCATAATTGATCTGCACACCATACAATTCTTCCAGTTGCTGGAATACCTGGTCCAGCGGTTGGTTGCTGAACATATACCAATTGGGCACCATCGCTTTGCCGGGCGCTTTTGCCAATTTGCTGTCGGCCGCTTTCACCGTTACCAGCATGGTTGTTTTATTATACACCAGCACATGACCGGGTTTCAGGTAAACCGGTTCTTTCATCCTGCGCCCCAGGCTGTCTGCCGGTTTTATCACCACCTTGCCGGTATGCAGGCGCACACTGATGACAGGCTCCTGTTCAATGGCCTGGATGGTAAAGGAGGTGCCCAGGGCCGTAGTGGTAATGCCGTCACTATTTACCATAAAAGGTGTGGTGCTGTCCTTAGCTACTGAAAAATATGCCTGCCCTTCGAGGTACACCATACGGCGACCGCTCTTTACAAAAGGTTCATAAAACTTCAGCACACTGCCCGGCTCAAGGGTGACCATAGAACCATCCTGCAGCGTCATTGACAAAGGCTTACTGGTCGTATTCATCCGCCGTTGCAGGGTATAGGAAATTTCTGTAACAGCAGCCGTTTGCTCCGAAGCTGTAGCTTGTTCGGCTTTGCGTGAAGTATTCATATACAGCCAGCCCAATCCAATGACCAACACCACTACTGCCGCCACTGCCACCCGTTTGATCGTCCGTACAACAGCCCGTTTGCGGTACGTAGCCCGTTGTATTGTATGCAGCATCTTTTCAGAACGTGCCGGCTGTAATTTGCCAGTATAGGTAAAATGTTCCCAGTCCTGGCCTGCCAGGTATTTATCCCATTCAGCCGGATGCTCCCGGAAGTAATGTGCTATCCATTCCCTTTCTTCCGCGCTGCATTCGCCTTTGAAGAACCGTTCCATTAATTCATCCGTCATTTGCATCCTTGCAGGTTATGGTAATAATAAATACGTTTGAAAAAGAGGTATCCCCTAAGCGCCGGGAAAATATTATTTAAAGATCAGGACCAGCAGGAAAGTGATCAGGTGGCGCAACTGTTTCAGGGCATGGGCGATATGGTTTTCTACTGTTTTGACCGACAGGGATAATTCAGCAGCGATCTCCCGGTAAGACATTCCCCGGAGGCGGCTCATTTCGAATACTTTGCGGCGGGCAAGTGGCATACGGCGTATGGCGCCCTGCACACGCTGCGCCAGTTCTGCGGCATCCAATTGTGCCGACAGATCATTTGCTACCAGGGATTCACTTCTGTAACCCGCCTTACCGGCCAGGCGGTCCGCATGGTGTTGTTTACGAAGCAGGTCGATCAGGGTAGTATTGGCAATGCGGAAGAGCTGCGGCGATAGCTCCAGCGACTCATTGAGCGTGGCCCGGTATTGCCATAATTTGATAAAAGTGAGCTGAACGGTTTCTTCTGCCAGCCAGGATGAGTTGGTCTTGTGCAGCACGTAGAAATACAATTTTTCATGGTACTCATGAAATACCTGTTCAAAGATGAAGGTATCACCTTGTTGTATGGCAGCAATTGTATTCACAATTACCCTAAAATTAGAAAAATACTTTCACATCTATTCCATTCCCGGAGGAACCCTGCTTATTAACCAGCAACCATAATTTCTTTTGTGCCGCATCAAAATAATAACCATTGGCATCCACGCCTCCTTTCTCGTTACGGCTTTGCAACTCCTTCCCGTTCAGGGTCACTTTTGCCGGCCCTTGATCCATGTGTACTGCAATAGCATAGCTGCCCACCTTTGAATCAAAATTGCCAGTCGTAGCGGCAATGGAGAGTTTTATTTCCTTATCTGTTGTGGCTACCTGCATTTTCGTGAGGGCCTGCTTACCTTGCTGGTAGTCCAGGCTTTTTCCATCATCTTCATACAATTCAAAGCGGCCATTACCGGGATACACATCGAGGGTAAGCTGCTGCACTTCCTGCTCACCCACATAATTCATAACAGGCTGGTAAGGAATGATACTACCTGCTTTTACAAATAGCGGTATCATGTCGAGCGGC
This sequence comes from Paraflavitalea devenefica, assembly GCF_011759375.1. Lineage (NCBI taxonomy): Bacteria > Pseudomonadati > Bacteroidota > Chitinophagia > Chitinophagales > Chitinophagaceae > Paraflavitalea > Paraflavitalea devenefica. Next base: position 2,312,185 of record NZ_JAARML010000001.1, on the reverse strand, counting down.
GTCACCACATGAATATATTGCTTGCCGGTGTACTTTTTACCGGTCCAGTAATCGAACCAGTTGCCTTCGGGCAGGTATACTGATCTCGTTTGCGCGCCTTTGGTGGTGACGGGGCATACCATTATGTTTTCGCCCAGTAAATACTGGTCGCCGATCTCATATACATTCCTGTCATCCTGGTAATGCAGTACCAGCGCCCGCATGAGTGGCATACCGGTTTTGTATTGCGCCCAGGCATTACTGTATAAATAAGGCAGCAGGCTGTAGCGCAGGGAATCGTACTTTTTGAAATTGCGCAATCCATCCGGGCCATAATTCCAGGGCTCTTTATAGCCAGGATGGTCCATCCCAAATACCGTAGCTACCGGGCTCAGCATCCCAAACTGGCACCAGCGTACATATAATTCCGGATCGGCATTGTGTTCAAAACCACCCATACAATGCGCCCAGTATCCCACACCCGACACACCGATATTCAATCCCGCCTTGATCACCGCGGGGAAATACTGCCACTCACTGGGCCAGTCGCCGGCAAAGATGTAAGGATAACGTTGTATACCGGCATAACCTTCACGGGTCTGGTTCAGCCCGCGAATACCATTGTACTGCTGGAATTTTTCAAAGGGTGCTTTGGCATAAGCTATGGGAAATACATTGTGCAGGCGCTGCGCGTTTTTACCGGTAGGTCCTACTTTATCGCTTTCATTCGCCAGTGCACCGAAGGCGCTGCCTTCATCTGTTTTCAGAAACTTAGCACCGATGGATGCTACCCGCATTACCCCATGCTGCCACCACCAGTTCACCGCATTGGAATCAAAGAAGTTCACAAACTCACCGGGATAATTGCCTTCCTTATAAGTATATCCCAATTGCTGGGCTGTATCCAGCAACCGTATACAGTTGCCATTATCAAAACGGGGGCGCAGGTGCAGGCCGGCCATCTGGTAGCCCATGGCATAGAGACTGTCGAACATGCCTTTGGGATTGCTGAAGGTTTCGCGCCATTCAAAAGAAGTAGCGCCTTTGCCGCCGTTCTTTCCAAAGATGCGCCAGGTAGAATCCAGCCATAGCAGGTCTACCGGTATGCCCATAGCCCGCAGCTTACGGGCCAGCTCAATCACATAGCGGTCGGAGGTCATTTGCTCATAACTCCAGGTACCACCGGAATAGGTGCCCACATGCAGTCCCAAAGCAAATTTGGGCAGCAGGGGCGAGCGACCGGTAAGCGCTGTGTATTGCTCCAGCAGTGCCGGGAACTGAGGGCCATAGATAAAATAATAATCCAGCTCACCACCCTGCGCCGCAAACCGGTATTCATCATCACGGGTGGCGCCCATATCCCAGGAAGTAGCGAATGAGTTATGGAAGAAGATAGCATAGCCCTGGGTGCTCATGAAAAAAGGAATGGGCGAATAGTTGGCCTCAAGAACATTGTAAGCGCCCACGGCATGGGGCAAGCCTTTACCACGGCCTACATTGAGCGTAACTTTTTTACTGCGGCGGTTCAGGAAATCCATTCGCTCACCAAAACCAAAGAACTGCTCATCGGGCAGGCATTGTTTGGTACAGCTTACGGTATCGCCACCGGTATACATGCCGCCCTTGTTTGCCGTCACTTTTTCTGACGACAACAGTTTACCACCAGCCGTATAGATGTCGATACGTGCCGGCGTTTTATACAACCTTACCTGCAATTGTGCCGTAGTAAACAAGAAACATTCCGGCATGGTTTTCACCTGCACGTTCACGGCCGGCCATTGGTATTGCACCACCATCCAGGGTTCATTGGCCTCCAGGTTCCTTGTCCAGCTACTCCTGATACGCACCATACCCGGTGTACAAAACTCCAGTTGCAGATCAGCCTGTGTGGCGGAGAAAAGGAAGGTATTATTTTTCCGGGTAAAGCTGCCTTTGATGTTGCCAACGCCGGTACCGGCAAAAGAAGAGAGTACGATCAAGGGAGTGGCCAGTAATAGCAAAATTCTGTTATACATGCAATCGTCACTTTAATGAGTAATCCTTGTTCCTGATTTGCAATGTAAAAGAAGAAGGGGGCACAACCATCCTGTAGCTACAGGATAGTTAAGCGAACAGAAGCAGTAATTTACCTCCCTTGTTGTTATCATTGTATGTTTCACCACTTACTTGCCTGCATGAAACGATCACTCCTGTCGCCCTTCCGCATTTACCACGCCTGTACGGCCCTATTATCTACCTGTTGCCTCCTGGCTGGCAGCACGCTGACGGCACAACAGGTCACCTTACAGGAACAAGGTAATATAGTTACCCTGTCCAATGAGCTGATCACGGTGGGCTTTCATAAAACCAATGCCGACCTGCTTTCCATCCGGGATAAAAAGGGGAATGACCTGCTGGGCAGGAAGGGACGGGCTTATTTACTGGGTCCCGGTTTTTCCATGTCGCCTGCGCAATACAAAGTGGTCAGGCAAAGCAATGAGCTGATTGAATTGTCCTTCTTTCATGAGGCGGAGAATCATTTTCAGTACGACCTGCATTATGTGCTGCGCAACGGTGTAAGCGGTGTTTATTGCTTCCTGGTACAATCGCACCGGGCAGGTGATTCTGCCGGCAGCTATGGACAAACACGATGGGGCGTGCGGAGCGATGAAAGCCTGTATGATTATCACCTGGTGCGCGACAGTATACAGGGACCTATGCCGAAGATGTCGGAGCTGACCAATGAAATACAGGACTGGACTTACCGCCTGGCCGATAGTTCTGTGTACACCAAGTATGATTATGCCGATTATATTGAAGGCCGTCATGTGCATGGAATGGCAGGGCGGCAATCGGGCAGGGGTATGTTCGTGATACAGGCCAGCCATGAGTATTTGAATGGCGGTCCTTCCAAACAATACCAGAATGTGCATTCCACGCCTTACCTGATCTGCATGTTCAACTGCAACCATTTTATATCAGATATCAGTAAGTCCGATGATCTTATCACCGGGGAATGGAGCAAACTGAATGGGCCCTTCCTGTTGTATGTAAACCAGGGAAGCAATGTGAACGCTATCTGGAAAGATGCCCAACAACAGGCTGCCAAAGAGATCAATCAATGGCCTTATGCCTGGATGCAGCATGCCCGGTATCCTCTAGCAAGAGGCGCTGTACAGGGAAAGCTCCTGGTGGATAATCAACCTGCTGCAGCCGGTACACATATTATTCTCGCAGCGCCGGGGTACGACTGGCAGGCACAAAGCCAGGGTTATATTTTCGCTACGCGCACAGCAGCAGACGGTAGCTTCACCCTGCAACAGGTGCGGCCCGGTAATTATACCCTCTATGCGTATGGCAGCAATCAAACCGGAGAGTTCAATAAAGCCAATGTGGTAGTGAACGCCGGTAATACCACGGCATTGGGTACCCTTACCTGGCCTATAGAAAGAACAGGCACTACTTTATTTCAACTGGGTGAAGCAGACCGCCGGACAACCGGTTTTGCCCTGGCCGGTCATGCAAGGAATTATGGCGTATTTAAACAGGTGCCTGAAAACCTCGACTTCACAATTGGCAAGAGCCGGGAGAACAAGGACTGGTATTATGCACAAACAAAGAACGGAAAGTGGAATATCCACTTTGATACCGATAAAACCTATACCGGCAATGCCGTATTGACCATTGCCCTGGCAGGCGCTGCCCGCAATCCTTTGTTCACGGTGTATGTGAATGATCAACCTGTACAGGAGTTTAACCGGCTGGGCAATGATGCCAGTGTTTACCGGTCGGCCATTGCGGGTGGCTATTACCAGGAGCTTTCGGTCAGGTTCCCCGCCAGTCTGTTGAAGAAAGGCGCTAATACGATTTCCTTTGTACTGAAAGCCAAACCCGGCGCCGGCGTTATGTATGATGCGGTGAAGCTGGAAGCTGCGGAGGATATGACTGCTGTTATGCAGGTACAACCCATTGCTTTTAACAAGAAGACCCTGCTCTTCAGTGATGATTTCAGCAAAGGGCTGGATACGGCAATATGGAAATCAGAGATCGCTGCACAGCCCAATTCTTCGGTATATGTGAAAGATGGCCAACTGATACTGGATACCAAAGGAGGCGTTACCACCTGGCTGAAAAAGATACTATCCGGCAATATCTTAATAGAATATAAGCGTCGTGTAATAGCAGAGAGCGGTGTTAATGACCGTGTGTCGGACCTTAACCAATTCTGGATGGCCACTGATCCCCGCAATCCGCATTTGTTTACACGCAATGGTGTGTTTGAAGCGTATGATTCCCTGCAATTGTATTATGTGGGCATGGGTGGCAATACCAACTCAACTACCCGCTTCCGCAAATACCATGGTAATGGGCAAAAACCTTTATTGCAGGAATACCTGGATAAAACCCATTTGCTGCAGCCCAACAAAACTTATACGGTACAAACCGTCGTGTATAATGGCGCCACGCAATTCATCGTAGATGGTATTCCTTACTTTACCTGGAAAGACAGCAGTCCTTTAACCAGCGGTTATTTTGGCTTCCGTTCTACCTGGTCGAGGCAGGCGATTGATGAGGTGAAGGTCTACAGCATTGAATGATCTAAGGGAGTCACCCTGACCGAAGGATTACACTATATTGTCAACAGCACCGCTACATAATGGCAAATGGCGGCAGCCAGCACAAAAGCATGCCAGGCGGCATGCGTATACAGGTATTTATCCCATACATAAAAAATGACTCCTATGGAGTACAAGCCTCCGCCGATGCAGATAAGCACCAGTACCGGGACAGGCAGGCTGTCAAAAAACCTGCGTCCGCCCACTACCATGATCCATCCCATGAATAAATAAATAATAACAGAAATGATCTCGAACCTTCCTGTAAAGCGTACTTTAAAGAAGATACCTATAATGGTAAGACCCCATAATACCGATAAGAGGGTTATACCAAACGTATTATTCATATACACCAGCAGGAAAGGGGTATAAGTGCCGGCAATGAGAAAATAGATGCTGATATGATCAAGGACCTTAAAGATCCGTCTTATCTCCGGCTCCGTAGTAACATGATAAATAGTGGAAGTAGTAAACAGCAATAAAAAGCACAAACCATAGATACCCGAACCTACAATGCCAGATATATTGCCATGGGCAGTGGCAATACCTGTTAGAACCGGAAGACCACTGATGCCAAACAGCATACCAAAGCCATGTATCAAACCATTGACAATCTCCTGATGGCGGTTATATGTTTCCATAATCAATAGTATTCAACTTTGCAAAGGTCCGGATTCAGGGCTTGATCTCACTCACCAGCACAGGCCAGTTGGTATCGGGCACATGCGCCTGCTGCATGCATGATGCTATCTTCTTTACTATATCCGGATGGGCTGCTGCTATATTTTGCTGCTCTGCCGGATCATTTTTAAGATCATATAATTCTATCGGACCATCTTTCACTTTTGATACGTTCAGCCGCACGCCTTTCCAGTTACCGTAACGCACCGCCTGCTTGCCGCCCTGTTCATGAAATTCCCAATAGAAATATTCATGCGCCTGCTGCGGTTTACCGGTCAGGGCAGGTACAATGGAAATACCATCCGTGTTTTTTGATACCGGTACATTAGCCAGTTGCTGAAAAGTAGGGAACAGGTCCCACCAGGCAGCCGGTTGTTCATTCACCATACCAGCCCTGATCTTCCCCTTCCAGTTGGCAATAAACGGCACCCGGATACCGCCTTCATACAGATCGCGCTTGATACCCCTGAAGATGCCATTGCCATCGAAGAGCTCCGGGTCGCCACCGTCTTCCCGGTGCGGACCATTATCACTGGTGAAAATGATAAGGGTATTATCGGCCTGACCACTTCGCTGAACAAACCGGTAGATCTCTCCCACATACCTGTCGAGCCTGCTTACCATCGCGGCAAAGGCAGCATGCGGATAAGGCTCAAAGCGGCCTTTGGAAGGCGCACCAGGTGGAAGTGGTGGTTCATTAAACTGTTTTACGTAACGCTGGTATACACTGTCGCGCGGTACATCCAGGTCGCCATGCGGCAATGTGTAGGGAAGGAAAAGAAAGAAAGGTTTATCCCCCGTTTGTTGCAGGAAATCCATAGCAGCCTGGTGTATCTTATCGCCGGAGTACATGGAATCACTGGTACGGTTACCGGGGAAATCAATACGTTTGTCATTGTCCCACAGGTGATCCGGGTAATAGTTATGCGCTTCCGACTGACAGTTGTATCCATAAAAACGCTCAATGCCCTGCTTCAATGGTTCACCCGCAGAGCCGGGATAGCCCATACCCCATTTACCAAAGGCGGCGGTCCTATAGCCGTTCTTCTTCAATACTGCTGCAATGGTGAGGGAAGAATCGGGTAAAGGGAATTGCCCTTCCGGTTTAAAGCCCCGGTTGCCACGGATGGGGGTATGCCCTGTATGCATGCCAGTCATGAGGCTGGCACGTGAAGGAGCACAAACAGTAGTGCCGGAATAAAATTGCGTGAACCGCATGCCGGAAGCGGCGAGTTGATCAATATTGGGCGTAGCCACTTTCTGTTGCCCGTAACAATGAAGGTCGCCATAACCCAGGTCATCGGCCACGATCAATATAATATTGGGTTTGCGGTTACTGGCAGACTTTTGCTGAGCCTGTACTGTACCGGTGTGAGTCAGCAATAAGGTGCATACAAGAGCGGGAACAATTAGTTTCATGCGCATTATTTAAACCATGCACAATTTAAAAGAAAAGCCCGACAACTTACGTTGTCAGGCGTTCCTTCTTATAGATCATGCACTTTAAAAACGTCTTCCGCCACCGCCATTGCCGCCACCCATTCTTTGCATACCACCGCCATTGCCCCTGTTCTGTCCGCCATTGGCCCTGCCGCCAAAACGGTTCAGGTTGTACATAAAGGTCACCAGGAAATAACGACGCAGTGTTTCTGTGAAAGTATCTTCTATATAATACTCATTGATAGTACGGTCAATATTCTTATTCTGGTTCAGCAGGTCTACCACACTGAAACGCAGCTCACCATTCCGCTTCTTAAACATGACCCAGGCAATGCTGGCATTCCACAGGGGAATAGGCTGGTTAAAGCCATCAGCCCGGCCACTGTTTACATAATAATCGAAATCACTGCTCAACATTACCCGTTTCAGGAAAGTATAGGTTACATCCAGTGAATAGTTGTGGTTGAAATACCGGTTGTTGGAGTTTTCCTGGAAGCCGTACCGTGCGTCATTGTAGTTGAAGTTGGCGCTGGTACCCACATCCAGTCTATCGGGAATATTATAATCATACCGGATACGCTGTCCAAGCGTGGTAGTGGTATTATAGCCCATCACACCCTTCTGCTGGCTTACATCACGGTTATAACGTACCGTACTGGTCAGGTTCAGGTTCATGGGACTACGGCGGCCGGTGGTCACCTTGATCAGGGGAACACCCACTGTACCGGAGAAGGAAGCATTCCAGGCGCCGTTCAGGTTCACCGGACGGATCAATTGCGTGGTACTATTGATCAGCTCCATGCTGTTCACGATCCTGTTACTGATCACGGTGGCATTGAGGTTCAGGTTAAAGAACAGGAAGTTGGATACATTGAAGGTATTATAGCTGAAATTGAAGTTATTGGTAAACTCCTGCTTCAGGTTGGGATTACCGGTACGGTATACCAACTGGTTACTCTGGTCTACCACATCCTGCAACTGGCTGATGCTGGGAGCGCGGGTACTTCCCCGGTAACCAAAGCGGATACTTTTTCGGGTGCCCAGGTTATAATTAAAGTTGGCATTGGGGAAGAAGTTGGTGTACCGCTGACTCATGGTACTGTCCTTACCCGTCATAGCCCGGTGGCTCAGGTTCTCTAAAATGGCGAACTGTACAGCGCCGCCCAACTGGAAATCATACTTCTGCTTTTTCACCCGGAAGTTGGTTCCCAGCCTGCTGGAGATAAAGGTATTTTCGAAGTAGTTGGTCTGATTCTTATTCACGCTGTCATACTCGCCCGATGAAGCCCTGTAATCGAAGGTCTTCCGGTCGCTCGTGCTTTCATTGATGGAATAGGCATAGTTTAATTCCAGTATCTTATCGGTACCAAACATTTCTGTCAGGGATGAGCTCACGGTATTATTCCAGGAGGTGGTGATCTGTTCATTTTGCTGGCGCTGGTCCCTGGTATAGTTCCAGGTGCTGTCGGGATTATAATAATTATATGGTGAAATAGTGTACCCATCGCCTTCACTGTCATTCACGGCGGTACTCCAGCCAATGGTAAAGGTGCGGCCCGGCTTTTTGAAGCGATGGCGGAATAAGAGGTTATTGTTAAAGCTAATGCCATCACGCTGATTGGTGCGTGAGCTGCTTCCTTCAATCGCTTTATAATTGTACTTGGGCGTGGAAGATATCGTAACAACGGAATCGAGGCTTTCCGATTCCGATTGCTGGATATTGATATTGGGCGTAAGCAGGATGGAGTTCATGCTGTCAATCTCATATTCCCAGCGAAATCCGAAGCGATGACTAAGGTTATCATTCTTCCGGTAGGATTGCTCATCACTCAGGGAAGTGGAATCATTGGCAAAAAGGTTCTGCCGCAAACTCTTGCTACGGTTAATAGTGCTGGTTTTGGACACAAAGTAATTGCCACTGAATTCCATTTTCCGGCCCCAGTCGTCCCGGTAATTCACGCCCGCGCTCCAGGATTTGGTATTACCATTGCCGGCGCTGCCACCACCTCCTCCGCCACCACCGCGGCCTCCGCCACCTCTTCCGCCACCACCACTAAAGCCGCCCATGCCTCCCATACCACTGATCATGTCATTGGAGGAAAAACCCAGCCGGTTGATATTATTAGCACCACCAATAATGGATATACGCTGGTCTTCATCAAACATATTCAAAGACAGGTTGCCCGTGTACCGGTCATTGCTCCCTGCCCCCACTGTAGTGCGGCCAAATATACCTTTACGGCGGTCCTTCTTCAATTTGATATTAATGGTACGCTGGCGGCTGCCGTCATCAATGCGGGTAAACTTGGCTTGATCACTCATGTCATCAAATACCTGTATACTTTCCACCATCTCCGCCGTGAGGTTCTTGGTAGCCAGCTTGGGATCATTGCCAAAAAACTCTTTGCCATCTACATAGATCTTGGGAATGTTTTCACCCTGGGAGCTAACGTTACCATCTTTATCCACTTCCACACCCGGCAGTTTCTTCAGCAGGTCTTCTACCGTGGCATTGGGTTTTGTTTTGAAGGCGCTGGCCCTGAATTCGACCGTATCTTTTTTAATAGTAATAGGCGGTGCAGTGACGATCACACTGGCCATCATGGAAGTATCGGTATTCAATTTCACTGAATCGAGGTCAAAAACTGACCTGGCTGCTGTGATATCCAGGTTACGCATAAAAGGCGCATAACCAGTGAAACTAATGCCTAATATATAGGAGCCTGCGGGAATGTTCTTTAGTTCAAAAGCGCCCGTCTTATCGGTTACAGCAAAACCAGTGGCCGATGAATCTTCCTTGTTCGTTATTGTAACAGTAGCGTCGGGCAAGGGGAGATTATTCATCACATCCACTACTTTACCTTTAATACTGCCAGTCACTTTTTGCTGGGCAAGCAGACAGTGGCCTGTCAGTAGCACCAATAAGGTCAGGGTAAATAACTTCATGCGTTGATTTTGGACGGGTTATAAGATATTGGACGTCGGCTTTTGCTGAAACCAGCAAGATACAACCGATTTTTTTACGCATATACCAGGTTTGCCAGCAGGATTTAATAAAATGCTAACAGTCATTAATGACTCAATCCCTGACTACCGACTTTACCCCCCTGATAATCACCCTTATTGATATATTTCTACTTCTATTATGCTTAACGTGCCTGTTGCGTTGGCATCATTCCTGGCTACCCCGTCATCCAGCTTTTTACCGGATACCTCCACACTATTATTATCCTGAGTGGTGGTATTACCCAACAAACTTATCCTGACTTTCTTTCCTTTGTGTGGCGTACACACAGCAGTATAGTAACCTAATGACCTTTCTGTATTGCCTTTAAATATTTCCTTACCATCTACCGTGATGCGAATAGGATAGGTCCTGCTACGGAAGTTATTCAGCTTCAGGGTCACTTCCCGCACCGTTGCCGCTTCGCTCAGTTCATATTCGATCCAGGCATCAGACAATTGGCGGCCATTGTTCCACTCGGTAAGTTCATTATCATCAAAACTTTCAAAAGCACTGTCGGCATGCGCCCCGGCCGTTGCCTTTACAATGGTCAATGCCTGGCGCTTCCAGGTAAAAGAAGGAGTTAATGGCGTAGGTCCTTTGCTTAGGTTGGAAGGAAGCCCATCGCCCGGCAACTGCGTACTTAATCCCTGCTTCACCATCACCGGAAGGGTGGTCAGGGTGAGGGTCGCCGGCTGAAGACCGTCTGCTTTGGCTGTTAGTACAACTTTACCTGCCTGCGTAGTGCTGCGTATCAACACCCGGTTTACGCCACATTCCACCGGCAGGTCTTTGGAAAGAATATAATTATCCGGTCCCTGCGCCATGCCGCCACGCCATTCGGCTGCCCCTTCGAGCGAGAAATGGACCAAATTCAGCGCAGTGGGACAACGTTTGCCTTTTGCATCTGTCACTTCCACCTCTACCAATGCCAGGTCATGGCCATTGGCTTTGAATCCTGCCGGGCTTACTATCGGTGTCAGTTTAACTGCATAGGCCTCTCCGGCAGTTGACTTTTCGGCAGTAACTATTTTCTTTCCCTGCGCATCGTAACCTGTTGCTGCAATGGTGCCGGCCTGCCAGCTTACATTTTTGAAGGTATAGAGGAACCGGTTGCTTTGTTCGCCAAAACCCAATGACTTACCATTCACAAATAACTCCACTTTATCAGCAGAGGAAATGACATATACATCTTTGGTAACTGCCGGCGTATAATTCCAGTGACCTACAATATGAATACGTGGCTTTTCAATATCTACCCATCCCTCCCACATTACCTGGTGGGCGAAATAGTTTTCCTTATAAATGCGCAGGGCATCCACTTCTCCGCTCCTGCGGTAATTCTCGGCACCACGGTGATGGGTATTGGATTCAGAGAATACAATGTTCACCCCACCAGAGCTCACCCGCTTGCCGGTACCCGGCCTTTCTTTCCAGAACTCATACCAGCGTGCAATGTTTTCTTTGGCGTGTGATTCCTGGTTACGGTTGTATTCCGGAGCTGGCTGTCCCTTGTGCTGCGGGCCATCGCCATCTTTGTGATAAGGAGGCGAATAGTCGTCCCAGTATTTACGCAGGCCCTCATCCCTTGAATATTCCATGGCCCACACCGGTATATGGGCGCTTTTGTTGATGTACAACATCTCGCCGCCATATTCAGCCACCTTACTATCCAGCATCTCCCGGCTTCCGATGGCCCTCCCGCCATGCGGATCATACTGATCACGGATGGCTTTCATAGCTGCCATGTGCTGCTCACTGATGGACTCATTGCCCGACTCGTAAAAGATGATACTGGGATTATTCCGGTTATAGATAATAGCGTCCCGCATCACCTGTGTACGTTGCGTCCAGCGCGTGCCTTCCACGTCTCTTTCCGCATCACCGGCCGGCATGGCCTGCATAAGCCCTACCCGGTCGCAGCTTTCCACATCCTGCTTCCAGGGCGTGATGTGCATCCAGCGCACCAGGTTGCCATTGCTTTCCACCATAAGTTGATTGCTGTAATCGCTCAGCCAGGCCGGCACACTCAGACCAATCGCGGGCCATTCATTGGATGTTCGTTGTGCATATCCCTTGATCTGTATTACCCGGTCATTGAGGTATACCATGCCCTCTTTAAAAGCCGTTTTCCGGAAACCTGTTCTGGTGACTACCTTATCCACTTCTTTTCCGTTTATCTTCAGGAGGGTCTCTACTGTATACAGGTATCCATATCCCCAGCTCCAGAACTCCAGGCCCTGCACAGCCGCCGCCGCTGTCAGGATGCCGGTAGCGCCTGGCGCGAGCGTACTGCGGTTGCCTGCAAAAGTTTTTACCGGCTTTCCCTGCCCGTCTTTGATCAGCACTTCATACTGTACAGTGGCCGGTTGCGCACTTTCATTTTTTACTTCCGACGCTGCATGCACCACAGCGCTTTTACCACGGATATTAAAACTGTCGGCATAGATGTATACGCCTGTTGTACCAAGGTTGGAGAATAAAGGCAAAGTCTGGTACACTTTACCTGTTACATGCAGGTATACATTTTTGGGAATACCACCGTAATTGGCATTGAAGTTCTTATCACTCCACTGGTATTTGGTATTGGTGGCTTTTTCACGATAATCCCAGCTATTGTCGGTACGCACAGCAATTACATTATCAGCGCCACCGGTGTTCACCAGGCTGGTAATATCATAACCAAAGGCAGTTACGCCATTTTCATGCAGGCCAATATGGGTGCCGTTTACATATACATCTGCCGCCTGTCGCACTCCTTCAAACTCCAGGAATATCTTTTGTCCCTGCTGCGTAGCAGGGATGGCAAAATGTTTCCGGTACCAGGCTATGCCGGTAGAGAGGTCAACAATATCTTTTTTAAAGGCATCATCTTCATTCCAGGCCCGCGGCAGTGTAATGGGCTTCCAGGAAGCATCATCATAATTAACCGCCTCTGCACCTGCGATATCTCCCACCTGCAATTTCCAGCCGGGATTGAAATTGTATTTTACCCTTTGGGCAGCAACAGTAATAGTGATCAGCAATAGAAGAGAAGTGGCAATGTATTTCATGGCAATAAAAGCGTTCGCGGATCACACAGATGCACAGCAGCATTTGTACAATTCGCATAAGATTTGTGTAATTCGTATCAATTCGTGTATTACTTCTTCAGCTTGTACACTTCCGATCCTGCCAGCAGGAAACAACCCAGCCCATAATCTTCAAAATCCGGTACATTGGTATAGCTAACCGGCTGACCGTCTTTAGGCTCTTTACCGGTACCCTGTACATAACCCAGCATGCCATTCGGGTGCAGACAATCTTTCACCATGGCATTCCAGGCATTGATCACTACCGGCAGGTAAGTTTGTCTGTCAATAATGCCTTTATTAATACCCCAGGCCATACCATAGGTAAACAGGGCAGTGCCGGTAAGCTCTTTACCACCAAAATACGTGGAATCGTGCAGACTTACATTCCAGAAACCATCTGTACGCTGAATGGGCAATAAGGCTTTCAGCATGGCTTTATAATCTTCCAGGTATTCCTTGTAATGCGGATCAGTTTTAGGCAACCATTCCATCGTACGCACCAGTGCCGCCACTACCCAGCCATTGCCACGGCTCCAATAGCAATCCTCTCCATTCGGCTCTTTATAGGGTGGTACAAAATCCTTATCGCGCCACCACAATCCCTCGGCTGCATTGTACAAACCATTGCCGCCATGTTTGTATTTGGAAAAGCTGTACAGGTCATATAGCTTGCGGAAATAGGCAGTATCCTGGTAGATCACGCCCAATCTTGTATATATGGGCATCGCCATTTGCAGGGCATCGATCCAGTTCCAGTCGTCCTGCTTATCACTTTGCACCATCAGATCAATAGATGCCTTGATATCGCGAATATGCGTGGAATCCTTGCTTTTGAGGAATAGCTCTATATAAGTTTGTCCGCAACATTGATTGTCGGCATTCCGGGTACGGATACCATCCCGCAACCCCCATTTGTGCTTGTTGCCCCATTCGTAGGCATAATCTATATAGGCCTTCTTTTTATCGGTACGGTACAACTCCATCAGTCCTTCATAATACACAGCACGGGTCCAGATATTGCTGGGACGCTCCCGGTTGGTAATAATAGACTTGCCCGGATCGGGCCACTTTTCCATGAAGTATTTATTGGCCAGTGTCATGGCCTTTAGCACTTCTTTCTTCTTTGGTATAGACTGTGCCTGTACTGTAATAGTCACCGTCAACATTGCTGCAACAAGAACAATCATTCTATTCATAACATGCTTTGAACTGTATTTCATTCTGAATGCTGGCTTCTGAATGCTGTATTCTTGTATTCCTATTTCTTCACATACTTTTTCAGCTCACAATCTTTCAGGGCCTGCACACCTTTCACTACGATCTCCGCATTCAGCTTTGCGCCGGCTTCATTGGTATGGGTATGATCAGCGGGAAAGAAAGTCTTTACCTGATCAGGCCCCAGCTTTTCATATTCATCTGCAATGGCATTGTTGAGGTCAATAAAATAAGCGCCGGTGGAAGTGGCCGTTTCCCGGGCCCATTTGCCATAACTATCATCTGCACGACTTACTTTACCGTCTTTGAAATTATTACGGGGCACCGGTGAACAGATGATGGGAATAGCACCCTTAGCCTTAGCCTCATTCACATATTTACGCATGTACCAGCCATAGGTGTATACCACCTCCTGTTTTTTGGTAATGGGATTGTAGATATCCTTGCTTTCTTCACCAATGCCCCGGATGGTACCACGGGCACGGGCTGTATCATCGAGCGGACCGGCATCATTATGACCAAACTGCATGAGCACAAAATCACCGGGCTTCAGTTCATCGAGGATGCGCTGCCAGCGACCTTCATTGATAAAGGTGCGGCTGCTTCTGCCACCAATGGCATGGTTGCGTATGCTGATGGCATTGGTATCAAAGAAAGGCGCCAGCAGGCTGCCCCAGCCCCATTGCTGGTTGGTGCCCTTTCCATCGCCATTGCGCACGGTAGAGTCTCCAATGATATACAGGGTAGGTTTTTGTTGCTGCCATATAATAAATGACATGGTGCCCGCTACAGACAGCAGCAGTATAACAGCCTTCAGGTATTTGCTAAACTTTGTTTTCATATAATTTTCTATCGTGTATTAAACAGCTAATTATTATTTCCTTCCAATCCCTTTAACTCCTGCTTCCGGTGCAAGCAATTTAATATTGGGTTTGGGCGGGTTCTTCATGCCTTCTCCCATAAAGAAGCTGGTATGTGGCGGTTGGTTATAGGCTACATTTTGCCAGGCAATGCTGAGCCGGTATTGCGGGTCATGCATCAGGGTATAAAAACGATGGGTGGTTGGTATGGAGGTAGAGAAAATGCGCAGCTCTTTATTGTCCGCAGTACGGTAGATCACTTCCTCGCGCCAGTCTCCCCAGATATCAGCGCTCAGCACAGGGTTTGACTTGGTGCCATTATTGCGCACACAATTGTATTGTGCCGCTTCCAGCAGGCGGTTCGTTTTACTGTTCTCATAATCCCATTTATCAATGGTAGTACCATTCAATACTTCGCTCAGTACATCGCCATCCCACCAGATGCCCATGTTACAGGCCGGCGTATTGTTGGCTATTTTATTTCCTTTGCAGTCAAACATGCCGGTAATGCCGGCGCCTGCTACCCAGCACTCATAACCGGGATAACGGGGATCAATGTCCAGCGCCAGTCCACGGCCCGGACCTTCCCCATCTTCCCCCGCTTTTACAGAAGCTTTCTTCCATAATACGGCCCCTGTTTTAGCATCCCGGAAGTTGGCGCCTGCATCATCAAAACGTTCCTGTATATCGAATACTTCCATGCCGGGATGAGTGGGATCGAGGTCTGTTACATGCAAGGCATCGCCATGGCCCAGTCCGGTTGAATACAATCCTTTGCCATCATCATCTATCGTCATAGCGCCATATACGATTTCATCTTTACCATCGCCATCCACATCGGCCACTGTTAAATTGTGATTGCCCTGGCCTCCATAGGCAGGATTTCCCTGCTGGGAATCGAATATCCAACGGGAGTTCAGCTTCCCTCCCTTCCAGTCCCAGGCAGCCAGCACGGTACGTGTATAATAACCACGGCACATCACCAGACTGGGATGCACGCCATCCAGGTAAGCCACACAGGCCAGGAAGCGGTCCATACGGTTGCCATACCCATCGCCCCAAATGCTTTTCAGTTCATCGGTAGTGGGTGTGAGGGAAGAAGGATGCCTGGCAGGTAAATAGGCAGTAGTAGCCAGTGCAGCGCCGGTAAGTCCATCAAAAATGGTAAGGTATTCAGGGCCTGCCAATATATAACCACGCTCATTGCGCCAATCTTTGGAGGAGTTGCCAATCACTTTTCCTTTGGCATCTATACTGCCATCAGCAGTTTTCATGGCAATCTCTGCCCGGCCATCACCATCCAGGTCATACACCATGAACTGGGTATAATGCGCGCCCTCCCGGATATTCTTACCAAGGTTGATGGTCCATAATAAAGTACCATCCATCTTATAGGCCTGAAAAATGGGAGGATCAGTAATGCCTGCCTGGGAGTTGTCTTTGCTGCGGCCTGCCTGGTGCAGGATGAGCTCATACTCACCATCTCCATCGAGGTCACCTACAGACGCATCGTTGGGCGAATAGCCGTCGGGCGTTTGCAATGGCAATGAAACATAGGGCAAAGTACCCGGTTGCAGGGTGAAGGAAGTACTGGTCATCACTTCCTCTCCTTTTATCCACTCCCTGACAAAGTAAGTATAGCTCTTTGTAGTATCAGCAGTAGTATCTTCAAAGGAAGTGGAAGACGTAACCGGCTGCTTATTCAGCTTAACAGGCTTACCGGATGCTGTCTTACGATACACATTAAAAGCAATATTATCAGGATCGGTGCCCAGCAGCCGCCAGCTTACAAAAACATGTCCATCAGGTTTTGCTGCAGCATGCACACCGCGGCCAAGCCATTCCATTTGCCGCTGTGCAGGAAGCGGACCAAAAGCAAGCAGGAATAACAGGCAGAGTAAGGAGTATTTCTTTTTCATATAGCTACTAAAATGCAAGTCGTGGCTGCCATCATAATCGTTGCATCACATCCATCCACTAATAATGATCAGCGCCGTTTTTGACGTTGAAAAGGTAGTGTGGCTTGCGGGGTTGTCCATCCTGTACTGTTCTGAAAAGCAAAGTGGCGAGTGATACAAAGAACCACTCGCCACTCGTCATTTGCCGATTGCCATTCATCACTGCTTCGTCACCTTCGTCGAAATGGTTTTATCATTATGTATAATCTTCACCAGGTACCATCCTGCACCCCAGGCAGTTCCTACCTGTACTTTATTTTGTCCTTTCCCTTTCTCAATCAGTCGTCCTGTTGCATCATAGGCTTCATAATGGAAAGCGCCCGGCGCTGTTAAGAAAAACACAGTGGGCGAAGGATTGGGATACACAGCGATCCTGATGCGTTCGTCCGCAGCATGTACATCGCTCAGGGCGATCCTGGCGCCGGTGCAACTCACCGCTGCCGGGTTATTGCCTGTTATAACAAGGTTATCAATATTGGCGGGGCCTGTAGCATTGATACCTTCCAGGCGCAGGTTCACCGTACCAGCCGGCAGGGAAACATTGGTTGATACATTGGTCCAGGTGGTCCAGTTGGCAGTAGCCGGGAAACCAATGCTGGCTACAGCCGTACTGCCATTCACCAATAATCGCGCAGGCCTGTCGGCGCCACCTCCATTGGAATAGCGCCAGTTGAGGTTATAGCTGCCGGCAGCAGGGGTGGTAATACGCCAGTTTACACCAGCATTGGCAGCATTATTGCCATTGGCAAAACCAGTGCCCGTAAAGCCGGCATTGTTATTATCTACTGTTCCATCCACACTGCAGAAACCGGTGGTGTTTTCCTGTATCGTAATACTATTACCACTTGGTGGCGGTGCGCCCACCATCACAATATTGGGCGTGGGTGGTGCACTCATATCGGTACCCAGGTAAAAGCCCGGATGCGGCGGTTGGTTGTAAGCCGTGTTCTGCCAGGCAATGGCCATGCGGTATTGTGGATCGTGCATGAGGGTGTAGATGCGATTGGTGGCCAGTATCGTAGTGGTGTATATTCTCAAGGCGCTGTTATCAGAAGCTCGCAGGATCACCTCTTCGCGCCAGTCGCCCAATACATCTGCACTCAATGCCGGCGTGGCCTTGGTGCTATTGTTGGAGGCGGTGCCGCTGGCCGATAATAGCGTACTTACAGAAGAAGAACTGTAATTCCATTTGCTAATGGTGGTGCCATCCAGCAGTTCTCTGGAAAGATCGGCATCCCACCATACCGCAAAGTTGATAGAGGGTTTAGTAGTCGTTATCTGTACACCTTTACAGGTATACAATCCGCCACGGGAAGCCCAGCATTCATATCCTTTATAACGCGGATCAATATCTGCTGCCAGTCCGCGGCCCACATCGGCACTGGCCTCTGCAACAGTCCACAACCTTGCACCATTGGCGGCATTCACCAGGGCGGCGCCTACCTGCCCATTACTGCCCGGACTTTCATAAGGCTGCCATATTTCCAGTCCGGCCCTGTCGGGGTCCATATCACTTACATGCAGGGCATCGCCGTGGCCCATACCATTGGCCCAGGAACCGGTACCATTATCATTGATGGCGCTGGAACCATTGATGGTTTCCTGCCTGCCGTCGCCGTCAATATCGGCTACACTTACCTGGTGATTGCCCTGGCCGGCATAGGCGCTGTTGCCGGAATTGTTGCTGTCAAAATTCCAGCGTTGTGTAAGCTGGCCATTGCGCCAGTCCCAGGCCACACGCACCAGGCGGGTATAATAACCGCGGCCAAACACCATGCTGGGACGCTGACCATCGAGGTAGGCTACATTGGCCACAAAACGATCTACGCGGTTACCATAGTTATCGCCCCAGGAGGATACCGTTCCTCTTGCAGGCAGGTAGTTGGTGGTAGCCATGGCTGCACCTGTTTGTCCATTGAATACCGTGAGAAATTCCGGTCCGGTGAGCACATAGCCGCTGGAATTGCGGTAATCGGCAGAAGAACTGCCGATATAAGTGCCCGCGCCATCGCGGGTAGCATCGGCTGTTTTGCAGGCCATTTCGGCCTTGCCGTCGCCATCAAAGTCATACACCAGGAACTGTGTGTAATGCGCGCCGGCCCTGATATTACGGCCCAGGTCAATACGCCACAGGCGGGTACCATTGAGCTTGTAGGCATCAATGTACACATTACCGGTATAGCCGCTTTGTGAATTGTCTTTGGCATTGGTAGGGTCCCACTTCAATATGATCTCATATTCGCCGTCACCGTCCAGGTCGCCTACAGAGGCATCATTGGCAGTGTAGGTATAGGCTTCGCCACTGGGTGTGGTACCGCCAGCCGGTATTTGCAGCGGCACGTTGAGGTAGGTCTGTGTAGTAACGCCTGCTCCGGCAGAAGCGGTCTGTTCCACACCACCGATCACCGGCCGCACGGTATAGGTGTCATTGGTGCTCACATTGTCCACCACATTGGTAGAACCGGTGATGGGTGAAACATTGATCTTCGTAGCGCCCCGGTACACGTTGAAAGCAATACCAGAGGGATCGGTACCCAGCATACGCCAGCCTACATATACCTGGCTGCTGCTGGTGCGTACAGCCACCACACCTCTGCCCAGGTACTCCATCTGGTACTGGGCATGCAATGCACAACTGATCAATAAACAGCAGAGAAAGAAGGATAGCTTCCGGCTGAGGAGCCTGGCAAAGCGGTGTTGCCCGGGGCGCAAGCTAATACCCCGTGTAGCACACAGTAGAGAACATTTCATATGGCTTATGTTTGGTTAAAGAAAACGAGGTCCGGGCCGCTGACGTAAAAGCGTCAACAGTCGAGCGTGCAACAACCAGATTCACATCCTGGATTTATTTTCACGGCTAAAATAACAGGCTGATAATGCCCCGGGGAGAGTTAAAAAACCGGAGAGAGTACCTGCATGTTGTATGCAGTCTTATTATTAGCAAATGCAAGCATATAAATTTAGAATAATGCTAACTGTTGGCTATCCTGTACCGTCATGGAGAAAGATCATCGCAAGTTAATCATACAGTTCCGGGTACTTTGCTCTTGATATACAACAAACACTTTCCTCTATCGCCCCTGTTGCCGGCGGCCTATCTTTCCCGGTGTATCAATACTTCTGTGATTATATCTTTTTTGAACCAGCATTGCTGCTGAAATGCCTGGTCAGCCAATCGTTTATTATGGGCATCATAACAGGCAAAGTAGTTGATCACTAAAACCGAATCAGCTCTAATCTCTTTGAGCTGGCATTTTTCAATGCGCAATTTCACCTTGTCCACCATTTCCAGCGATTCCAGGTATTGCTCTATAAACCAGTTATTGAAACCATTGTCTTTTCTGCGCTCTACAAATTTCACCGGTTTTCCGTTGACAGGTATACTAACCGTATCAAGTGGAGAGCCATGGAATGATCGCCGGTAGAAGTCCAGGTGAGCAAATTCCTGCAGATAGGATGTGTCCAGGGCCTGGACACGAATATACCATATATCCGATCCGTCCTGTGCGGAAGATAATAGCGCGGCTGATAGCAGCAGAAAGGAGATCAGAACTTTCATGTATATATAAATATTCTTTATTAAATTATAAGAAGGCTTTTGTTTCCGGAAAAGAGGTAAACAGCAAGCAATGCTTTTAACTTATTATTGGGAATATAACCTGTTGCTTGCGTTTTTTGGCTTCACAGATCCATTGCTGCTTGCCACCTATCTGTAACCGTTGCCCAATTTATAACATTAAAGTTAGTGCTGGTTTTTTCTATGTTTAGAAATATCTTTAGTACAGATTGGGAAAAATATGAATCCATCAAAACGCCCTGCTGTGCCGCCTGCTGTGAAAGAAGGTTATATAACGGACTTTATTTCAGGGGAGCTGGTGAAAGAAACACCGGCAGAGGTGGAAGCTGTGCAGGTGTTTTCCAGGCAGTTGGTGGAAGACTATGGTTATTCCAAAGAGCAGTTGCAAACCCGTCCGCAGATGCGGAATAAAGCAAAGTCACCGGATGCACCCAAAGAATCCTTTCCTGATATAGCTGTTTTTTCCAATCATAAAAAGAAAGAGCAGGATCTCTGCATGGTGGTGGAATGCAGGAAAAAGAGCCGGAAAGATGGCCGCGACCAATTGGAAGATTACCTGCAGCACTCCTCTGCAGAACTGGGCGTTTGGTTCAACGGTGCTGAAAGGCTATTCCTAAGGAAACTTGAAAAGGGCGGCAAAATTATTTTCCAGGAGATTCCCAATATTCCCCTGGCCGGCCAGCGGGTGGAAGATATTGGCAGGTTCAGGCGGCAAGACCTGAAAACCACCCACAACCTGAAAGCCATTTTCAGGGCCATCCGCAATTACCTTGCCGCCAATACCATCGGCGCCACCCGCGATGAAGTGCTGGCCCGGCAATTGATCAACCTGATATTTTGTAAGCTATACGATGAGCAATACACCGCCCCCCATGACATGGTGCGGTTCAGAGCAGGTATCCATGAAAAAGAAGTAGCTATTGTACAGCGTATCATGGAACTCTTCCAGGAAGTTAAGGTCAACAGGCAGGAGGTGATCGAAGCCGAAGACAAGCTTACTTTGGATAACGCTTCTATCGTGTATGTGGTAGGCGAGCTGCAAAATTATTCGCTGATGAATAGTGAAAGGGATGTGATTGCCGATGCTTTCGAAGTCTTTATTGGTCATGCACTGAAAGGAGGCCAGGGACAGTTCTTCACGCCCCGTAATGTGGTACGGATGATCGTGGATATGATAGATCCTGCTGAAACGGATAAGATCATTGATCCCTCCTGCGGAAGCGGCGGATTCCTGGTTGATGCTCTCCGGTACGTATGGGCCAAAGCAGCAAAAAAGTATACTCAACTGGGTTGGCAAGAAGACCAAATAGAAAAAAGGAAGCGGGAGATAGCCGTCAACAATTTCCGGGGCATTGACAAAGACTATTTTTTAAGCAAGGTGGCCAAAGCCTATATGAATTTGGTAGGTGATGGCGCCACCGGTATATTTTGTGAAGACAGTCTCGAAAGACCCGCCGCCTGGAAAAAGGCAACACAGGTTGGCGTGGAATGGGGCAGTTTTGATGTGATCATTACCAACCCACCTTTCGGAAGTAAGATCCCGGTAACCGGCAAGGATAAGCTACAACAATATGAACTGGGGTATAAATGGAAATATGATACATCAGCCGGGCGATGGTATAAGACCGGTATACTGAAAGAGCAGGAAGAGCCGCAGGTGCTGTTTATTGAAAGGTGCTTTGAGTTATTGAAAGAGGGCGGAAGAATGGCCATGGTATTGCCCGATGGCATCTTGGGCAATGAGCAGCAGGAATATGTAAGGAATTACATACTTGAAAAAGGAAGCCTGTTTGCCATTGTTGACCTGCCATTTATCACTTTCTGTCCGCATGTGACGATCAAGACAAGCGTTCTTTTTATCCAAAAAGGCAGGCAGGCAAAAAGTGATAAAGTGTTCATCTCCCTGAATGAACATTGCGGGCATGATAAGAAAGGCCGGCCTATCCCTGAAGATGATATTACTCATGTATTTAACCACTACGCTACCCAACAATCAGACGGGCACAACTTTTTCATTGATAAGTCGGTACTGGAACCCAGTTTCATTGCCAGGCGTTACCTGCAAAAATACGTTGACAATCTGTTGAAGATAAACAGTACCACCCATGCCGTAATAGCGTTTGAAAAGATTATTGAGAAGGTACACAACGGCGCCAATATCTCTGATGCATCCATTTATACAGCCAAAAATGAAGGCATCCCTTATATATTGGTAAGCAGCATTACCAAAGAGGGGATTGACTTTGAGAACCTGAAGTATATTAAACAGTGTTTAAAGACGGATAAAGAAGTGATCAAGAATACGGTCAATGAACATTCCATTGTAATGACCAGGGCTGGTAATTCCGGCATTGCAGCCAATATCCCACCCGACCTGGTGGGCGGTGTTGCCTCCGGTTTCCTGATCAATATCACCATTCAAAAAGAAGTCAATCCCTATTACATCGTTTCCTTCCTGAATTCCCAATACGGACAAATGCAACTGGAAAGAATAGCCAGCGGCTCCATTCTTCAAAGTATCCGCTCTTCCGATCTGAAAAAGATACAGATCATTTTGCCCAACCAGGAAATACAAAACCAGATCGGCAATAAGCTAAAAGAGGCTGTTTATGCCAAAGCCGCCAGCAGAAAAAGCATAGAAGAAGCTGACAGGGATATTTTACATCTCGTCAACACAACCTACTCAGCTTAAGCAGTAACGATTTTTCCCTTGCGATGCAAACGAAAGGAGTCACTTCTTTTTAGGAGTAGTTTCCTTGTTTGCCTGCATAGTCTTAAAATACTCCCTTATCAGCGAAGTATATAATTTATTGCTGGTTACATTTAGCCGTACCTGTGCTTCATGTCGCAATGCCTCATCGGCCATAATCCTTTTGGCCTCGTAATTGGCCTCTTCCATGATTGTATTAACACGTAGTTGCTTGGGGCTGAGCTTGCGGCGGCTCATATTGGGATAACTGCTAACCACCGTTTTATCGCCGTATTGCTTGAATACGATCTGTTTGGCCAGGTGACCGGAGAGTTTTCCCACTAATAGATTTTTACTGATAGCCATAAAAAGTTGTTTTACTGTTTTATGCTACTATTCGAGGGAGCCTTAAGGTAGTACTAAGATAGTACTTTGGTTCGACTTTGGTTCGGCCTTTTTAGGGTACCCTTCAGGTATTCTTCAGGTTTTCTTAGGGTTTTCCTAAGGTTTAAACCCCAGGAAAACCCTAGGATGACCCTAAGATGACCCCAGGATGGCAGGTTGATGATAGGTGGATGATCGAACCATAAAAGCAGCCTCCCGCTTCGATGGTAATGTTTTTAAACTGAAAGTTTTGCAGGGAAGATGGTGTGGCTGTCCTGCGGCATCCTGACGGGATTACGGGTTCAGTCTTGCAAACTCTTCCTTTGTGATGGTAAACACCGTGCCATGCCGGGTACCTTTGGGAAAGCTGACCTTATCAGAGATATCTGTCCAGTGTTGCAGGTCGGGTGATTGAACAGCACCATATTTATGTTCGGTGTATTTATCAAAATAAACGATCCAGTTGCCATTGATCTTGATAACAGTAGGCCCTTCCGCCCAATATTTACCGGTGATGGGAGCAGAAGGAGAACTATAGCCGGCTGTTAAGTTTTTACTGGTAGCTACACGCAGGTTCTTTTGCGGTGGCTTCCTGGTTTCATCTTTCAGGAACATCACATATTGTTTACCGTTCTGCTGAATGGTAGCGTCAATTACATTGAAATCTTTATCGTACAAGAGCTTCGTGGGAGTGAAGGTTTTAAAGTCTTTGGTGGTCACATAATACATGCGGTGATTGTATTTATCATCACCGGCAGTATCTCCATTGCTGAAGCGGCCGGGAATGGTAGTGGCCCAGTAGATCATGTATTCTTTTTTGCGGGCATCATAGAATATCTCCGGCGCCCAGCAGTTGCGAGCTGTGGGCTCATGTTCCATCACAGGAATGTATTGCTGTTCACTCCAATGCACCAGGTCTGTGGAGCTGGCATAACCAATGCCTCTCTCATTCCAACTCACCGTCCATACCATGTGGTAAGTGCCATCGGGTCCGCGTACAATGCAGGGGTCGCGCATCAATTTGTCCTTACTCACCGTGGGTTTCAGAAAAGAGCTATCGCCCCGCAGAGCAGTCCAGCTATATCCATCATAGCTATAAGCCAGGTGCAGGCCATCTTCGCCATTGCCTTTGAAGTAAGAAAAGAAGTAGACGGGATCTGAGGATTGTGCAGCAAGGAATGCGGTTTGAACAAGCAAGCAACAAGCAATAAGGATCTTCTTCATATAGGTCTGCATGATTAAGTTACAGGTAAGGCAAGATAAATAAAGTGTAGGATTTAGAGTTATCAATTCCTCACCAGCGTCACGCTCATTAATCCGATCACGACATCATTGGCGAGGGCGTGCAGGTTGAGCGACTTTAATTCTTTGCCGGCATCGAGTGGCAGGTCAAGGATGGTGGCGGCGCCGCCATCAATGGCACGGTTGCTGAAACCTTTAATGGTGGTATATTCCGGCGCCGTAGTGCCAATGTGGCCCGTTTTGAGGTAGAGCCGCAAGGGCGTGGGTGCATCGGTTGTAAAGGCATAGCCATCCGTATAATAATCCTGCTCAATGGGCCACCAGTTCTGCGGATTCTTCAGTGCCAGCGTATCAGCCGATCCATCGGTATACTGCACCCGCACCTCCCCATTCACCAGGCGACTTTGCATGGGATTGGTGCTGCCCGCCATGATGAGGTAAGCGTGGGAGGCCCTGCCGGATAAAGCAATGACGGCAGAGTCGGGATAATTGTCCCACTGCGATGTAAACAGGATATTGTTGGCATTGGTATCGCCGGGAGTAGCAAAAGGAATATGCTGATCGAGATTCAACTCATTGTTGTTGCTGGCCAACCTGCGCAGCCCCTCATCATTGATTACCGGCTGCACCAGTGGATAACACCAGTTGCCGATACCCTGCGTGGGTAATTGCAGCGTAGGCGATACAGGACGGGGCGACAGGTACACCTGCTCAAATATTTTGGTAACCCGCGCATTCAGTTGTGCAGAAAGATCAATTTTTTCAAAGGCAATACCGATGGAAGGAATGCTCCAGTTAAGGATGGTGGTGCTCACCCGGTTATTATTTCCCCATTCAAACTGCACCTGGTTACTGCCGGTAATCAGGTACTGCGCCGGAATATGTACCGTTGGCGAAACACCCCTGGCTGTTATTTCCAAGGGCATGCGGATCATGCGTGGACCGGGATTGATAACCAGCGTGCCTTTCACGGCTGTTGTATAGTTACGTACGATAAAATAGATACCGGTAGAATCCTGCCTTGCCAGGGGCATGATAACAACAGGCGGCTTTACGGTAAAACAAACCGGCTGCCACCAACTGGCATCACCCTGCCGCAGGCGCACAAAAACAGTCTTATCACCATAAGAAGGCAATATGGTTGCCTGCATTCTGTTATTGCTAACGGAAGGTTTATTCAACACCTGCTGCGGATCGTACACATCCTGTACAAGCGCCGCGCCGCCAGTAAGTGTTAATGGTTCACCAGCTACATACGAACTATCGTTTTGTATTTTTTGCAGTGTGGCTCCTTTCCAGGTAATGCTAATCGAGTAGCGTGATTGCTTTGGTACGGTTATCTCCAACAGGGGTTCACCAATGGCTTCTTTCACTTTCCAAGTGGTTGCTTTTCCATTTACTGTTACTGCTTGTATACCTGTCTTACGCATCCGCACGCGTAATCGCAGGTGCATGTTGTGCGCAAAAGCAGGAACAAGGGTATACTGATCTTTGACGGCATCCCGTTCAAAATCAAATTGCAGGTCGGGTACCTGCAGGGAAGCATTGTTCCAGGCCGCTGGTAAACCGGGCTGTATGGTGAGCGTATCGTGCAGGGCATCGGGTTGTACACCAAACAATCCTTCTACCAGGCTTCTGGCCGCCATACCCACGGGATCGGCAAAGTCGCGGTACAATTCGCCCCGTATGGCATCATAAAAAGGCAGTTGCTGGAAGTTACCCGGACTGGCGCCGATGTACATGCTTTCCACCAAAGCACTTTTCCATAACCGGTAGGCATCTTCGGCCCGGTTGCCCTGCCAGTAAGCGAGGGAGGTGTGCAGGTTCTCTGCCAGGACTACATTGTTGATAGACCAGGTGTAGGGCTGCCAGTTGGTGGTGGACAATACATAATGGTTGCCTGTTATTCCTTTTGCCTTCACCGGTATGTGCGGGATCTTTGTATCTATATACCGCAGCGACTGCCAGGCTTTGAAAGCATCCGGTACCTTGGAATCAATGGCATGGTAAATGGTCCACAGGCCTGCAGCGGGGTGCACCATTTTCCGCCCCAGCAGGTCTTTGTATTCTGCATACCAGCCATCCTGCGGCAACCAGAGTTGCCGGTGAATAGCCCCGTAAATTTTAGCCGCTTCCTGTTGATAAGGGGTTCCCTCTTTTCCTGCTATGCCGGCCAATTGCGCCGCCAGGGTATTGGCCCTGTAATTATAGGCCGAAGAATGGGTAACACCGCCGCCACTGTATTGCAGGGCATCGCTGGCCCAGATACAACAATAGGCATCATACAGGCCATCGTTATCCCCATCAAAATTTCTTTTCTCCCAGGCGAGGTGCTGCTCTATTACCGGCCACATTTCCCGGATATAAGCCGTATCACCTGTCCAGTAAAAATGAGTAAAAAGCTGGTCTATGAACACGAGGTTCATATCATAGTGATGCGGACGTATATCGCCATTGGGATTGCGACAGATATAACCACTGCTGAATAGGGCATTACCAATCTTCTCCTGGTGACGGGCCAGGTGCAGGGCAGTATCTGCCACTACAGGAGCTGTAAGCGGTGAAGTGAGCTGCGATAAAGCGTAACTGCTGAAGTGCGTGCGGGCACGATCGTGCCAGCCCAATGGATCAGCCGCATAAGCGCCCCGCCAGGCCGGCAGGCGCATGCGCCAGGCCACAGCGCCGTGCATATAAGTAGGATCATCCCAGATGGCGTCGGCAGCAATACTCAATGCTCCGCCAAGCGTATTGATATAAGGATCGGGCGTATTAACCTGTATTCTTGCAGCCAGGTTTTTACGGACCGCTTCTGCTGTACGAAACACAGCCGGTAATTCAGTATAGTTGATAGCGGTGGCTTCCTTGCCGGGCTGGCGTACCATGAAATACAGGGTATCTGTTTTCTTCAGCGGCACTGTTCCACCTATCAATGTTGTATCGGCAACGGCAGCAGCGCGGTCCAGTACCAGCGGTGATTGTTGCCGGCCTGCATGGGCAGCATGCAATGACATGCCGGTGGGAAAAACACCTTCCAGTTTTTTGGCTCCTCCTTCCCCAAACCGGACAGTAAAGCCATTGGCCTGGATGTCATAAATATTATTGACACAATAAGCAGGTTGTAAATAAAAAGAGGATTCAGGATCGGCGCCAATGTCTCCATCACGGGAGAACTTTTTACCGGTTACGCCGCCAAAAGCACTGAATAGTTGAATGGTGGTGGTAATGCCTTTTGGAACCACCTGTATGATCATGGCTTCCTGGTCGTACGTTGCCAGGACGGTCACCAGTAATGTCCCTGCTCCCAGTAAGGGATCTTTTATTTCATACAGCATGGCGCCGGGGCGGTAAATGGCCTTGATATTTTTGGCCTCCGTAAGCCATTTACTGTTGTTACCGGCTATCATGCCCAGCTTACAATTACCACCCATGCCCGGCAGATACAGGGCAAACTCAGGCAGGTCGCCGGCCTCTACCCGGAAAGCGGTGTTGCCGCCATACAGGGCACGGTTGAACCGCAAGGCGCCATTGGTAGTAACAAAATCTTTTCCTTCCGGACGGTAATGAATAGTACGCTCCTTGCCATGCCAGGGAGTGGCAGTTGACAGTTGACAGTTAGCAGTTAAGGGGCCCGTCAGAATCAGTGCGATATATAGAATACGTATCATGGGGAAATACGTGAATCGTGAATAGCTACTTGCCACTCGTTATTTACCACTTGTCTCGCTAAGGCATCTTCCGCAATCCTTCCCACTTCACCTGCCAGGTATCTTTCGGAAAACCCGGATTACGGGTAGTATCTGCATCAGACCCGGCACACATCAACGCAATAGCGCTTAATAAACCACCATTGCCCGGCAGGTAAATCGTTAATCGTTCATCCTGGTAATTATGGCCATTTACAAGATAGGTATTTGTTCGTACTGGTAGGAATAAGGCGTCTATGGCTTTCTCAGGAATATGTAATCTGGTAGCTGTCATGGCCGTGAGGGGGAAATCCCAACCCCAGGTATCTTCCCATTTCCAGACTTTCCACACCAGATCGAATGTATTTCTCATGACAACTGTATCCAGGTTATTGCTGCCCGGAATGGAAGCATAAGTGGCCAATACAGCCGGATGGTCTGTTTTATAGCGTTCGGTAGTATAACAATCCGGCGTACTTTCAGTAGCAAGATACACTCCATTGGCTTGTGGTAAAGGGGCCAGGTTGTTAATTATTTTGTCCCATTCCGGCTTACGGGGTAATCCCAGCCGCTGCCGCCATTGCTGCGCTATATTCAACGCCCAGTGCCAGTAGGCCAGCTCATAGGTAGGATTGAAGGTAGTTACAGCATCAAAGCATTCCTGGGCAGGAATGAGCCCCTTACCCAGGTTGTATTTCTTCTTTGCGGGATCATAAGCAGGGAAAGAAGCCATAAAATCGGCGGTGGCAAAGACGAGGTCCTTGTATTTCTCCAATACCTGCTTTGCTTTTCTTTCGCGGTAGCTCAGCTCCGCCATATAGATAAAATGGGGTTGCTGCCAGATGAGGAAAGAACCGACCGAAGAGGGTGATTCATTACCGGCATGATCGGTCATTTTCTGCCAGCGCAGGCCTTCAAAGCCCTGCCGGCGCGCAATGGCTTTAGCTCCATCAGCCACCGTAGCATACCAGTCGAGGCTTTTTTCCATCAGTTCTATCCTGCCCCACAAGGCAAAATGAACAGCATGCCACCAGTGCATCTCGAGGTGCGGCTTACCATACCAGCTATTGTAGGTAAGTCCGGTTTCCTGTGGCGGATAGATCGAGGAACATTGTATTTTGGTAAGATACTGAGACAGTATGATCCTCCTTTCCAGTTCAGGCGCTCGGGTGTCTTTACTGCCGGCGAAATCTACTGCACCGCCGCTTTTCCAGAACCGCTCCCAGTACAGTTTACTATTGCTGCCGGTTTCGGCAAAAGAGGGTAAGGATACGCGGGACGGCTTTGACGCAAACAGGAAACTGGCTTCAAAAGTATTGGAGCCACCTTCAGGCGTGATCACAAACCGGTGTTGTGATTGCTGTATGATAGATGCTGGTTGTTTCCAGGTTGATTGTACCACGTATCGGGTAGTATCAAGGAGGTGGCGGATGGTTATCACCTCACCACGGGGTACGGGCAACGCACTCAAAGGCGACAGGCTACTGTGCAATTCAGTAACGTGCTTATCGGCATTGGCTTCATTCACCCCTACATCTTTAAACTGTCCATTGGGATACGGGAAATGCAGGGTAATCTTTACCTTCTTTTGTTGTACCAGCGGTGATACGATCTTCACGGCCACCAGGTCCTGTTGCTGGTGCGCATAGGTGATCACCTGCACCGGCTGACCTTCTACAGTGAAGCGGCTGTTGATCTCACCGGTCCACATGTCCAGTTGCTGGTCAATGTTTTTGATATCCTCCACAGCAGCAGGCTGACCATTCTTTTTGATGATCTCGAACCCAATATTGCCCAATTGTAAACGATGGGGATTGACGCGGAAATAATCAGCAGCATTTTTATTGCGCTCCGGCTCTTTCCATTGCACAGGATAAGGGATCTTTTTGCCTTCCAGCTCGTAAGTACGTAGCGATTCTTCGAATTTATAGTTGCCGGTATTGGGAAAGCTGTGCCAGCCCCATTCGGATTGGGTGCCCAGGGGCACACCTCCTTTATAAAAAGCCGGGAAGCTTTGCAGGCCGGTAACATCTACTGTAAAAGCGAAGCTGCCATTGCCTACGGATAGCGATGACAGGGAATCCGCTTTATTGATCTTAATGGTATGGCGTTGTACAACTGCTTTGCGGTTAATGGCTGCTTGCTGTGCATTGGCCACGTAACAGGTTAACGATAATACACCTATTGCTATCCACTTCATGCTATTGCTTTTACAGTTAAAATAAATCATTCACCGAAGGCATGGTAAACTGCCTGCGCTGGTCTTCGGGTTTGGGCAGACCGAAATAGAACCAGAGGGTACGTTTTACCGGACCGTTGAATTTTGTAAACTCACCCGCCGGGCCCAGGTTGGTGGTATTGGTACTGATGTTCAAAGCCAGCTTGGTACCAATCGGTGGAATGGCATCGAGGAAAGAGATATCCCCTGCGGGCAGTGCCGGATGAGGCTGTATGCCCGACAGTCCATAAAAATTAAACAGCCTTACATATAAACCAGTATCCTTACTCGCCACCAGGAATTTACCTTCTACCGTATTCAGTTCCATCCAGGTGATATCAGCAAAATATCCTTTGAATTCCGGAAAGTTCCAGGGATAGCTGCCCGTTTGGGTGTTGTTGTACATGTTCTCCCACACATTATTGGTAACACCCTGCAGGCGGTTCTTCCATACCCGGTAAGGACCCTTGCCCAGCCATTTGGCGCTCAATACAAAGTTCTCCGGGTAACTGAAACTAATACCCGCCAATGCATAACTGCCTTGCAGGCTGTATTCATAATCAAGGCTTACCCATCCACCGGGGTGCATGGTCCAGCGGGCATATTTCAGATTACCGGTATAAGTAATTTCCACCACCCTGTTGTTACCACTGGGTGATTGTTTGATAGCGCTAAAAGTAGCTTCACCACCCACCAATACAGGACCATTGCGGAATAAAAGGTTATTACTGGCGGCATTGGTAACGCCGGTGAGTTGCCCGTTCTTCTTGCTGAAAGAAAGGGTGATGCCTGCCGAGCGTAAGGCCAGGGTGGAATCGGTCTCTGCCACGTTCACCGAATCGGTATTGGTAGAGATCACACTGCCCAGCAACTGTTCATTGCTTTTGATGTTATAGCTACGGCGATAGACCTCTTTGCCGGAGGGATCAATGGCAATGACAGTGAGCGCATCATGGTTTTTCCAATCAGCAGGCAGATTTAATGACAAGCTGCCTGATTGCGTGGCTGCAATAGCCGGACTATTGGCCGTACCCTTTTGTAAGATGGTAACGCCGGATTGTCCGCTGAAGGGTTTGGTATAGTTGACCAGTTGCCAGTTGAACCGGCATTGGCTGAGGTTGGTAAAATGATAACGGTTCTCCACCGGCAGGCTGCCGGTAAAATCAGCCGTCAATGTAGTGACCGGTATTTTAACCGGTGAGAATATTTCGCGGATGGCATAAAAGCTGCCTTCTTTTTCGCGGTGAGGGCCTACTACGCCGTCGGGTGCATTGACACCATTCACATCAATACGACCGTTAAAATCCGTACGCACGATCCCCTCATCTACCAGCGCCCAGAGGAAACCACCGCCCGATTTTTTAGCCTGCCAATGCAGCTCCCAGAAATCATGCAGGGCTGCCCCGCCGCCACCATCATCCTGGCAATGCAGGAATTCGGTAGGCATGTAAATATCCGGGCCATTCAGGATGTTCCTGCTGCTGTAGTAATCTTCATAATGATTGCAATCAATACCGTTAAAGGTATTACCGGGACGATGATGCGCATGGGTCACCGGGCGATTGCTCAGGTCATACAATCCGTAATCATCATCCAGTTCTTTATTGTGTCCACCTTCATTGCCATTGCTCCAGAAGATGATGGAAGGATGGTTGGCATCACGGGTCACCATTTCTTTTACCAGTGGCGCGCCTGCTTTGGTGCTGTAGGCTTTTTGCCAGCCGGCCAGTTCATCCAGTACATACAGGCCCAGTGAATCGCATAGTTCCAGGAAACGTTTATCGGGCGGATAGTGGGAACAACGCACGGCGTTCATGTTCATTTCCTTGATGAGCTGTATATCGGCGAGGTCAATAGCCGGGCTTACCGTACGACCGGTCTCGGGCCAGAAGACATGGCGATTGATCCCCTTCATTTTTATTTGCACACCATTGAGGTAGATACCATCGCCTTTACGTATTTCTATGGTGCGGAATCCAAAACGTTCTTTGGTTTGGTAGCCGGGTTGCGTACCATTGCCCAGCACTACCTGCACCGTATACAGGTGAGGCGTTTCGGCTGTCCATAATTGCGGATTGTTTACCTGGGTAGTGAGTTTTACCAGCGAGTCATTCGCTTTTACCGGTTGCCGTATGGTAGCTACTGTTTTACCGGCTGCATCTTTGATGATGGCCGTCAGTTGCCGGGACAGCCGGATATTTTTTAGTAATATATTCATGGCAAAGCTGCCATCGGCCCGCGCATCTATAGCGGTATAATCAATATACTCTTTGGGTACTGCTTCGAGGTATACAGGACGGAAGATGCCTCCGAAGATCCAGTAATCGGCCAGGCGCTCTGCATTGTTCACCGATTCATCGGCCGACATTTTGCTTACCGTCACTTCCAGCTTATTGGGCTTGCCGGCCAACAGCTTATCGGTGATATTGTATTTGAAACGGTAGAAAGCGCCCTGGTGCACAGCGCCTGCCAGTTGCCCGTTGATCTTTACTTCGGCATCCGTCATTGCCCCTTCAAAAACGATGAAGACCTCTTTATTTTTCCAGGCTGACGGTACGGTGAATTGGTGCCGGTACATGCCCTTCTCTTCCGCAAAGCGGAAATTACGGCCATAGGTTTTATAATCACGTCCATAATTATAAGCCCCAAATCCCTGCTGTTCCCAGCAGGAAGGCACTTGTATGGTTGTCCAGGAGCCGCTTTTACGACCTGCGGTGCAATAAAAATCCCAGCTTATGGTGTGATCCTTATCTGTGCCGGAGAGGTATTTGATCTCTTTTTCCTGACCGGCTGTAGTGGCGGTAATGGCCATGAAGAGCATGGCGCTTATGGTGCGATGAAAATTCATATCGTGTTGAAAGAAACTCTACTATCTCCCCTTCTTCTTTGGCTTCAGCTTATCATATACCGGCTTATTGCGGTCGCAGGTGAGCTCACCATCCTTGTATTCCAGCATGGCCAGTTGTATAAGGGTGCGTTTATCATCAACACTTCCCCGCGGAGCAGGTTTATCCTTCCTCCTGCCGGGATGCGTGAAATAGTATAAGTACACTTTGTCATCATTCACCACCACATCGGCATGGCCGCCGATGGCCTGGTCTTCTGCACCCGTACCCGGCTCTTCCAGTATGCGGGTGTTTTGCTTTTTCCATTGCAACAGGTCGGCAGAGTTATAGATATCCATTCCTTTCCATACATCTACGACCATCCAGTATTGGTCTTTCCAGCGGAAGACTTTGGGTCCTTCCCCTCTTGCAGCAATGGCTTTTCCTTTATCTTCCCAGTGGTACAGGTCTTTGCTATCGGCATACCAGATAGACTTACCATCTTTTTCATTGTTGTACCACAAACGCCAGTTGCCGTCCGGCAAGCGATATACAGAAGCGTCTATCACTTTATCATTTACGAGTGACAGGGTAGATTCATATTGCCAGTTGAGTAAATCCTTACTGGTGCAGTGCACAATGTTGCGGGGATGGTTCCAGTCGGCGAAAATGCCGGGCACATAGGTAAGGTACATATGCCAGGTACCGTTGTGTTCTATAATATCCGGCGCCCAGAAAGTGTAACCTGCATCGGGCCGGTAATTGATATTGGCCGTATCCTTGTATTTCCAGTGAATGCCATCATCCGATTCAGCAATGCCTATCCGGGTGCCATGCACCCACTTTACGCCGGAGGAGTCGGGCATGGTAGCACGGCGGTTGGTATAGAACATCCACCATTTCTTTATGGCCGGGTTCCAGATCACCACCGGATCGGCTGCACCATCATATACCGGATCGCGGTACAATGGTTTGGGAGCGGCCTGCTGGGTATAAGCCAAACAACTGAAGTGAATCAATATAATGATACAAACTACTCTCATGGTAATACTTTTTACCGGCAATCGGCAGTGCTTCCTATTCACCGGCATCTATTCCTACTAATCCTATAAATCTTTTAAATCATGGTTCAGACTAATTTCACTGCCTGCCTGGCCAGCAGTTTCCATTCTTTTCCCTGTTTTTTCCATACAGTAAGGATGGCCAGTTTTACAGAGCCGGGATTACCGCCATCATTGGTTTGTGCGGCCAGCTTGTGACGTACAACGGCCACATCGCCCGATACGGTGATGGTTTGCTCAGTCAGGTCAATCGACACAAAGTCAGATTTGCCACTGGCAATGGCTTCCACAAAAGCCGCCTTGTCTTCTATCTTACCGCCGGAATGGCCATAGCTTAATTTATCATCTGCTATTTTTTCCAGGGATGCTTTTTCGCCACTGACCATCGCTTGCCGGAGTGTTTCTACGGCAGCAGCCACGGCTGCTTCGTCTTTGCTTTGTGCTGTAACAGTCATAGTGATAAGGTTTACCATGAATAACAAGCTCATTAGTTTGATACGCATAGAATGTATTTTTTGCGGGTTGAGAATAGCCCCAAATTAGCTTTTATTCTATTATACGCGACGGGTCCGGTTGCTTAATTTTCAGCTTATCTATAAACACGATTGGCGTAAGTGTAACCTCTGTTGTCAGCCCGGAAGCCTTTGGTGTCCAGTTCACGGCCGTGAATAATCCGTCCGCTCCGCGGTTGGCCGGCAGCCTGGCCGGGAAGTTGGTATTGTAAAATTTCTTCCAACCCACTCCTTTTTTATCCATATCGGCAATGCGGTTGGCCATGCCATTGGTTACTCTTATTTCCAGCAGGTTACTGGCTTTCAGATCACCCGCCCAAATCACTGTTTGGAATACCGGGCCTATTAAGGTGGCTATCCGTTTGCCATTCAGGAATACTTCGGCCGATTCCTGTACGTTGCCCAGATCCAGCAGGAAGTAATCCGTTTCTGCAGCAGGCTCCGCAAATGTTATTTTATAGACAGCCGTACCAGAAAACTTCTTTACTTCTTCTCCCGGCCATTCGGTCCAGGAAGTGAGCTGTGTAGTGGTAGTAGCTGCAGGCAATACGGGCCCACCGCTGATGAATGACACATTCCAGGTGCCTTCGATCTTAATGGCTTTACCGGTAGCACCATAATAAGGGAAGACCTCACCACCCGGAGATTTGGCTGCTGTTTGCAACACGCAACTTTCGCCCGGGTTGAGTTGCAGGTAAACAGCGGTCTGTCCACCGGTCTCTTTCTGCACAACCGCCCTTCCCTGCCTTCCCTGCATGGGATCGAACAGCGCAACATGGTCAGCAGCAGTGCTGATGTTCACCAGGCTATCCACGCGTTGCTTGCCCGTATTGGTAATGAAATAATATTTACCGCCGCCGGGTATCGTTCTGCGTATACACTGTAATCCTTGTGCTGCCATGGTTTCCTGCGGTACTTTCGCAGCGGTCAACAGTTGTTGAAGATTATCACCCAGTATAAACTTCCCTTTACCAAGAACTGCCTGTTGCATACCATTGGCCCTTGTAAACTTTAATTGGGCCAACAAGTTCTTAAAGGCAGCCTGGCGTTTATCAAGTGTTCCATAACCAGGTACATCACCGGGTAATGTTTTATGTACTATAACCGTGGCGCCGTTCTGTGCCAATGTTACCAGCTTTTGCAGGGTTTCCAGCGGCAGGTATTTGGTTTCAGCCAGCAAGATGGTCTTGTAAGCATTACCACCCGACAATAAGCCTGTACCATTGTTCTTTACCTGTTGCAGTTGCTTATCGGAGAATATGTCAAAAGCATAACCCTTTTCCAGCATCCAGGCAGCGCTGTTTTTAAAATCAGTGTTCTCAAAACCTTCCATGCCATCGAAGTGATGCAGGAGGTCGCGGCCCGGTTCGGCAAAACGGTCGTAGATGGGGAAGTACAATAACACATCATTATCCGGTTTACCGGCCTGCAGGAACGACTGGCAACGCGCTACGTATTGATTGAGTGTTGGGAAATCTTTCCAGAAGGGATTGTTGGGATGGAAGTGTACGGCGGCATAGAATAACCAGCCCGGCCAGGGATCATCTTTAGGAGAGTAGTTGGTGCCATGATAGAAGATATGGTTCACTCCACCAACGAAGTATTTGTCCAATGCCAGCTTCACATCGCCCAGGGTAGACAGAAAATGTTCATTGAGCCAGGTGGCAGCTTCTGCGGAGGCCAATGGCTTGCCCATCACATGTGCCGTGGAAGTAGCAAATTTAAACCGTAAGATATCAGTGCCTTCTGTTTCCGGAATATCAATAGCGCCATAGAGGTCTAAGATATTGGCCGGTGAACCGTGCGACTGGTTGCGGATGAGCGCCCCTTTTGCTTTGGCCCAACTGTGCCAGGGTGTAGTGAATTTTTCCAGCAGTAATTCAGAAATGGTTTGCCGGTAGTCGCTCAACACCCGCTCGTTCTTCTCTTTGGTATCCTTGCCATAGAGAGCAGGCAGTTCTTTCCGGAGATCGTAGCCGCGCCGTTGCTGAAAGGCCTGCAGTATACCCGGTGTCCAGTTGGCTTGCCCGCGCGCATCATCCACTTCATACGAGTCATTGAAAAAGGAGCGGATGCCTTTTACACCTTTACCGGCAAAGGCTTTATCAAAGTATTGCAGGTAATGTTGCAAGGCCGGTAAGGAAAAGTGGTCTATTACATCTCCCTCGCCGCCGGGCGCAGCACGTTCAACCATTTTACCATGCCATCCCTGGAACAACCCATACAGGGTCCAGTTGCCCACAGGCGCTGTCCAGTTAAGTGTTCCGTCGGCACTTACTTTAGCAGTAAGGTCCTGGCTATTCCCTTGCTCATCATACCCCATCAACAGGGTCACTGGCAGTTGCTTTTCATAACGTACCTGGTCAAAAGCATATTCCTGCAGGTTCTTATTGGTAGCAATGGGCCAGGTCAATGTTTTTATATCTACCGGTTTACCGCTCACGGTACGCACCAGCGGTTGTTGGGTAAAGGTAATTTTCTCTGTAAGCTGTTCACCTCCTTTGAGGTTCCATGTTTTCAGGTTCACATTTTTACAGGCATCTTCGGGTGTAACCCAGGGACCGCCAAAGGGCCAGCCGGTACCAGTGGCCATGTCGATGCCCATATTGAGGCGTTTCGCTTCCTGTAAGGTATATTCCAGCATACCCACCCATTTCGTGGAGAGGAAAGGAATGAATTGCTGTTCGGCACCCCGCACACCATAGATAGGTGTTATTTCCAATCCACCGAGACCAGCCTCCTGGTATTGCCGCATCAAACCGCTGAGACCGGCTTTATTGACAGCACTGCCCTCCCACCACCAGCGTGTCCAGGGTTTGGCAGTTTGGGTAATGGCTGGCCATTTGATCTGCGCCTGCACGGCAGTAACAAGAAGCAAACAGGCAATGAATGATAATTTTTTCATGGTTTCATATAGCAACGATTTAGCGTTTTACCGGATGTCTAAAGTAGGCCCCTACAGTTATTGAATCATCCTGACCTATCCTGTAAACTCCTAATTCCCATCCGGCTTTGCCACATTCATCCTTGGGCTGAGCGGCCAATGCCACTTCCTGATGTCATCGGGCTTTGCAGGATTAAAAGAACGGACGTCTTTTTTAAT
Organism: Paraflavitalea devenefica; assembly: GCF_011759375.1. Classification (NCBI taxonomy): domain Bacteria; kingdom Pseudomonadati; phylum Bacteroidota; class Chitinophagia; order Chitinophagales; family Chitinophagaceae; genus Paraflavitalea; species Paraflavitalea devenefica. Next base: position 2,274,085 of record NZ_JAARML010000001.1, on the reverse strand, counting down.
GTACCGGGCAAGGTCCAGCTTATTATCCTTAATACCCTGTACAATACAACGGGCTATTTCATAAGCGCCATAGGGATTGAAATGAGTATTGTCTTTTAGCTCTTTCTCCTGGCCCGGGAAGGTACGGGCAGGATAGATGACGAAGGCCAACTGACTTTTATCAGGGCCCCAGGCTTCATATAAAGTCTTACTCATATTATTGAGGTCAATAAGCGCTACTTTTTCTTCGGCAGCCGTTTGCCTTACTGCCGCAGGATAATCACCCAGGGTATTGATCACTTTCCCGGTACTGTCGAAGTTGCGGCGGTGCATGGAAGTAACCAGCACCGGTATACCACCTTTCTTACGGGTTTCATCAATAAAGAATTTCAGGTCGCGCTTGTAGGAAGTAAAAGGACCTATGCCTTCTCCTTTCTGCTTTTGGTCATTGTGGCCAAATTCAATGAAGAGGTAATCACCGGGCTTCATAAGACTCAATACTTTTTCCAGGCGGCGGGCAGACAGGAAACTGTTGAGCGCCTCCCCCGATTCTGCATAGTTGGCAATGGCAACTTTACCCGGTTGAAAGAAAGCCGGGATCATCTGCCCCCAGGCAGCATAAGGTTCTTCGGCCTGGTCTACCACCGTGGAGTTGCCTGCGAGGAATACCGTGATGGCATCCTGTACTGGAGTTATTTCAACGGCGCACACTTTAGGACGGGCATCATTGAACTCCAGCGTAAGCTTATTGTCCCAATGCAGGTAATTGAGCTCACGCGGCTTTAACCGCACTTTCCGGTTGGTACCCTGTATCAATGAGTCGCGCACATGCACGGTAAAGGATACGGTGGCAAACTTTCCCTTCTTTGTTGTGACCTGTTGCACCATCATACGACGGCATTCGGCACGGATGGTAGCTACCGTGACACTGTCTGCATCCCCCAGGATAACAGTCACATTGTAATTGCCTTCCGGCAGTTTTACCGAAAACTGGAAAGGAAGGTCACTGGTAATAAAATCACTGCGCAATGCATCCTTGCCGCCTCTGTCAGTAGCGATCAGGTCGGCTCCGCGCTCAAAGCCATAACCGGTTTGTTCATTGTAAAAAGTGGTAGGGCCTACGGCGGTATAACCGGCAGCAGTGGGGCCTGTACCGAGGTCAAAGCGCCAGGCATTGGTTTGGGCATTCAGTAACAAGGAAGTAAGGCAAGCAAGCAGTGCTATAAAATGTTTCATACATTGTATTATTCTGAATACTGGATTCTGAATTCTATATTCTATTTCTCATAATACTGCAGCGCGCTGTCGTTGATCCTGTATTTATTTTTCTGCAATAAATCATAAATAGCGGCGCCAGCCAGTAATACAGGGCCATAGCCATGCGCGGCATATACATTTACCGGACGATAGTAATAAAAGGCTGGCTCAAATCCCATACCGGTGCCCACGCAGGTGCCTTCTACCTGTCCTTTATCATTTACTTTGGTAGATACAGCATTCCAGGCCAACAATGCCATGGGGCCATACGCTACAGGATCAATCCATCCTTTTTGAATGGCATGGGCAATGCAATAAGTATAGATGGCTGTAGCAGATGTTTCGAGGTAAGAGTCATTGCGGTCCAGCAACTGGTGCCAGAAGCCTGAGCCTGACTGATAAGCCGCGAGCCCTTTTATATGAGCACGTAACAGCTCCAGCACTTTGGCGCGGCCGGGATGATTTTCCGGCAATACATCCAGCAATTCCACTTTTGTCATAATGGCCCATCCGTTGGCCCTTGCCCAATGAAATTGCGGATGTTCCTGCATGCCCTGTACCCAGCCATGCATATACACATTCTTTTCTTTATTGAACATGCGTTCAGAAAACTGCGTGATCTGCTTTACGGCGTCATCGAAATATTTCTGATCACCGGTGAGCTTGCCCATTTGCGCCAGGGCCGGCACGGCCATATAAAGATCATCGAGCCAGATGGTATTGGGATGCGGCCGGTTGCGGGCCAGGGTACCATCGGGCAGCCTGAATTCTTTGGTAAAGATGTACTGCATGAAATTGTCAATGAGCGGCCGGAGGTTCTTTACGGCGCCGGCACGTTCTGTTTTGATCATAGCAGCGCACATAGCCCCGGCATCATCCAGCGCATGCGGGTCAATGACCGAACGCAGCGGATTGCTACGGTTCTTGTATTTTTCAAAGAGCGGTTTGAAAACAGGTACCGCATCTGCCAGCAATTGCATACGGCGGGTTGTATAATCAATGTATTTCTTATCACCAGTCGCTGCTCCCACCTGCAGCATACCGCTATAGGTAACACCCCATTCATAACTGGTGAGGCGAAAATCGCCGGGCTTGAAGATAGTGCTGGTATCGGCCCCGCTTAGACTGGACAGTACAGCTCCGGAATTACGATTAATAAATTGCGGAGGCGTGACGGCATCGAGGTAATCATATATCCTGTCCAGTACTTTTTTCACCGCTTCAGGAGCAGGTGGATCATAAGGTACCGGGTAGTTTACTTTCAGGGCATGCAACGGTGCTGTTACATCATTGGCTTTTTGCGCAAAGGCAGGAAGTGCTGCACAAAGCAAGCAGGAAAATAATATACGTTTCATTGAATTATTCATATGGTGCAATATATGTTTTATCTCTTCTCAACCATCCCGGTCTTTCTCGTGCCTTCCAACAAAACAAAAGGACGGTCAATAAAAATTGACACGTCCGTTGCTTGCTATTCTACTAACTAAGACTGCGCTCATTAATTGTAGCCCGCGTTCTGATAGGCTGTGATTTCCTCCCCCGTCAATGGCCTTCCGTTGATCTTTAATGAAATGATCTGCGGAAGGGGTATGGGCCTGAGTTTATGGAATGGTGACAGGTTAGTGGCATCCGCATTGTACAGTTTTGTCCTGGCATACAAAGACTCTGTACGGGCCAGGTCTTCCCAACGGTACAACTCGCCGCACAGTTCACGGGTCCTTTCATTCAGCATGAAATGAATGAAGCGTTCTTCCGTGGAGCTAACGGTGGGCGGATACATTTCGCTGGCGGCATTGGTCGTAAACAAGGCTGCTGTAGCCTGCATGGCTGTTTCTGTACTGTTCACGTCTCCTTCTGTACCTCCATAGAATAACCAATGGTGCGGGTTCTTTGGTTCACCCGCCTTATAAGCTGCCCTTTTCCGTACTACATTCACGTATTCCAGTGCTTTCGCATAATCCGCCTTGCGTCCATAAGCTTCGGCCACGATGAGGTAAGTTTCCGCCACCCTGGCCAGTGTGCCGTTTCGGATACCTCTTTCTTCCTGCAGGTCGGCAGTAAGGCGCACGCCATCGAGGAATTTTATCAGGGTTAAATATTTATTGTCTGAGAAATCAGAAGTGATAGGCGATGAAGGTGTCCGCTGTTTATAACGGGCGTATACCCGGGCACGGAACTTCGCACTGTCGATAAGCGTAAAGGGCCGGTCGATCGTATTCACTACGAAGAGGCCGGCTGTATCACCGATACCCACCATCTTCTTACCCACCAGGTCGGGGCTGGGTGCATTGGCAGCCGTAAACACCGGGATGGCCGCGGAATTGGCATGACTGGTAGGAGCATTCCTGTAATATACTGTTTGAAAAGATTTGAAGAACCGGGAATCATTTATCCTGTCGAATATATCAATGGTATAATCCGTGGGCCGTAAGCGGCGGAAAGGCCTTCCATTAAAAGCATCGCGGATCATGCCGGGGATCGGAATACCTGCATCGTACTGTGTGGGATAATACAAGTGTACGCGGTTGCCACTTCCGGCAATCGCCAGGTTATTACTGAACTGGGCAGCAAAAATGATCTCTGTGCTGTTGTTATTGGCCGCCAGCTTGGAGGCATCACCCAAAGGTGTAGCACCATCAAAGCCGGGCTTGGGTGGCGTGTGATTGGCATAGCTGGCGCTGTAGAGATTGGCATAGTTAGCCTCCAGGTTATGGGCGCCTGCTTTAATGACCGAATCACCATAGATGATGGCGCTGTCCAGATCGGTTGCTTTCTGGCCGCGGGCCTCTGTAACAGCGCTGGCCCTGGTAAGGTAGGCTTTTGCGAGGAAGTGGTAGGCTACAGATTTGGATATCCTGCCACGCTCGCTGGGTATCGCATAGGAAAGTACCGGCGCTACGCTTCGCAGGTCGCCAATGATCTGCTCATAAATAGCTGCCACGCTCGCCCGGGGAAATTCAGTACGCAGCGTATCCGAAGATTGATTCACCAGGGGTACACCACCAAACTGCTGCACAAGCTGGAAGAAATAATAAGCGCGCAAGGCCCTTAATTCTGCTATGCGCTGATTACGCTGGGCAGGTGTGCCCAGCAGGCGGGAATTGGCATCGGTAAAAGCGCTGATCAGTTCTATTCCCAAATTACAGCGGTTGATACCTGCATAGCTATTGGTCCAAAGGGTATTCACAAATCCGTCCGAACCGTTGGGATTCAGGAGGGAATTGTATTTATTCCAATGTTCATTGTTAAACTGATCACCCAGCCGGAATTCATCGGTGCCAAAATTCCAGAGCGCATAAGATTGTTCTCCTTCAAATTTCCAGCGCAAGGGCGCATAAGCCGATTTCACCAGATCTTCCATACCCTGATCGGTCTTATAATAATCCATCGTTAAAGTAGTGACCAGGTCTTCCTTGATAAACTTCTTACAGGAAACCACCGTACCGATGGTGATCAGGACAGCTATTACCGTTATTTTATATAGTATTTTCATTGGTTGTTCTTTTTTTGGCAAACAATTGATTTGCTTACAGGCCCAGTCTTACCCCTACCACAAAACTTCTGAAACTGTAAGAGTTGGGACCGGGGTTATTGGTAGTGGAATTGAACTGCTCCGTATACTGGATCGTTTCAGGGTCGTACGGTGATTTATTATGGAACAGGAATGGATTCACGGCATTAATATATACCGACATGGAGTTGGCCTTTACTTTTGACAGCAGCGACTGCGGCACCCGGTAAGTAAGCGAAATATTCCGGATGCGTACAAAGCTGCCATCACGATAGCCCAGCGTCTCCCAATAGGTAGGCACATCGGAAGTACGCGTGGGCTGCTGGTATTCATTAGATGGATTAGTAGGCGTCCAGTAATTGACCCGGCTGGATTGGAAACGGCCCACCAGGCCGGGACGTGGCACCCGGTACATACCGCCTTTGCGGATGTAGATCAGGCAGCTCACTTCAACATTCTTATAGCTGATGGTATTGGTGATGCTGCCGGTCCAATCGGCATTATCATAACCCAATACGGTTTTATCATTCCCATCCAGGAGGGTATCGCCATTAATATCCCGTACTCTTATTTTTCCGGGCCGGTATAACGTGTTGGCTGCGTTGGTGCCCTTTGTCCAGAGGTAATCCTTCAGGTAGCCGCCTTTGGCAGTATCGCCATATTGGTAGATGCCGTCGGACACATAATTATAATATACCCGTATCGGCTGGCCCACCATCCACAGGTTGAGCAGGTTATTATTGTTGGTACCGTCGATGGTCACGATGGATTCCTTGTTCTTACTGAACACGATATCAGTGGTCCAGGTAAATCCACCTTTATTAATATTCACTGAGCTGAGGGAAACGTCAATACCCTTATTACTTACTTCACCCAGGTTAATGTACATGGTGCTTACGCCGTTGGCAGAAGGGATACGCATTTCCTGCAACTGATCGGTAGTAGAGCTTTTGTATACATCCACACTACCCGTGATCCTGTTGCCCAGAAATCCAAAGTCAATACCTGCATTAATGGTGGCTGTTTTTTCCCAGGTCAGGTTGGGTGTTTTAAAAGTAGTGGGCGCCAGGCCTACCACAGCCGTTCCATTGGTCCAGTTGTAGTTGGTAAAATCAAGCGGGCCGTTGGTACGGTAGGGAGGGATGGAGGAGTTACCTACCAGGCCATAGCCTACGCGCAGCTTGGCAGTGCTTACCACGTTCTGGTTGGCAAAAAATGCTTCATTGTCAAGACGCCAGGCAACAGCAGCGGAAGGGAACCACTGTCCTTTACTGCCTTCGGCCAGTACAGAAGAATTGTCGTAACGGTTACTGAGCGTTAAGTAATATTTGTTTTTGTAGTTGTAGTCGATCCTTCCCATATAAGACAGTAACTGCTGGGCGCTGTAGCTACCGCTACCGGTAGTTACGCCGAGGGTATTGCGGTTGAGCGAATACCATTTTTGCTCTTCAAAAATGAGGTTGTTGGCAGAGAGGGCCAATACATCTGTTTTGTTGAGGCTCTGCATTTCATGCAGCAGGGTAATGTTAAAAGAGTGGTCCTTTTTAATCTTGAAGTCATAATACAGCAGGTTGTCATACACCCAGGAAATACTGTTGGTGATGGTATGGCTGGCGCTGGCGGCACCACCCTGCCGTACAGAGCTGAGGGAACCATTGAACTGTCCCTGGCGGCTATTACGGGAGTCAATGCCAAAAACAGCCTTGTACCGTAAGCCTTTTAATAAATTTACTTCTCCATATACATTACCAAAAATGCGGCTCACTTTCATTTCATTGAATACCGTGTTCACATCATTCATGGGGTTCACAATATTCTGGTCGCCACCTGCGTACAGGAGAAATTTACCTGTACTGTCATAAGGTTGTGCAAAAGGCAATTGACCGGAAGCAGCACCATACATACTAGGGCCTATATTCTGTACACTATTGGAATAAGTAATGCTATTGCCGAAGGTGAGGAATCTGGCAGGCTTGAACTCCGTGTTATTACCAATGGTATAACGGGTATAATCCTGACCGTACTCAATACCTTTCTGGTTGAAATAACCGGCATTAAAGCTGGCCCTGATCTTATCGCTTCCTGCTGTAATGGTAATGTTGTGCGAGTTGGTGATCCCCTGCCTGATAGCGCCATCCTGCCAGTTGTATCCTTTTACTTTGGAAGGATCATATAGATCCACGCTGTCGAGTACAGGTAGCTTCAGGTTGGCCAGTACGGTCTTTTCTTCCTGCGTGGTGGGACGCTTTACGGCTATATAAATATTATTGGCCCGGTCAAATACGCGCCACTGGTAAGCTGCTTTAATAACGGCAAGTGTGTATACGTCACCGTCGAACAGGTTAATATCAGCGGCTGCGTTGGGATAGTAATTATTGGGCTGGGAAGTATTCTGCGTAGCATTATACACCCTGTCGGCAGAGAAGGCCTGACGCCAGGCATCCATGAGTTCGGGGGCGCTGAAAACAGGCAGGTCTTTCAACAGGTTCTCGAATGAAACACTGCCGCTGTATTCAATGCTCACCTTACCTGCCTTGCCTTTTTTGGTCGTGATCTGTATCACACCATTGGCGCCGCGCACACCATAGATAGCAGTGGCGGATGCATCTTTCAGTACATCAATCGTCTCAATATCCAGCGGGTTCATATCATCAATGGTATAGCTTACCGGAATACCATCTACCACATATAAAGGTTCATTACTGGCCGAGAGGGAGCGGTTGCCGCGGATACGTATCCTTGATCCGGATCCTGGGCGAAAAGAGCTGGCCATGGCTTCCACGCCTGCCACACGGCCTTGCAGGGCCTGCGTAACATTGGTAACCGGCACCGACCTGATCTTTTCACTGTTGATAGAAGCGGTGGAGCCAGTTACATCGCCTTTTTTACGGGTACCATATCCTATCACCACCACATCTTCCAGCGCTTTGGCTTCTGCCACCAGGGTTACCGTAATACTGGTGTTGTTGTTCAATTTTATTTCCTGTGAGAGATAACCTATATGACTCACCACCAGGGTAACATTGGCGCCCGGCACAGGCAGACTGAAAGCACCTTTATCGTTGGTAGTGGCAGAAGTGCCGGTCCTTCTTACCGCTACCGTGGCGCCCACCAGTGGTTCATTTTTTTCATTGAGAATGATGCCGGTAATGGTGGTATCGAACCGTGGAGGCGGATCAGTCAAGAAACCATCATTAACAAAGTGATCTTTAAAAGGGGGAGAATCGTTGGATTTGGGAAATACTGAGAAAGGATGTAAACATATCAATAGGATAATGCAAATCCCATAAGCATGAAGTTGGCTTTTTTCCATACAGCAGTTTTAAGGCGTAATGATTAAGATCAATCGTTAGTTGGCCTAAATTAATCACCCACTACTGGATAATCATCCTGAACTATCCTGATGCAACGACAGATAATCAAAGCACCTGTATCGTTTTAGCAATTTCAAGTACTATTTTAACCCGGGCAAAAAGCGCAAATCCTGTATGGCAGGACGCTTCAGGACGGTTACTGTAACATAAAAGTTAATTTTAGTACCGGATTATTGTGGTCTAACGATTATTGACGTGGTAATTTTTTATGCTTTTGCTATTTGCTAAACCTAATTTTTAACCCGAACCAAATTTGCTTGCCATGCTATATGATGACTGCCTTAGTTGCTATGCAGCAGCTTTTTGTCCCTCCGTTGCAGGCGCTTCCCCGTTGATGATACTACGGGACAACCGGCTTATCAGCCACTTTTCAGCCGAAAAACACGACCGATGTAAATTTTCCGGACAAAATTATCCGGGCAGTTCACCCTGCCTGTAAATGTTATTGTTGTTCATTATAAAACGGTAGGTATTGATATGCCTGCCGCTACCTGTCCTTGCTGTATACCTTAACGGCTGCCTTATCCCTCCCATTTATATACATCGTTTCAAAAAAGAAAAACAGACAATTTCTATGCACAAGCTTCTACAAAAGATGCTCCTGGTTGCAACGATTATGTTGCTGCTGGTGGGTTGCCGCAAGAAAGCATTTGATGAGTATTATGGACGTCCGGACTCCCTGGAACCGCCTATCTATCAGCAACTGGCGGCAAGAGGTAATTTCAAGCACCTGCTGGCGGTAATAGACAAGGCAGGTTATAAGAATACCCTGGGTGCAGCAGGTTACTGGACCTTTTTTGCCCCGCACGACTCCGCCTTCCAGGTTTATTTCGCCGCCAATAATATCAATGGGGTTGATCAACTGGACAGCAATGCCTGCCGGCAGATCGTTACCTACAGCCTGGTATACAATGCCTATAAAAAGGAACGCATCGGCGATTACCAGTCCAATATCGGCTGGGTGAGCGCCAGCGCTTTCAGAAGACGTACTGCTAATTATACAGGCGTATACGATGGTGTGGACACCTTCGGAAACACCCTGAAGATGATCGCTTCCAACCGCAACGGTGTGAACTACTATGTAGAAGCCGACAATAATTATAAGTGCATTCCTTATTTCGTTGACAACTTCATGACGGCCAGGAACCTGACAGCGGCCGACTACAATTATTTCTATCCCACTACCACTTATACAGGATTCAATGTAGCCGATGCCATTGTAACGGAGAAAGACATCCCGGCAGAGAATGGAGTGATCCATATCGTTAATAAGGTCATTACCACCTTGCCTTCCATTGATCAATACCTGGCCACCAAACCGGAATACAGCCTGTTTAAAAAGCTGTTCGACCGGTTCCTGATCCAGTATGTACTGAATGCAGCGGCCACGAATAAATACCAGGCCGTAACCGGCAGCTCTGACCAGGTATATACCAAGGTCTACAATCCGCTGCTGGGTTTTGCCCTCAATAACGAGAACTTCCTGAAAGCACAGGAGAATGACGCACAGAATAATTCCTGGAGCATTTTCGTGCCTACGAATGATGCCCTTGATAACTACCTGAACACCGTTATACTGGAGCATTTTGACAAAGTAGAAGACCTGCCCATCAGCATTATCTACGATCTTGTGAATGCACACCTCTGGCAAAATGCGGTATGGCCCAGCAAGTTTAAGACTAGCCTCAATGTTATGAATGAGGAAGCGCGCTTTGATCCGGTTACTGATATAGCAGAAAAGAAGATCCTCAGCAATGGCATGTTCTATGGGACCAAGAAGGTACAGGATGCGAATGTTTTCACCAGTGTTTTCGGCAAAGCCTACCTCGACCCGAATTATTCTATGATGGTGTCTCTGCTCAACATGGAGCTCAAATTCCAGGTGTCCGATATCTACCGCAACTATACCATCTTCATGATCAGCAATGCCATGTTCAATGCAGCCGGTTATACCACAGATGTCAGTATCAGCAACAACCCTAATGATCAATGGCGTTATACACCACCTGCGGGTTCTACCATACCTGCCAGTACCGGCAGCACGGCCCGCAACCGCCTGCTGCGCATTTTGAATATGCATGTGGTGCCGTTAAAGGTCCTCAACAACTTTTCCGGCGAAGGTGTGGCAATGACGTATGGCAATGAAGTGATCGCTTATAAAAACAATACCGTGTATGGCCCCGGCAACGTAGACTCGAACAATGTAGCGACCATACAAAGTAGCAAGACGGCGAAGAACGGTATTGTTTATTATATAGACCGCATCATGGAATTCAGCGAGGCAGCGGTAGGCAAGCACATTGAAGCATTGGGCACACCCACCGGCTCCCCTTATAATGCCTTCTGGCAATTCCTGCGGAATTCTTCCCTATGGAACAATACCACAAAAGAAATACTAGGCGTAGCCTCCGGCACCTTTTATACTTTATTCGTTCCCGACAGTGCCGCCATCCAAAAGGCGGTAGATGATGGCCTGCTACCGAAGAAAGCAGACGGCAAGCCCAATTTCACGCCTACCATCCCAGCGGAAAAGTTTTTAGTAGACAAATTTATCTTATACCATTTCCTCAATAAAAGGATCATTGCAGCAGATGGCGGAGAAAGTGGCGCTTTTGAAACCAACCTCAAAAAGAGCAATGGCGATGCTACTACCATTTTTGTGAACAATGCGCCGGGCGTTATTACACTGAGTGATATGGAAAGCCGGGTAGCGCATGTAATATCCACGCCGGGCACTTACCTGAGCAACCGCTGTATGATCCACCTCACCGACAATTACTTAAAATACATTGACTAATTATTCCAAATTATATTGCAAATGAGGAAGTATTTTGTAAGAACCAGTTGCGCCCTGATCCTGGCAACCACCTGCTGGCATACCGGTTCGGCGCAAACACCTACCACAACAACCATCAGTAACCAGATCATTCGTGGAAGGGTTGTCGATACAAAAACCAAGACGCCTATTGCAGGCGCCTCTGTATCGGAAGTAGATGCTGATGGACGTATCATAAAAGGGGCCGCCACAGATATTGAAGGGAATTTTGCCTTGAAGATCACCAATGCTAAAAATAAGATATCTGTTTCCTATGTAGGTTATCAAACGGCCACCCAATCCATCAATGGCCGTACCACTGTTAATTTCTCATTAGGGGCCGGCGGCGGTGCCGACCTGGAGGAAGCCATCGTGGTAGCCGCCCGCCGGATAGATAACGGCATGGGGCAAAAAGCAGAAAGGAATTTGACCACGGCCGCCTCGCGGGTCAGCGCCAAGGATATGGAAGAGATGCAGGCCGCCAGTATTGACCAGGCTTTACAGGGCCGTTTGAGTGGTGTGGACATTACCGCCACCAGCGGTGATCCCGGAGCAGCCATGAATATCCGCATCCGCGGCGTTTCCTCTATCAACTCTACCGGCACGCCCCTGATCGTGGTAGATGGAATGCCTTATGAAACGGAAATACCCGGCGACTTTAATTTCGGGACGGCCGATGAACAGGGTTATGCACAGTTATTAAATATATCTCCCGCCGACATTCAAGAGATCACGGTTCTAAAGGATGCTGCTGCTACGGCTGTATGGGGAAGCCGCGCAGCCAATGGCGTGCTGATCATTACCACTAAACGGGGGAGCCGCGGTAAGCCAAGCATTACGTATACCTTCAAAGGCTCTACTGCCATACTACCCAATGCCATCCCGATGCTGAATGGCGACCAATATTCCACGCTGATCCCCGAAGCATTTATGAACCGCCTGGGCACAACGCTGAGTTCTTCCACCAGGGAGTTTAATTATGACCCCAATGATCCCTACTGGTATCATAATTACAGTAATAATGTGAACTGGGTAGATGCCATTAGCCGCACCGGTATCCTGCAGGACCATACCGTTTCCATGACAGGCGGCGGTGAGAAAGCAAAATATTTTGCTTCGGTCGGTTACTTCAATCAAACCGGCACCACCATCGGTACGGCGCTGAAACGGATCAACAGCCGCATTAACCTTGACTATACGATCTCGGACAGGATCAAGATCTTTACCAGTATTGCCTACACGCATACCGACCAGGACCGTAATTACCTTAGCTCCAGTGACGGTGCTATACGTAATGTGGCCTACCTGAAAATGCCCAATATGAGCATTTTTGAATACGATGAGCAGGGCAACCTGACCCCTAATTATTTTTCACCGGCCTCTAATGTGCAAGGCCAATACAGCCGCATTTATAACCCGGTAGCAATGGCCAGTGAAGCCAAGTACAGTGTGCTGGGGGAAAGGGTGGTGCCACGTTTCAAGTTAGATTATTCGATTATCAAGAACCTGCTGCGTGCCACTTTTGATATACAATTCGATATCAACAATACCAAGAACAACAGCTTCCTGCCGCAAATAGCTACCGGCCGGCCAAATACGGAAACAGTAGTGAACAGGGCTTACGACGGCGATATTGATCTGTTTAGCGTTACTACCCGTACCAATATCAACTTTACCCCCCGATTCAAAAATCCGGACCATGATTTTTCCAGCAACCTGAATATTTTCACGAGTGATTTCAAAGCGGTGAACCAGGAAGTGGTGACCTCCAATACAGCCTCTTCCCTGTTGGTAGACCCCTCCTCTCCTTCGCGCACACAAAACCAGGATCTGTCGGCTGTATCCCGCATCTCCCAAACAAGGACCGTGGGCGCTGTAGTGGTGGTGGATTACAGTTATAAGGATAAATACCTGTTTGAAGCCACGCTGCGCGGTGACGGTAACTCCCGTTTCGGGCCAGATTACAGGTATGGTTTGTTCCCCGGCGGCTCCATGCGCTGGCGTATTTCTGAAGAAGGATTCTTTAAAAAGATCAAGAAACTGGACGACCTGAGCTTCCGCCTGAGCTATGCCCTGAGTGGTAATGCGCCGCGCTATGATTATAGTTTCTTTAATACTTATAATACTTATTCCTGGAGCTACCTGGGCCAGAGCGGCGTATATCCCTCGAGCCCGGAACTGAAGAACCTACGCTGGGAAACAGTACACGGCGCCAATATTGGTATGAACGTTTCCTTATTTAAAGCACGCATACGGGCAGATATTGACGTATACCGTAACCGTACTACCGATCTTTTCGCCGGCTCTTTACAGATACCTACCACCAATGGATTTGATGGCTTGAATATGAATATCGGTACCATGGACAACCAGGGCTGGGAACTGGCCATCTGGACCATTCCTTACCGGAACAAGACCTGGACGATCGGCTTCAATTTCAACGTATCACAAAACCAGAATATTATCCGCAAGATCTCTGAATATGCGCTCAACAGCAAGGGAAATGTGGGCGCCAACGGTGAGTACCTGCGCCTGCTGCAGATTGATAATCCGTTCGGTTCCTTTTATGGCTATAAATACAAAGGCGTATATAAGGACAAGGAATCAACCATTGCGACCTCTGCCGCCGGCAAACCCATTATCGGACCCAACGGACAGATTGTATACATGCGTTTTAACTACCCCAACGTAGATTATACGTTCCAGCCCGGCGATGCCATGTATGAGGATATCAACCACGATGGCAATATTAACTATATGGATGTGGTGTACCTGGGCAACAGCAACCCTACCCTGGTGGGTGGTTTTGGTCCTACTTTCTCGTATAAAGGAAAGCTCACCTTCTCGGCCTATTTCAATTTCCGTTATGGATACGAAGTGATCAACGGCACAAAGATGTCCACTACCAGCATGATCAATTTTGATAACCAAAGTACAGCCGTACTGCGCCGCTGGCGCAAGGAAGGCGACGTGACCGATATACCCCGTGGTGTGATTGCCGGTGGCTACAACTATCTGGGCAGCGACCGCTACGTGGAAGACGCTTCTTTCCTGCGCTTCCGTACCATCACAGCCAGGTACCTATTTGACAGTAAGGTGCTGAGCAAGGTAAAGATGAAATCATTGAGTGCTTTCATTACCGCCGAGAACCTGGTTACCTGGACAAAGTATACCGGACAGGATCCCGAGGTAAGCGCCCGTGGAGCAGATCCCTTCCGCCTGGCCATTGATTATTCTATGACCCCTCCTTCCAAAATATTCACCATTGGCATTGTAGCTGGTTTTTAAACTTACTGAACATGAAAAAGATATTGATATACACTTTGAGCATTGCACTGGCAGGCAATTTTGCTTCCTGCAAAAAATGGCTCGACCTGAAGCCGCAGGATGGCATTGTGCGCGATGAGTTCTGGAAAACGAAAGAGCAGGTAGAATCGGCGGTGACCGGTATTTATGCTTCCATGCTGGGCAGCACCAGCAGCGACCGTGCTATGGCGGAATATTTTTTTATCTGGGGTGAGGCCAGGGCCGATATGGTAACACCGGGCTTCCGCGCCAGCCAGGATGAACAGGATATCGTGAACCTGAACATACTGCCTACCAATAATTTTACCAACTGGCGTTCTTTTTATCAAACCATCAACTACTGCAATACAGTAATAGAGCTGGCCCCCCCTGTACTGGAAAACGATAACACCTTTTCACAGGACCAGCTTAACCGGGCTATCGGGGAAGCACTGACCATACGATCGCTCCTGTACTTTTACCTGGTACGCAGCTTTGGTGACGTGCCCCTCAAGCTCACTGCTACAACCAGTGACCAGCAGGTAACCAATATTGCCAAAACAAGCCGCGATACGATCCTCAACCAGATCGTAACCGACCTGAAGAAAGCGGAACCTTATCTTCCGTTTACTTATGGCAATAAGAATTTTGATAAAGGCCGCGCTACGCGCTATACCGTGAATGCCCTGCTGGCCGATGTGTATCTCTGGATGGATAAATACAACGAGTGTGTGGCAGCCTGCGATAAGATTATCACATCGGGTAATTTTGGCCTTGTGCAGGAGGATGATTTCTTTGATAAGGTCTTCTATGAAGGTAACTCCAACGAAAGCATTTTTGAGTTGCAGTTCGATGCACAAAAGCTCAACCCGTTCTATGGCATGCATACACCTGGCAACCGCCGCTGGGGCGCCGCCTTCCACCTGACCGAAGATGTATACGGCATTGACCTGGTCAATACCGAACCTCAGTCAGACGTTCGCGGCGATGAGACCTCTTTCCGCGGAACTGATTTTTCTATCTGGAAATATATGGGCGCCGATAACTCGGGAGATAATTTCAGAACACAGGATCAATCCTTCGCGCACTGGATCTTTTACCGTTATGCCGATATTTTATTGATGAAAGCAGAGGCGATCAATCAACTGGACCAGCCACTGGAAGCATCCCGTATTGTAAAAACCATCCGCGAGCGGGCAAACGCACTGGAACTAAAAGAGATGGACAGCACCAACAAAAGCGCTATGACCGATTATATCCTGGAAGAGAGGCAGCGGGAGTTTGCTTTTGAAGGCAAACGCTGGTATGATGTGCTGCGCAATGCCAAACGCAATAATTATGAAGGGATGGACTTCCTGCTGAATATGGCCGCCATCAGCATTCCGCAAGACAGGCTGCAGGCAGCCCTGAATAAGCTGCGTGATAAGAACAGTCATTACTTCCCCATTTTTACCAATGAAATACAACTGAACCAGCTACTGGAACAAAATCCTTTTTATAAATAATTAATACCGCTTGTTTATGAAGCAGCAATCCGCCACACTGGCTTCTTTCATGCTGACCGCCCTGCTTACAGCCCTTATTACAAGCGGCTGTAAGAAACAACAGTTCAGAGACTCCACTACGGAGGATGTGAATATTGTGGGCTACCTGGAGAAGAACATTGATTCTTTCTCCTTATTCAAACAAATACTGGACAGGACCGATAACAGCGCCTTCCTGAATGCGTATGGTTCCTATACCTGCTTTGCACCCACGAACAGTGGTGTAAAAGCATGGCTGGCGGCTACCAATACCGCTTCTGTGGATGCTGCCGATATCAATGTCCTGAAGGAGCTGGTCAGGTTCCACCTGCTGTCGGATACCGTAACGACGGCCGCCTTTAAGGATGGCAAGTTGCCGGTACCTACTATGCAAAGCCAGTTCCTGATCACCGGCGTTACTTTTACGGAGGGTATCTCCACTTATACGGTCAACAGGCAGGCGGCCGTATTGCGCTCGAATATAAAGGTGGGTAATGGCATCATTCATGAAATTGATCATGTACTGCAGCCATCCAAGCAAACCATTGCCCAGCAACTGGAAAGCAATCCCAGCTTTTCCATCTTTGTGGAAGCTCTGAAAGCAACGGGCTATTATGATCTGCTCAATACGGTAGATCCTGATACTTCCAAACGATGGATGACAGTAATCGCAGAAAGCAACCAGGCTTTGGCCGACAGCGGTATCACTTCTTATGCAGACCTGAAAGAGCGGTATTCCAATACCGGTAATCCTGCCAACAGCAATGACAGCCTGCACATTTATGCAGCTTACCATATCCTGCGGGACATTAAATTCCTGGGAGATATTATCAACTCCGCTACCCACCAAACCTTGCAGCCGCAGGAAGTGATCAGTACGCAACTGATCAATAAGGAAGTAATCGTGAATGAGGACGTATTTGATGGTGTAGTGGAGAAAGGCATCCAGGTTATCCGGAATACCAGTGACAATGCCGCTACCAATGGGGTATGGCACGAGGCAGCCGCCCATTATATGGCAAAGTTCAGGGCGCCGGCTGCTGTGTACTGGGACCTCTGTTCATTCCCGGAGATCATGAAGCTACCTGCTTACTATAAAAAACAGAATTACCCTTTCGTGCGGACGAATGAACTGGACAAGCCTATTAAGGATATTGATTGGGAATACAAATCAGCCAGCACTACTTTGACCTACTTCTACAGTACCACCAGTTCGCTGGGCATTTACCAGTATAATAATGATTGCCTGGTATTACCATTGGGTTCCCCCAGCAGGGCTACCTGGTTTGAGTTCACCACCCCGGTGGTCATTAAAGGACGTTATAAGGTATGGGTTTGTTATAATGCGCGGAATTCAGTGGTATGTAATGTACGGATAAACGGGGATCTGATGCAAAGACCGGTTAACCTTGGCGAATTCAGGCCCGCCGGTAGCGACGCAGAACTTGAATCAATAGGCTGGAAACGTTATATCGAGTCCACTGGTTCCAATTCCGGTTATTATGTATCGCGCCTCGTGGGGATTATTGATATTAAAACCACAGAAAGGCATAAGCTGCGCCTGGAAACGGTTTCGGGAACCAACGCAAGCAATTACCTGGATATGATCCATTTTATACCGATAGATCAGAACCAGATATTGCCCCGTTTCCGTCCGGATGGAACTAAGGTTTATTAGTAATCAGCAACACTGTCACCCTGAGCCTCTCGAAGGGCTTCGACAAGCTCAGCCAGACACGCTACTTAACTCAACTGAATTTTAAAATAAGCGAATAATGCGAAGCAAGCTATTTCACCCATTACTGGCCCTGGCCCTTACCGGCCTGCTGTTTTCGGCCTGCAAGAAATGGGAAGACCATAATGCTATTACCGACCCTGCAACAGATAAGGACCTGTTTCAGCAGATCAGCACCAATACGAACCTCAGCAAGTTTACAGAGCTGCTCACCAAAACGGGCCTTGATAAAGTGATTGCATCCTCCAAAACATTCACCGTATTTGCCCCTACCAATACAGCGCTGGCCACCCTAGACCCCGCCATTGTAAATGATGCAGCGAAGCTGTACGCCTTTGTTGCCAATCACATTGCCAACCAGGTGTACCAGACCACGGCAGCAAGCTCCCAGTTGCGCCTGAAGATGCTAAGCGATAAGTACAATAATATGCTGGGTAAGAAACTGGAAGATGCCAATATTACAGAGGCAGACCGTTATGCTAAGAATGGTGTACTGCATGTCATTGACAAAATGGTGCCGGCACTACCCAATGCCTGGGAGTTCCTGGAAACAAGTCCGCTGGCCCCTTCCAAACAAAAGCAATACCTGCTGGCCCTCTTCCAGAATGTATTTGATACCAGCAATGCTGTACAGATCGGTGTTGACCCCAATACAGGCAATCCCATCTATCAGCCTGGTACAGATTCGGTACGCACCAATACTTTCTGGCGCAATGTGTATGACCTGCGTGATGAAAGCAAGCAGTATACTTTTTTTGTGCTGGCCGATCATGCCTGGGATACAGAGCTGATTAAGTATATTCCCCTTCATGTGGCCGGCACTGTTGACAGCATTTTGGGGCTTTCCAGTTGGGCCATAGTAAGGGACCTTGCCGTAGAAGGTGTATATGATCCTGCTACGATCCCCGATACGATCCTTTCCAAATTCAATACCAAGATGGGGATTGATAAGAGCGCCATTGCACAAACTGTAAAGACAAGTAATGGCGTGGTGTTTATCATGAATAAGTTAGATGTAAGGCCCGTCCACAAATTCCGTCCACTTATTATACAGGCAGAAAATTATAACACCTACAGTAATGATCGCCGTGGCAATACTTATTTCCGGGAGAAGTACAACCCCGTTACCGGTTATGATTTCAGGGATGTGCTGGTATACAATCATGGCGTGGCGACGTTCAACCTTGGTTATCGCCTCAATGGCATGCCTTCCATGAAGTACAAGGCTTACTGGGTAGCAGTACACGATAATATCAATGGCATGACCACTACTTTCACCCAAAAGCTGGGCATCGGCACCCCTACGGCTACCACCCTGCCTTATATAACAGTTACCGTGAACAACTACAATGAGGTATACCTGGGTGAGTTTACCCTCACCACGTACAGGCCCATGCTGATGATCTATCTCACGGCGGCCAATAGTACCTCTGCCACCGCCAATCCTATTGTGTGTGATTATATCAGGCTGGAGCCTGTTTTGTAAACCCTATTAGTTTTTTGAAACAATACCATGACGATGCTTATAGTAAGAAGTTTTATCAGGAAAACAGCGGCCGTATCGGCATTTGCGCTGGTGACGGGTACCCTGGCCGCGCAAACTGATTCTACTGCTGCAGACACCAGTATAGTAAAGGTGCTAAAGCCGGCTGCGCCCAGAAAAGGCGTACCTGTTACCGGCACCATCACCGATGCGGTGAATGGAAAAGGCATACCCGGCGTACGGATTAAGGTGGATGGGTTTTCCGCTGCCATTACCGACGACCAGGGGAGCTTTACCATCCAGGCGCCTGCCTACACCTCCACACTAACCATCGAGGGTGAAGGTTATGACAGCCGGAGTGTTCCGCTTAAAGGCAGGAATACGATCCAGATAGCCCTGCTCGATGATACGCATGAATCATTCCATGAAATGGTTACCCTGCCCTTTGGCCCTGTTGCCAAAAGCAAGGTAACAGCCGCTACCGGCCAGTACCATGTGAACGCCGCCTGGACACAGCCGGATGCCATGGCCGATGGCCTTTTACAAGGCCGCGTTGCAGGGCTGCATGTCATCCGCCGTTCCGGAACACCCGGCGCCGGTGCGAACCTGTTCCTGCGTGGTTATAATTCATTGTATGGCACCAACAAACCATTGATCGTAGTAGACAATATGTTGTATGATGCCAATGAATACGGGGAAAGCATCATTGCCAATTCTTCTGTTAATCCGCTGGCATTGATAGACGCCAAGGATATTGATAATATTACTGTATTGAAAGACGCCTCCAGCATTTATGGAACAAAAGGCGCCAATGGTGCGATCATTATTACCACTGCCCGGTCCAAAAGCCAGGCTACGAAGATTGACTTCGCCGCTTATACCGGCTTCAACCAGGCGCCTGATAACCTCCCTGTGATGAATGCGGCTGATTACCGCATCTATTTAAGTGAAATACTACAAAGCAAGGGAATGAGCAGTACGGAGATCGCGGCCCTGCCTTATATGATTGACGACACCAAGAACCCTGATTATGCCCGCTACCATTATAATACCAATTGGCAGAAAAATGTGCTGAAGAACAGTGCGAACCAAAATATTTTCCTGAAGGTAACGGGTGGAGATAATATTGCCACTTATGGCCTTAGCATGGGTTATATGGGCAATAAGGGAGTGGTAAAGGAAACGGACCTCACCCGCTATAATACGCGGTTCAATGCCGAGTTTAATTTCACCCGGCGCTTTACCGGTACCGCCAATCTCTCTTTTACGTATAATGAGCAAAACCTGAAAGACCAAGGCATAACTGAAAAAACGGCGCCCTTGTTCCTTTCCTGGATCAAAGCGCCGTTCCTGCCGGCCAACCAGGTGAATGATGCCGGGGTAGAATCGCCCAACTTCGCTGATGTGGATATACTGGGCATCAGCAACCCCGCTGCCATCATCGCCAATATGCAGGCTTACAATAAATACTACCGTTTCTTCGGTTCCTTTGGCTTTAAGTATGAGATATCAAAAAGCTTTAGCGCCAGCACGCTGGTAGGCGTCGTGTACGACAAGGTGCGGGAGAATTTCTTCATACCCCGTAAAGGCGTATCAGACGATAGTCTTTCCAATGCTATTGTCGACAGCCGTATGGGTACCCAGGTAAAACGTCTTTTCACAGTTTACAATGATACCCGGCTCGACTATAACAAGCTCTTTAACCGCGACCATAGCCTGCGCGCCAACCTGGGCATGCGCTACCAACATAATGACGCGGAACAGGACTATGCAAAAGGATTTAACTCCGCTACTGATGACCTGGTAAGTGTTCAGAATGGCCTGAATGCCCTGCGGCAGATAGGTGGCGGCATTGGTGAGTGGAACTGGTTAAACGTATATTTCGGCGCCGCTTATGGCTATAAAGAAAAGCTGTTCCTCACCCTGAATGCCGCGATGGACGGATCATCGCGCTTTGGCAAACAGGCGCCCAATGGCATCAGCCTTTCCGGCAACAAATTCCCCATCATGCCTTCCCTGGGGGCCGCCTGGCTCGTTTCGTCAGAAAACTTTATGGCCAACTCGCCCCTCGACCTGCTTAAGGTAAGAGCCACCTACAGCATTACCGGCAATGATGATATCGGCAATTACAGCACCCGGCAAACGTATGTATCACAAAACTTCCTGGGCGCCCAGGGTCTTGTACGTGGTAATATTGCCAACCCCACCCTGCAATGGGAAACCAATCACAAGCTGAATGCTGGTGTTGATGTAGCTTTCTGGAATGAGCGGGTGGGCCTGAGTGTGGAGGTCTACCATACCAAAACAACCAACATGCTGGTGTATGAATCACTGGGCACCCCTACCGGTTTCAAGACCCTACCCACCAATAATGGTGAGATGCAGAATACGGGTATTGAAGCAAGCCTGAATGTGCGCGTACTTAATAAACGTGACCTTACCTGGGATGCCGGCATTAATATCGGCACTTACAAAAATGAAATCGTAGCCGTTCCCGGTAACCAGTTCACTACAGAATATGGAGGCGCTACCATCCTTACGGCAGTGGGCGGCCCGGCCAACCAGTTCTATGGCTACACTACACAGGGTGTGTTTGCGAGCGATGCAGATGCTGCTGCTGCAGGCCTGACCAAGAAGAATACCGACGGTTCCTTCAGCGCCTTCAAAGGAGGCGATGTACGGTTTACTGATGTAGACAATAATAAGCTTATTGATGAGCGCGACCGCCAGGTAATTGGCGATCCCAACCCTGCTTTGTTTGGCGGCTTCAATAACCGGGTTATCTGGAAACGTTTTGAACTAAACGTGTTATTCACCTTTAGCCAGGGCAATGATGTATTCAATTATGTGCGTTACCGCCTGGAATCCTTAGGCAGTGTGGAGAATCAACTGGAAAGTGCGCGGAACCGCTGGCGTGGCAATGGTCATGTAACCAATATGCCCAAAGCTACCTGGGGCGACCCGATGGGCAATAGCCGCTTCAGCGACCGCTGGATAGAAGATGGTTCTTATATCCGCCTGCGCACTTTGTCGCTGCAATACGATCTGCCTTTGAAAGCGGGCAACTTTTTGAAGAATGCCAGTGTGTATGCTACAGCCAGCAACCTGTTTACCCTCACGGAATACAAGGGCTATGATCCTGAATTCAGCGCATCGCCCAGCGTGTTTGCACAGGGTATTGATACCGGGCTCGATCCTTTGTACCGGACGGTAACCCTAGGTGTGCGGATTGGTTTGTAATTAGCTGACAAGTGCCGCAGAGTCCCCCCGCTGTTGCGGGACAAGCTCTACGGGAGACTCCGCGGAGAAAGAGAAAGAAAAATTGATTGTTCTTGTTTCTAAATAAGTAATATGAAAAAGCTCTCTATAAAAACAATTCTACTGGCGGCGATGGTGATAGCTATAGGCGGAGGTTGTAAAAAAGCCTTTGACATCAAACCGGGCACAGAGCTCGACGCCAGCCAGATGTACCGCAATGTGTATGATGCGGATGCCGCCGTAATGGGTATCTATGGTAAGTTCATGGGCCTGGCCGACCGCTATATTATCCTCAATGAATTGAGGGGCGACCTGCTGGAATATACGACCAATGCCGATGAGTACCTGCGCCAGATCAGTACGCATACCGTAACGGCGGATAATCCTTATGCCAGTCCGCGCCCGTTTTATGAACTGATACTTAGTTGTAATGACGTACTGAAGAACTTCCTGATCATGAAGGAAAAGAATGCGATGAAGGAAGCGGAATTTAACCAGCGTTATTCGGATATTGCCTGCCTGCGTTCTTTCCTGTACCTGCAACTGGGCATTCATTATGGCGATGAGGTGCGGTATGTAACCGATCCGCTGGAAACCATAGAGGCAATAAAAGATGAGCGCCGCTTTCCGAAAGTGAAGTTTGATGACCTGCTCGATAGCCTCATCAGCTTTACAGAAAAGATACCCTTCCGTGACCCCTATCCCTCAGGCACTACCCTGAATATTACGCTGGATGGGTCGCCGACTTCCATTTTTTTTATCAATAAGAAATGCTTACTGGGCGACCTGTACCTGTGGAAAGGAGATTATAACAAGGCAGCCATTAATTACCGCCAGGTGATGGAAACAGCTACGGTAGGCGCGCAGGGCATCACCTATTACACCAAGTACAAAATTGGTTGGAGCACCGAAACCAATACTTATGTTAGCTATACAAGACCGGGGGATGCTTCCACCCTGAATTATGCAGATGGATGGCGTTTGGTGTTTGAGTCGGGATACGATGATCGCTATAACCGGGAGTGGATCTGGGCCATACCTTATGACAGCCGTTTCAGGCCTGAGAATCCGCTCATCAAATTGTTTTCACCTATTGGTGGCAGCTATCTTGTAAAGCCTTCCCAGGAGAGCATTGATAACTGGAAAAATCAGCAGCAAAGGCCTATCGCCGTAGCCGGCACAGGTGGCGGTATCCCTTATGATGCGCGCGGACCATTAAGCGTGAGAACGATTGGGGGGCAACTGGTGGTCATGAAGTTTTTGTACAATTATATCAATTATGCCACTAACCTGCCGCTGAACCCATTGAACAAAAACGGCAAGTGGTTTTTATTCCGTCAAACACACCTGCACCTGCGGTTTGCAGAGGCCGCCAACCGCGATGGCTATCACCGGCTGGCGTACGGGTTTGTCAATTCAGGGATTCGCGGCGTCTACCCCACACCGGCCAATACACCGAATGTAACTCCCTACGAAAACACCCTATTCTATCCCGCGCCTTACAATTTTGATGCACGCATGGGTGAGATACCTTTTTTCAGGGGCGACTGGCACCGGAATACCGGCATCCGCAACCGGGCATCGCTGCTCTATGATACGGTGCCTGCCAGTGCAGACAGTCTTACCTACCTGGAGAACAGTATTATCAATGAAGGAGCGCTGGAGAATGCTTTTGAAGGCACCCGCTGGCCCGACCTGCTGCGCATTGCACGCCGCCGCCATGATGGAACTATCCTCTCTGAGAAGATCTATAATAAACTGCAGAAGGATGGCATACCGCAAGCAGAAGCGGTGAAGGAGTACCTGAAGAAAGAGGAGAACTGGTATTTGCCGTTTAAATTATAGGATTCAGGATGTAGCATTCCGGATCCTTCAGGTGTTACTTAATGATTAAAGGCAAGCTGCTTGACACAGCTTGCCTTTTTTGTGGGAACAAGGTAATTCACCTTACTACTAAGTACTACTATCTTATCGTTTCAGCCACCGGAGAAAAGGTATCAGCATGGGCACCCATCTTTTGTAACGCCGGTATTGCTCACCGAAATGGGCAACCAGGTCGCGCTCTTCAAACTGTATTGCCACCAGTATATACCCGGTAGTAAGGATGGCGAATAACAAATGCGCCACCGTCATCGTAGAAGCCGACCAGAAAGCAATGAGGAAGCCCAGGTATAAGGGATGACGCACCATCTTATAAAACAAAGGCAGCCGGAAAGGCAGCGCGGTATAAGGCCTGCCTGTAAAATATAACCACACCTGCCGCAGGCCAAACAGGTCAAAGTGGTTAATGAGGAAGGTGCTGGTAAAAACAATGGACCATCCGCTGAGGTAAGCAATGGACAGGATGGCCTTGAATGCCGGATTTTCTACTTTCCATACGATGCCGCCCATAGGTTGCCACTGCCACATGAGGAATATGAGGCAAAGACTGGCCAGCAATACATACGTACTGCGTTCGAGCGGTTCGGGAATGATCATCGTCCACCGGTGCTTAAAGGCCGGCCGGGCCATCATGCTGTGCTGTAAAGCAAACAGCAGTAGCAGGGAAGCATTGATGAGCACCGCGCTCAGTAAAGAGGTTTGCGGAGCGCTGTCAATGGATTTGGGCACAAACAGGTTGCCTACAAAGCCGATGGCATACAGGATGGTACCAAAGAAAATGCAATAACAAATAATACCATACAGCAGGAATAATACTTTTTTCATACTAAGGGAGGTTCTGGATGAGTAATTGGTTTATGTGAGTGCGTGCAGAGAAGGCAGTGAAAGAAAGCTAAAAACAGGTGACACCTGTTTAAGCAGGCGCCACCTGTTTTTACGGTCAGCGCAATGGTCCCCGTGTTACATTAAGGATAGTATTCTTCTGGTAGTTAAATTCCATCTCCTCATTCTCAATGATGTTAATAACCCCGGTGGTCATTAAGCGTACATTGCAGGCGCCATCCAGCTCAATATCCAATTCGGGTGAATTGAGCACAGTAGTGGAACGTACCACGGCATTGTTGCCCAGGCGCAGGGTTTTCAGTCCCTTTACCGGCACCCATACATGCCCTTTCACTTTTGGCCCTTTGCGTGGCGAGCTGATCTTCAATCTTCCGCCCTGTTCCTTTACCTGCACGTATTGCAGGAAACCCGGGTCACCTTCCATACGCAGGATATTACCGCTGTCTTCCACCAATACCACGATGACATTGGCGTCTACAATAATATCCCCGAAAGTCCTTATTTCCAGTTCCTTTAATTCGGGCCAGGCAACAGCAGGAACGGCCATACTGGTATCGACCGCCGGGCAGCGGACAGGTCCGGAATGATTAACAGGAGATGCCTTTACGGCAAAGGCTACCAATAAAAACACGATGGCAAAAACACACTTTTTCATGGCTAATAAAAATTTATACCGCTTATTGACGGTATGGTTAATGATGATAATTGATAACAGGGGGTATTTTTATCGCACTGCAAGATTAGCACAGAACAGGAGCGAATAGATGCGCACATTAGCAGAAGGCCCTGCATCCTGCGTAATACCCGTAGCTTTTTGAGGGGATTGATGCCCGGCATTAAAATAATTACCCGTTCATGAATATTTTATTCCAACTAATCCAAAATACTTATATTTGCGTAACCAGTTACGTAAATAGCTACTAATATGGAATTCTTCAATCAAACCGGTAAGATGGCCATTGGTAGCCGGCTTCGCCTGCTTACAGACAGGATAACAGCCGATGCTGCCGATATTTACAAGCTCTATGAAATAGAGTTACAGCCGAAATGGTTCCCTGTTTTCCACGCCCTCTCACAGGGAAACTTTACGATCACCGAGATTGCCCAGCAAATCGGACACTCCCATCCTTCTGTTAGTAAGATCGTTGCTGAAATGTCTAAGAAAGGATTATTAACAGAAAAGAAGGATAAGCAGGACGGGCGTAAGAATGTGGTCAGCCTGTCGAAAAAAGGGAAAGAGCTGACAGAAAAGATCCAGGAGCAGTATACAGATGTGACGAATGCCGTGGAAACGATATTGAATAATACGCAGCACGACCTTTGGAAAGCCATTGAAGAATGGGAGTTTTTGTTGAGCCGTAAAAGCCTGTTGCGCTATGTACAGGAAGAAAGGAAACAACGTGAAAGCAGGCTGGTAAAGATCGTTCCGTACAGGCCCAAATATGCGGAGGCGTTTAGAAAGCTCAATGAAGAATGGATCTCCACTTATTTCAAAATGGAGGAAGCCGATCATAAAGCATTGGACCATCCCAAGGAGTATATTTTAGACAAGGGTGGTGAAATAGTAGTGGCCCTATACAACGAAGAGCCCGTTGGTGTTTGTGCATTGATTAAAATGAACGACCCGCAGTATGATTATGAATTGGCTAAAATGGCCGTATCGCCCAAAGCACAAGGCAAAAATATCGGCTGGTTGTTAGGCCAGGCAGTCATAGAAAAGGCCCGGTCACTTGGAGCCACTATGATCTACCTGGAAAGCAATACGATCCTCAAGCCTGCCATCAGCCTTTACCACAAATTAGGGTTTAAAAAAGTGACTGGCCGTCCTACCCCTTACGAGCGCTGCAATATCCAGATGGAACTTGCCTTATAACCCCAGGCATCACCAGGCT
Organism: Paraflavitalea devenefica; assembly: GCF_011759375.1. Lineage (NCBI taxonomy): Bacteria > Pseudomonadati > Bacteroidota > Chitinophagia > Chitinophagales > Chitinophagaceae > Paraflavitalea > Paraflavitalea devenefica. Next base: position 2,247,249 of record NZ_JAARML010000001.1, on the reverse strand, counting down.
GTTATTTGCCTATGGGCACTTTTATGCAGGTAGGATATTCCCTGCTCATCAGGATGGTTGCTTTAATGATGCGTGGTTCGCTGGTCATTTCATTGGCTACCACACCGCCAAAACCGTAGTTCTTTTCATAATAGGGGCGGTTCAGGCTTTCAAATTCCATGCGCAGTTTGCTGCCCTTAGCAATCTTCTTTATATAGATAAAAGCGTCATTAAAAGACAATTTCTCCACCTTACCAGGTGTCATCAGTTCCGGCTTGTCGCCCCCCTTCCGGTAACGGCAGCGCAGGAGTGAACTACCAATAGCTTTGACTTTCCCTTCTGGTGTTACTTCAGAAAAATTAATCGAGAAGTCGGCATCAGGCACATTCAAGGAAATATACAGATCGGCCATAACACGGTCCGTCAGCATAATGTCTTTCTCCAGCGGGGCTGTTTCAAACATCAGGTTGTAAGGAGAGGCTATTTCAAAGGAATCAGTGTCTGGTGCTGATGAATAATAGATAAATGCTGAGTCAATCGCTTCGGTGATGTTATGCTGGTACTCCAGGCTTTGTTGCACAGCGACAGGCCTCGCCTGCAACTGGTAGATCGTTCTTCTTTTTTCAGTGGCTACCGGCGTTTTGTGCAGGTAGAACTTCAGGGTATCGGCAGTGGCGGCCTCAAAAGAGCTGGCACCCTTCCACTGTCCCGTACCGGTAGCAAAGTAAGTGATCTTGTCTTTTATCCAGGCCGGCTTTGCCTTTCCTTTCAGTGTCCAGTCGAACCAGGCAATCACATATTTATAAATGGGTACCTGGGCTTCTTTTTCAATGAGAATGCCCTGCTGGCTCGGAGCAGGATTCCATTGGGCGCCCCCATGGTCATAAGGACCAATCAGCAGGTAATGGTTCTTTTGAGCGGCTGCACCACCATACCTGTGATGGTTATTGTAGTAATACAAGGCCCCTGCCTGATCGCCGTCAAAATAACCGGTAATAGAAAGCACCGGTATATCCAGGGCCGCATAGTCTTCTTTGGCAGGGAGGATATCCTTCCAGTAACTGTCAAGATCAGGATGGCTTACCCATTTCTGAAAAAAAGGATTGGGCAGTCCTGCGAGGGAATCCAGTTTGGAGAAAGGAATATGCCTGCGGTACAATTCCAGTCCCTTGTTCCTCCAGAAACTATAATCACTGAATAAGGCGCTGTTCAACTCTTTGCCGCTCACATAAGTAGCCCATTGCAGGATATAGGGATAAAACATGTTGCTCCAGCGCGGGAAGTCAACACCAAAACCTACGGCCACCATCGGATTGATGGCCTTGAGGGCCGGATGCCTGTACTTTTTACGGATGGCCTGCCATTGGGTAAAGCCAAGATAGGAGCCGCCGGTAGTAGCCACCTTGCCATTGCACCAGGGCTGTTTGCTGATCCAGTCGATAATATCATAAAAATCCTGCGCGTCATTTTCATAAGGGAAGAAGTCTCCTTCCGATTGGCGGCGGCCACGGCTATCCACATACAAATAGATATAGCCATAAGCGCCGAATATATTCCCCCTGGTGGCTTCACCGCCTGAAGGATAGGGGCTCTGGCTGACAATAGCAGGCAGTTTTTCTTTTGTATTCACATCCCGGAACAACAAGGCGCTCAGTTTCGCGCCATTGCGCAATGGTATCTTCACCTCCATTTTCTCCACCTTTGATGGATCAAGGGCATACAATGTCCGTTGCAGCAGGGCATGCTGCTGCAACAGGAAGTCGCGCAGTGCCAGGCAACGCACTATATAAAGCACATTGCTGTACTCAATCTGGTTATTGGCTGCACCTTTGGCTTGCTGTAGCGTAGTAACAATAGCTTTGTCAAACACTTTAATATAATCCGGATGAAAAATACCCTTCCAGGTATTTACATTGTCCTTCTGAAAATCTTTATTGATAGCAGCTACCTTTTTATTCACCGCCTGCACAATACCCTCTGCTGCATCGGCAGTGAGATGAGCCATTATTTGCAGCTCCAGGAGGAAGTGAATGCCATTGACAGTGGAAGGCGTATAAAGCGCCTTTGTATAGGACAGCAGGGAGTCGTAGGCTTCTTTGTATTGTGCGCGGTAAATAGCGGTGGCGGCAATGCCAATGGCCGGATCGCGACGTAAGGCAGAATCATTGATTATGAAATCTTCGCCGGCATGTTTACAAAAAAGATACAAACTATCAGCCAGCCTGGTGATCTCTTTGCGTACAGCACTGGTATCATTGATATCCAATACCGGGTTGATCGTATAGATCTTACTGATGAAATAATCCTGTGGAAGCGTAGGTTTTTGTGCAAACGACGAGATAAGGGCTGCCTTACAAAGGCAAATAAGGATGATACAGCGCATATGGATGTGGTTAATGGAAAATACAATCAAATATAAGAGCACGGGCTGAATAATGAATAAACGCAGGATTTTTATCCCGCCCGGCAAGATTAGCACAGAACAGGAGCCAATAGAAGCGTACCTTAGCAGAAGGCCCTGCATCCTGCGTAATACCCGTAATTTTTTGAGAGAATTGCCCTGTGAGCATACCAGGGAAATACCCTACGAATGGACCAGGCGGCTCAATATAAAGTGGCTTTTACACAGGAAATGAGGCCATTGAATCAGGATACCCTCTTTAATTCCGGGAAAAAAGGTCTATTTACATACCAATAAACCCAGGCCCATTCATTCATGAAGTTGTTGCCAACCATTCAGCTAATCTTCCTGGCAGTGACCTGCTGTTGGCTTCCGTATGGGGCAGGGGCTCAATATAACTTCGACAAAGCCATTTACTTAAATAAAGAACAGGGGCTGCCGGCCAACCATGTATACCTGACCCAGAAGGGGCCGGACGGTTTTATCTGGGCAGGCACCCGGGAAGGGCTGTGCCGGTTCGACGGGCAGCAGTTCAAGGTATACCGGCAGGGCAATGACCTGCGCTATTCCCTGTTTGATAATACCGTGAATGCTATTTTACCCCTTAAGCGGGAGATATGGATAGGTACCAACCAGGGCATATCCGTGCTCAATATCAGCAGCGGGCAATTCAGGCATTACCAGTTGGGAGAAACGGGCAAAATGGATAGTCTTACCCGGGACCTGAATTATGCCGTTCATGTGATCAGGCAGGATGCTGCCGGGGTAATATGGGTGGGCACCCGCACTTTTGGCGTATGGGCTTATGACAAGGCAACAGATAATTTCAGACATTATACCGGCTCGCCTGCAGCCTATCCGCAGGTAGTACCCTTGCTGGGCTCCAACAGCTCTGTACTGAGCATAGAGCCCTGCAACAACAATGATTCCATTATATGGGCAGGAACAGTAGGTGGCCTGCAGGAAATTAATAAGTTTACCGGCGCCGTTAAATGGCATGTCTTTCCGCAAAAAGATAAAGATTACCAGGTAGCCGTGAATGCCTTTCGCAGGCTGTACCACCACACTGATGGGCTGCTGTATGTAGGCGGATGGTCGGCAGGCATGCATGTTTTCGATCCTGCTGCGCAAACTTTACGTCCGCTGCCGGTGAGCCATCGCTGGGGACGGGTACTGAAAACCCCGATTGCCAGCATCCTTCGTAAAAACGATCATGAATTGTGGATCACTACGCTGGACGGCCTGGTGATCTATGATACCCGCCTGAAAGACATTGTATGGTCCAGGCTCAATAACATTCCGGAAAATCTTTTTTATGGCGTGCATTGTATTGACGAGCACAACAGGATATGGTATGGCAATATCAATGGCATCCAGCTTTTTGATCCGGCCATGCAGCAATTCACCAGTTTTTCTTTCGAAGCCTTATACGGACGCGATTGGGCTTTTAACCGGCATATCATCAGCGACTCCACCGGCAGGATGATCACGGTATGTCCTATACAGGCCAACGGGCTGTACGTTTTTGATAAACTAAACAGCACCTGGACAAAGATGCCATTGAATGCACCAGCGCCTTATAAAAAACTGGAAGTACGCGGCCTGGTGCCGTTGCCCGACGGCAGGCTGGCCATTTCATCGGAACAGGGATTGTTCACTTACCAGGTAAGCACCCGGCAACTGCGGGCGATGAAGCCACCGCCTACACAGTTCAACAGGTGGTACGATATGCAGCTAGATAAACGGGGGCGTTTGTGGCTGGCGGCTGACCTGGATGGGCTCATTTGCTGGGACTACCGTACCGGTCAATACCGCAATTATAGCAAGCAGATCTGGGCCTATGATACTTCTATGCCTTCTGTAAGAGTGGCGAACCTGTTTGTAGACAGCCATAACAATGTGTGGTTTGCCCGTTATAACGGATTTGGGGTGTACCTCGCCGAAAAAGATAGCATTGCCAATTTTATTTATTCGCACAACCGGTCAACAAGCTTGTCCTATGTAAACTCATTTGCAGAAGACAAAGCCGGGCGGATATGGGTGAGCAATAATGAAGGATGGCTGGGCTTTGCACAGGTGCAGGCGCCGGAAAAAGGCATTGTATCAAAGACCTGGCTGCCGGATAAAAAGATTGAAGGGAAGATATACACGCTGGCCACAGATCGCCAGGGCCATGTATGGGGATATACCGATAAGTTACTGATACGTATCAATGCTACTGATACCAGCCTTTCCACGTTCAACTTTCAATACGGCTTGCGGGAAGTTGACTTTTACCATTTTTCTTTCCTGCCCTCCGGCGACATGGTGTTTGGAGGCCGCGCTGATATTGTGCTAGCCAATCCTTCCACCTTCAAACGCAATGAAGAGCTGCCCGCGCCTTATATCAGTGAACTCCAGGTGCTCAACCAGCCGGCCGCTTTTCCCGCAGTGTTTAACGATACTACCCTTAACCTGTCCTATAACCGCAACTTCTTTACTATTGGATTTTCGGCGCAGGCCTATACACTGGCCAATGAAGTGCGCTTCCGTTACCGGCTGCAGCGCTTTGATGACTGGAAGGAAGTAACCGGCAAGAATACCGCCAACTATACCAACGTGCCGCCAGGAGACTACATTTTCCAGTTGCAGGCAGCCAATAACGAGGGTGTATGGAATGAGAAAATGCTGCAGCTCTTTGTACACGTGGCCACTCCCTGGTGGCAAACCTGGTGGTTCCGGATCGCGGCGCTTGTAGTGGTGGCTGCTATCGTGTATTGGCTGTACCGGTTCCGGATCAAACAGATCAGGAAGAAGGCGCAACTGAAATCCCAATATGAAAAGAAACTGGCCAATGTGGAAATGAGTGCCCTGCTGGCGCAGATGAACCCGCACTTCCTGTTCAACAGCCTTAATTCCATTGACAGCTATATTATCAAAAACGAATCGAAGAAGGCTTCTGAGTACCTGAACAGCTTTGCGCGATTGATGCGGCTGATCCTGCAGCATTCGCGTTCCAATTATATCAGTTTGAAAGATGAGCTGGAAACGCTGGACCTGTACCTGCAGATGGAAGGCTTGCGTTTCCGGGACCAGTTCCGCTACGAAATAAACGTGGTGACCCAAACCGATACCGGCTCGATTGTGATACCGCCCATGCTGATACAGCCGTATGTGGAAAATGCCATCTGGCACGGATTGATGCATAAACAGGATGGCACGGAAAGAAAGGTGGAACTGCTGATCGAGGAACGCGACAATAACCTGTTCTGTGTGATACAGGATAATGGCATTGGCCGGGCGAAAGCGCAGGCACAACGGGCCTATAAGTTTGCCGGCAAGAAAAGGTCGATGGGCATGCAGATCACGCGCGACAGGCTGGAGATTATTAATAAGTTGTATAATATTAATACGTGTGTAACGATTACGGACCTGGTAGATGCGGAAGGTGGAGCAGCGGGGACGAGGGTGGAGTTGGTGATACCGGTATGATAATTCTATATTCTCAAAGCATTTTTTATGATCAAAGCAGTAATTATTGACGATGAGCACCACAGCATTGAAACGCTGAAGTGGAAGCTGGAAAATTATTGTCCCGAGGTATCGGTGGTGGCTTCTTTTGAAAAGCCGGCAGAAGGTGTAGCCTGGCTGAAACAAAATGCCCCCGACCTGCTCTTCCTCGATATCGAAATGCCCATGCTCAATGGGTTTGATGTGCTGGAAGAACTGGGCAGGGACATTGAGTTTGACGTGATCTTTACTACTGCCTATGACAATTTCGGCATTCAGGCCGTTAAGTTCAGCGCACTCGACTACCTGCTGAAGCCGGTGCAGAATAAAGAACTGAAAGAAGCCATTGAAAAACACCAACGCAAGACACAACGCCGGATACCACCGGAACAAATGGATGTATTGTTAAATAATATCCAGGCGGAAAAAAAAGGCAGGATGGGCCGCATTGCGCTCGCTTCCAAAGAAAGCATTGAGTTTGTAGACCCGCAGGTGATCATCTGCTGTGAAGCCAGCAGCAATTATACCACGATATACCTGACCGATAACCGGAAGAAAGTGATCTCTCGCATCCTGAAGGATTTTGAGGACATGCTGTCGCCTTATCATTTCTTCCGGGCGCATAATTCTTACCTGGTGAACTTAAACCAGGTGCGTGAGTTTATCCGTGGGGATGGCGGTTACCTGGTGATGGAGAATAAAATGAAGATACCGGTGTCTAAAAGCAGAAGGGAAGAGTTGATGAGTTTGTTGATGTAGCTATTCTCCGCAGCGTCCCCTGCGGGAGACACTGCGGGGAAGAATCCAAAATCCAGTATTCAGCATTCAGAAGCTTTTGCTTCGAGACTGCCTGAAGAACCAGGGCTAAAAGCCCAGTAATAAAGCTGCGAGGCTGTAAGCCTCGCAGCGCGGTAAGCAAATGTGAACAATCTACTATTTTGAATCCAATACAGTACCTCTATGTATGAAAGCAATACGATACGGACCAAGGATGGTTACAGGATCGGTGTGAAGCTGTATGCCCATGATACAGCCCATCACAAAGTGATCCTGATTGGCTCGTCCGTGGCCGTAACCCAGGAATACTACCATGATCTGGCTGTGTACCTCCAGTCGGAAGGATACCCCGTAGTCACTTTCGATTACCGTGGTGTAGGCCTGTCGGCGCCTGATCATTTAAAAGGCTATAAAGCCGACCTGCACCAATGGGCGGTACAAGACTTAGACGCAGTAATCCTTTATACCAGAAACAATTTTCCCGGAAAAGAAATTATTTTTATTGGTCATGGGGTGGGCGGCGAACTCGTCGGGCTGTCACCTGCCAGTCAATACATCAGTCGCCTGGTGCTCATCAACAGTTCCCTTACCTGTAAAAAATTATGGCCACTGAAAGGAAGGGTGCGCATCCGGCTGCAAAAGATATTCATCCGCACGCTCTATACCGTGTTTGGCTATTTGCCCGGCAAGTGGGCGGGCTCCTTGCCCAACCTGCCCAAAGGCGTGGTACATGAATGGCTCAACTGGTGCAGTAATTCCAATGGGCTCTTTGACCAATTCCCCGATAATAATTACCGAAAGTTACAGATACCTCTCCTTGCTTTCAGCTTTTCCGATGACTGGCGCTCACCCCGCAGGGCCGTACAGGAATTACTGAATTATTTCTCCAGTGCACAGGTTACCTGGCATCACTTAACCCCCGCCAATACAGGCATGAAGAAGACAGGCCACCTGGGGCCATTCAGAAAGCATTATCGTGATACAATATGGAAGTCGTTGTCGGTGTGGATAGAAAAGTGAGGGTATTTTTTGAGATCAATCAGTTCCAATGGCGCGGATTGCTTGTTCCAGTAAGCATGTACTGCCATGGCAGCGCCTACGGCTGAGGCCTGCGCAATGGAAGCGGCATACACTTCCACCTGCGGATAAGCATTGGCCAACAGGTGCATGTACACCGGATTGCGGCTAAAGCCGCCATCCACAAAGATCTTCTTCACCTCCCTGTTCATGACGAGGTTGGTAGAAGCTACCTGCTGCGCCATGAGGTCTATGATCAACTGGTGATAGGCTTCTTCATAAGTAGCAAACCCCGCGAGTGACCTGCTGCCAAAGGCCGACTGCTGCAAAAGCTTTGGTGCGTCTGCTGCTGTTTGTACGGCAGGCGCCGCTATTAGTTTGGCCACTATAGCCGGATTGTATGCCACCGTTTTATAATAGTTTTCAGACAAGCTGAAATGTTCCGCCAGTTTCTTCACCTGCTGCTCATGTTCATACCCTGCAAAGAGGCGGGATGCCTTGACCGGCTTCGCCCTGAATTCCATGTAACAGAGACAATCCTGTTGCAGCTCTTCAGCCAGTAACCTCGATTGGTTAAAGGGGTTGAGGGTAATACACCAGGTGCCTGTAGAAATGAGCACAAAGGGTTCGGTAAAGTTGGACAGGTAAGGGATCAGGGCAGCTGAACTATCATGTAACCCTACCCCACTCAGCACCGGCCGGCCGTTGAATGAAGCCGGGATCAACTGGTTGGAGGGGAAAATGGGCGCCAGTTTATCTATCACTGCTTCACGGAACAGCCACTCATGATAATGGTTCTGCGAGAAATTCCAAAGCGCCGTATGACAACCGATACTGGTAATATCCGAATAGGTTTTACCGGTAAGCAGGTAGCTCATGTATTGAGGCAGGTGCAGGGAATACCTGATCTTGTCGAACAACTGCGGCTTTTCCTCTTTTAACCAGTATAACTGCAGGCCGGAGTTGAGGTTGCCCAATGCCGGTGAAGCCGTATGAATGGAGAAGGTGATCTCCCCACCATATTTCTGGTAAAATGCTTTTTGCAGGTCGGCTGGGTAAGGCTTGAGGTAATTATACAAAGGCGCTACCGGTTTGCCTTCTGCATTGATGTGTACAAAGCTGGCGCCATAGGTAGAGCAATTCACCGCTTTAAGGTCGAACTCCCGCATGGCCAATATTTCCTGCAGGGATTTCCTGACCCATTGGGTGAGGGCTACAATGTCTTCACAGGGATCGCCATCCTCGTCTTTTGTTTCAGAGAAAGGCGTTGACCGCTCCAACAGGATGTTGTAGTCTTCATCGAAGATGAAAAACTTCTTATTGGTTTTGCCAATGTCGAAGATCGCTATGACGGGCGTGGTGGTCACTGGCTGCTTTATTATAATCCTGTAGCTACGGTTTTTTGTCCGCGGTCTTTGATCAACTGCTCACGCACTTTCGCAGTGCGGTAGAATGCGAGGGGCTGCAACGCGCCACCGGCCTGCAGGCGTGCTTCGGCCACGAGGGGACGCACATCTGTACGGTAAGCCTGTTGCAGTATTTCCTGGGCCTTTGCCACATCATTGTTTTCCTGCGCCTGTTGCAAAGCCTTTGTATCTACCAGCAGGGCCTGCGCATAAGCGATCTTGATCGCTTCTACTGATTGCAGCAGGTCTTCCAGCGGATCTTTTACATTGTGCGAGGCATCAATCATCCAGCCAAGGTCGGTAGTATGGTTCATAGACCGGGCATCCATCCCTTCCACCAGTTCATTAAAGATGAGGAATAACTGGTAAGGATTGATGCTGCCTACAGTAAGATCGTCATCACCATACTTGGAATCATTGAAATGGAAACCACCGAGCTTTCCTTCATTGAGTAAGAGCGCCACGATCTGCTCAATATTGGCATTGGGCAGGTGGTGACCAAGGTCTACCAGGGTATAGGCCTTCGGTCCTAATTTGTTGGCATATAATAATGACTGGCCCCAATCGCCCACGGTCATTGAATAGAAATTGGGTTCAAAAGCTTTGTATTCTACAAACATTTTCCAGTGGGCGGGCAGGGCGGCATAGATCTCCTGCAAACCTTCCAGCGTACGCTGAAATGCCTTACGGAAGTTGAGCTGGCCGGGAAAGCAGGATCCATCCGACAGCCATACGGTGATGGAATCGGAACCCAGCTCTACACCATGTTTTATCACCTCAATATTGTGTTCAATGGCTTGTTTGCGTACTGCTTTGTCCACATGCTGCAGGGAGCCGAATTTATAGCTATGCTTTTGATCTTTCTGGTCCTGGAAGGTGTTGGAGTTTACGGCATCGAAGCGCAGGCCGTGTTGTGCAGCCAACGCTTTGATGGCCTGTGCATTTTCGGGAATGTCCCAGGGTATGTGCAGGGAGATGGCGCCGCCCGATTGGTTGAGGCTATGTAATAGACCTACATCTTCAATCTTCTCTTCAAGGGTGCGGGGTTCGCCTCCGCCGGAAAAACGGCCAAAGCGGGTGCCACCAGTGCCGAGTGCCCAACTGGGGATGGCTACCTGGAAATCCTTTAGTTTCTGAATAACTGATTTAACATCGGGTACATCAGCGGCTACAAAATCCAATTTGCGTTTATGTTGAGCAAGAAGGTCACTGTTATGGCTGTCAATCTTATGCTTTTCCACTTGCATGTTCAATCGTTTTATGGTAAGTAAAATACTTCTTTTAAGGGAATACTCACGGGTGAATTATCCGGGTTGCTTTCCATAATGTCTTTCATGTAGGCCCACCACTTTTGCATGACGGGCTGTGCAGGCAGGTTATCCAGCGCTTTGGGATCCGTTGCCTTCAGCACGCCAAACAGGCTATTGGTGGTTTCATCGAGAAAGATGGAATATTCACTGATGCCGGTTTGTTTCAGCAGTTGTTCCAGCTCCGGCCACAGCGCCTCATGCCGTTTGAGGTATTCCTCTTCGAAGCCCTTATACAGTTGCATTTTGAATGCTACGCGCGCCATAGTAATTTTTTTCAGCCAGAGCCAGAGGCTCTGAAATAACCGTCACCAGCCAGAGGCTGGCGACAGTGGATGATTTATTATCTTACGAAAGCCATTGCTACTCCTCCATCCACATTCAGCACATTGCCGGTTGATTTATCCAGCAGGCCGCCTACGAATACGAAACAGGCATTGGCAATGTCTTCCGGTAAGATGATCTCATTGAGTAAAGTACGTTTGGCATAGAAAGCCGGCAGGTCTTCCACCTTTACGCCATAAGCTTTGGCGCGGCCTTCGGCCCAGGCGCCTTCCCAGATCTTACTATCGGAAATAACCGCATCGGGATTGATGACATTCACGCGGATATTGTCTTTACCCAGCTCGGCAGCATTGAGGCGGCTGAGGTGCAACTGCGCCGCTTTGGCAGAACCATAACCGGCATTATTCGGACCCGATACCAGGGCATTCTTACTTACAATGTTGAGCACATCGCCATCCAGTCCCTGCTTGCGCATGATATTCACGCCGGCCTGCGTTACAAAGAACTGGCCTTTCACCAGTACATCATACAGCAGGTCCCAATCTTTCTCTGTATGCTCTTCAATCGGCTTGGAAATGGAAAGACCGGCACAGTTCACTACAATATCTATCCCGCCAAAAGCAAGGGCCGCTGTAGTATAGGCATGCTCAATATCATTTTCATTGGTAACATCCAGCACCGCTGTACTGAAAACATCTTTACCATATTTTTTCTGGAAATCCTCTTTCGCGCTTTCCAGGCGGGAGGCATCATTGTCATTAATGATCACACAGGCGCCTTCATCGGCAAACTTTTTAGCGATGGCTTTACCAATGCCGCCGGCGCTGCCGGTTACCAAGGCAATCTTGCCGGATAGCGGTTTCGGCTTAGGCATCCGCTGCAGCTTGGCTTCTTCCAGCAACCAGTATTCAATGTTGAATGCTTCCTGGCGGGGCAGTGAAGTATAAGAAGAGATGGCTTCCGCGCCACGCATTACATTAATGGCATTCGCATAAAACTCGGCAGCTACGCGGGCCGTTTGTTTATCTTTCGCAAAAGTGAACATACCAACGCCGGGATACAGGATCACCACGGGATTGGGATCGCGCATGGCGGGACTATTGGGATGCTTGCAGGAATTATAGTATTCCGCATACATGTTGCGGTATGCCTCAAAAGGCGCTGTCAGTTGTTCTTTGAGTTGCTTGGCATCGGTTAGGTTAGCATCCGGCGCCAGGGTCAATACCAGCGGACTGATCTTGGTACGCAGGAAGTGGTCGGGGCAACTGGTACCCATGGGCGCCAGCCTGTCCAGATCTTTGGAATTAATAAACTGCAGCACCCGGTCATCATCGGTAAAGTGTCCGATCATACGGGAAGCCCCCCCTGATCCCCCCTGAAGGGGGGACATACCGGCTCCGGAACAAAAACCCCGTAATATGGGGGCGAGCAGGGCCGCCTGTTTCAGCCGGTCTTCTTTCTTAAGGGACGTTAGCTTAGCGCCACCGAAGGTGTTTTCCTTCTTTGATTTTGATTCTATGTATTCTGCGCAACGCTCTATCACTTCGAGGGTATTGATATAGCTTTCATAAGCCGTATCACCCCATGTAAAGAGACCATGAGAACCCAGCATAATACCACGGATGCCGGGATTTTCATCCAGGCATTGCTTCAGTTTAAGGCCGAGGTCGAAGCCGGGACGTTGCCATTCTACCCAACCAATAGCGCCTTTGAAGATCTCCTGCGTAATGCGCTTGCCGTCTTTCGCGGCAGCGATGGCAATGGCCGCATCGGGATGCAGGTGATCAATGTGTTTGAAAGGCAAAAAGCCGTGGAGAGGGGTATCAATGGAAGGTGCTTTGGAGCTGAGGTCGAATATGCAATGATTGAACAGCTCTACCATTTCATCTTCATACTGAATGCCACGGTATACGTTGGTAAGGCTACGCAGGCGGTCGACATACAAAGCAGCCAGGCCGCTTTTTTTAAGGGTGCCGATATCGCCACCGGAGCCTTTGATCCACATCACTTCTGTTTCCTTTCCGGTGAGGGGGTCTTTGGCTATTACTTTGCACGAGGTATTGCCGCCGCCATAATTGGTAAGCCGCAGGTCGGCGCCCAGCAGGTTAGAACGATAAATCAACAAAGCCACTTCATCACCAGCCATAGAGGCGGCTGTAGCTTCATTCCACAAATAACTGACATGCTTAAATGTTGATGTAGTAACAGACATTTTCAAATATTTAAATGCTATGAATTGCGGTTTGTTGTTGCTGTTCCTTTTTTGCCTTGTCTTTGAGATAGTTGCCATAGCCTACAATCAGTACGGACAGCAGGATCACCGCGATGCCGGTGATGATGGTATTTTTAGTTTTCCGGGTAACGCCTTTCCATTCGTTAAGCGCCAGGCCCCAGGCATTGGCGATGAGTATAATGAAGGCCATGTGCAGTATCCAGGAGCTGGCGCCATTGCCCAGCCTGCTTTCGCCCATGCCGTAGAAAAAGAACTGCAGGAACCAGGTAGTGCCGGCTAACGCTGAGAACAGGTAGTTTTTGCGGAGCGGCGCCTGCTTATTAGTATAGTCTTTAAATGTTTTATTACGGGCATTGAGGATCATGCACCAGATCAGGTTGGTGGTGAGCCCTCCCCATAATAACACCACATAGATCACATTGTTTCGATACAGGAACTCTCCTTCGCCAGGATGGGCGGCTTTCCAGGCCTCGTTGGCTACGACCGACATGGGCGTTCCCGCCTCAATGCCAAAGCTGAAACAGGCGCTGAGCACGCCGGAAATGATGGCTACCAGCAATCCCAGGCCAAGCTTAAATTCCTGATTGGCAGCACTTTTATTAGCGGCCAGGTCTTTATCTTTCATGCCCCCGGCCTTGCCGCAAATGATAATGCCGATTACGCATACCAGCAACCCCAATAGCACCATCTGTCCCCAGCGATGGGTAAACAGGTCGGTAATGGTATCCTTCCCGGCTTCGGGAAAAATATCATAATACACGGAGGGGATGAGCGAACCGAAAATGGAACACAGCCCCAGGATAATGGAGCTGCCGAGTGATACACCGAGGTAGCGAACGCCCAGCCCATACGTAAGACCGCCAATGCCCCAGAGCACACCCATGATATAGGTCCACTTGAGCACTGAAAAATCGGTTGAGCTAATGATGCTGCCAAAATCGGGGATGGTCAGATAAGCAGCCAGCGGGGGAACAATGAGCCAGGAGAAAAGGCCGCCAATGATCCAGTAGCTTTCCCAGGCCCAGCCTTTTACTTTTTTAAATGGTATGTAGAAACTTCCTGATGCAAAACCGCCGATAAAGTGAAATATAACGCCGAAAATAACACCCATGAGTTAAAAGTTTTTTCAATATGGCCTGGCAAGAAATTACAAAATAATGTGATTAAAAGTAGCCGGATTCAGTTAGTCCGCCGTCATGTACCATCATGGTTTGTAGACGAATAGCGCGTTATAAATGGTTGGGTGTGGTGACGGTATAAGATCCATTGCCGATTGCCGGTTCATGGTTGCTGTCCTGCCCTGCAATCGTTCCCGTAAATAAGCCGGTCTGCATGCCACATTTTTTGTAGGTTTGAGAATTAATGAGTTAACGAACGCCGCTGTGATGAAAAAGCCGCCGATCTATCAACACCTGTACATTGACTATCATTCCGCCACCCCCAAGTACCTGCAACTGGCCAATTCCATTGTAAAGGCTATTGCAGACGGTAAGATAGCGAAAGATGAAATATTGCCTTCTATCAATGAGTTGAGCTTCGAGTTTGAGATCTCCCGTGATACGGCCGAGAAAGGATATAAGCACCTCAAGAAAATAGGTGTACTGGGCTCGGTGCCGGGTAAAGGTTTCTTTGTGAAGACGACCGAGGTGAACCACCAGTTGAAGGTATTCCTGTTGTTCAACAAGCTAAGTCCGCATAAAAAGATCGTATATGATGCTTTTGTGGCTGCACTGGGTGAGATGGCCAGCGTGGACTTCTATATTTATAATAATGACTTCGCTTTCTTCAAAAAGCTGCTGGAAAACAAGAAAGATGATTATACGCATTATGTGATCATCCCCCATTTTATGGAAGGTGGCGATAATGCGCATGAGATCATTAATATTATAGACAAGAATAAGCTGATCCTGCTGGATAAGTTGGTAGCTGGCGTGAATGGTGAATATGGCGCCGTATATGAGAATTTTGAGAAGGATATTTACAATGCGCTGGAGCAGGCTTTGCAGCAACTGAGCAAGTATGATACGCTGAAGATCATTTTCCCCGCCTATACTTATTTCCCGCAGGAGATCTTAAAAGGCTTTTACCGCTTCTGCAATCAGTATGCGTTTAATTATAAGGTAGTACATGACATTGAGGAAGAACCGATACAGGAAGGCGAGGCCTATATTAACCTGATGGAAAATGACCTGGTGACCCTGATTGAACGAATACTGGCCACGAAATTAAAAGTGGGCAAACAGGTTGGAGTGATCTCTTACAATGAAACGCCGCTGAAGAAGATTATCCTGAATGGCATTACTACTATTTCCAGTGATTTCCAGATGATGGGTGAGAAGGCCGCACAATTAATCCTGGAGCGCAGCACAGAGCATGTAGCCATACCGTTTTATCTGACGTTAAGGGCTTCGTTGTAGAATTTCGAATTTAGTATGTAGCATTCCGGATTCTCCAGGTGTAACTGCGTGATCAATTCCGGGAGGACCTGTATGAAGCTTTCCATCGCTTAATACGTGCCATGCTCCAATCACTACCTCCTTTGCAAAAACGCTGGTAACTTCTGTCTCCTTCGCTAAAGCTTCGGCGGCTAAGGTTGCTTGTTTTTTCTCTTCCAGCTTTTTGATCCAGGCTTCTTTTGCTTCGCGGGCTTTGCGTTCTTTTTCTGCTTTGATGAGTTCCGGATATTTGGGCTTGCCGTATTTATCACGCTTGCGCATCATGGCTTCGAGGGATACTACCCTTCTCTTCCTGATCTTTTTTGGTTTGGGCTGGAAGATGGGGTTGTTGGGATCAACTGCTTTTATTTGTTCCCAGTATTCCACGTAACATTTCCAGAGGAGCTGTTTTACATGTTCATCTGTATAAGGATTCTCTTTTAATAAGGTGAAGGCTTCGCCGGTAAAGGAGCGGTACATCCAGAACTGGCGCCAGCCGGGTGGCAGGGCTTTGTATATCTGTGAACCAATCTTTGAGGCGCGGGTTAGCAGGCGGGCAAAGATCATGGTCTCTTTAAACTCCCAACTGGTTTTGACCCGCTCACTGGTGAGGGAACTTTGGGCGCGGGCATAATACTGTCCGTCCATTTTATAGAAGGTGATGCCATGAAGGGTGCCTTCAAAGCGGCAGAGTCCGGCGATTTGCTTTGCCATAGATTTGGATTATATACATGAATTTAGTCATATTTATTGTCTGAACCAAGATGAAGGGGATTAATGGGATTAATGGGATGGGAGGAGGGACGGGGCGCGGTTTTGGGGCTAAAAGCCCCGTAATAGACCTTCGAGGCTAAAAGCCTCGAAGAGCGGCACTAAGGGTTGAGCTGGTTGCTGGTTGGCAGTTACTGGTAGTTGAAACAACTTGTATGAATACCTAAGTAATTGATTGTAGAATAGTTAAACGTTCATTCCGCTGCCTGGCGGGGAGATGTGACCGGGTTGCGATTTTAGTAAAATGCGCCTTTACTATAGCTATGGGTTAAGGTTGGTATAGCTTTGGTATTTAGTACCCATTTAGTATCCACTTACTATCCCAGGCGGACCTGGTTACTATCAGGAGGAATCCCTTCCCTTAAGGGGGGTAGTTGTCCCGACGACTGACTGGTCATTGTTTACGCATATAAGAGCTCCTGCTTCTTCCGGTGCATGGGTAATTCATCAAAATGTTCCATAATGAGGGCCGCAGCGCCCAGGCGTTCTGCATTGTACCCGAGGGGCGAGATCATGATCTCAATATGCTCGGCTATTTTAGGAATGCAATGCTCATTAAGGGCCTGTTGCACAGGCGCCAGCCAAAGACGGCCGGCCAATGCCCCTCTCCCACTCAGTACGATCAAGCCGGGATTTAAGATATGAATAAGGATAGCTATTCCCCGGCCGATATGGTAAGCGGCCTGCGATAATAACTCTACTGCATATTTATCACCTTTTACGGCTGCCTCCATAATGGCCTTACTGGTTTCTTCGAGGTGTTCCGGCGACAGGTTTTTTAAGATGGAGGTCCGGCCTTCCTTCAAACCCTGGATGGCTTTCTCTGCAATCACCTGGAGAGAGGTTTCGGTTTCCAGGCAGCCCATTTTACCACAGTTGCAGATCTTATTATTGGTAAAAAGCGGTATATGGCTGAATTCTCCTGCAAATCCATTCTGTCCCCTGAATAAACTACCATTCAGGATCATGCCCAGCCCAATGCCCCAGCTAATATTGACCACCACCGCATTCCTGCGGTTGCGGGCAGCCCCCAGTTTCCATTCGGCAAGGGCTATTAAGCTGGAGTCGTTATCAATCAATACGGGTAAGCCGGTAACAGACTCAATGTAATTAATGATGTTATTATTAGTCGGATTCAGGAAGGAGTAATTAATGCCTTTCTGGCCATCCACAAATCCCGGCATGCCTATTCCGATACCAGCAATCTTTTCTTTGTCAATACCGGCATTCAGGATAAAATGACTCAGGTGACGGCCCAGTTCCTGCAGTGCCTGGGGATTCAGCTGAAGGGACAGTTCAATCCGTTCTACTTTAGCCACTACCTGGTTAGCCAGGTCCAATATACTAATATGGGTAATGAACTGATCCATCGCTACCGATATCACATACATGATATCCGGGTTTACCGCATATACCTGTGGCCGGCGCCCTCCGGTAGACATGGCATGGCCAGATTCGCGGACTATTCCCTCTTCGACCAATTCATTCAACGCGCGGGCGGTATGCGGCAGGCTTTTATCAGTTAAAGCGCTTAGCTCGGCACAGGATAACTTCTGATTAAAGTACAGATGCTTAATCAGTGACTTTTTGTAGATAGCCTGTTTCTCGGACACTTATTAAAATTTTTGTTTAACGGTTGGGATTCAGGCGAAAAGATACACAACTTTCTGCTGAAGGCCATTATCTATGCCTTACTATAACATCCCGGTAACGCGCTTTTGTTCCTTTTCTGCGGTTCTACTTCTTGTTATTTTTCATATAACTTCTTCCAAATTGTTAACCATTCGTCAATAAAACGTAAACAAATTGTGAAAGTTTTATTCATTTTTTAAAAAGTATTAGTAACTTACTGTAATATTTAAAGAAGTTATCTTGTTAATACAGCTGCTCGATGCCCGACAAACAAACCATTTACAGGAGAAAAATCATCAAGCACCTCTACTTTGATGGTTCCCTTTCCTGTACGGATTTGAGTTTGTTGACCAAAAAAAGCGTTCCGCTGACTTCCCGGGTATTGAATGAGCTGATTGAAGAAGGGTATGTGCTGGAAACCGGTCTCGCCTCCTCTACGGGTGGCCGCCGGGCGCAAATGTATTCGCTACGGAATGACCTGATGTATGTGGTATCCATAGCCATGGACCAACTGATCACGCGGATGGCCGTGCTGGACATGCACAATAATTATGTGGGCAAACCGGAGCAGTTCGAATTAAAGCTGGCCAATAACGCGCATGCCTTGCATGAGTTAAAAGATGCGATTGCCGGATTTATCGGGCGGCTGGAGATACCGAAAGAGAAGATAGCCGGGGTGGGCATTGGCATGCCGGGGTTTGTGGATGTGCGTAAAGGGATCAATCATTCTTTTCTTAAAGCCAGTGAAGGAAGCATTGTGCATTATATCGAATCGCACATTGGCTTGCCGGTTTTGATAGATAATGATTCCAGCCTGGTGGCCCTGGCAGAACTGCGGTTAGGCGCTGCCCGCAACCGCCAGAATGTAATGGTGATCAACATCAGTTGGGGCATTGGACTGGGATTGATACTGAAAGGAGAATTGTTCAGAGGATACAATGGCTTTGCAGGAGAATTCAGCCACATCCCGGTGTTCATGAATAATAAGATGTGCAGTTGTGGTAAAAGCGGCTGCCTGGAAACAGAAGCATCCCTGCTTACCATAGCAGATAAAGCGGTGACAGAACTACAACAAGGTAAGATATCACAGTTAAAAGACCTGCCGCGTGAACATGTGGAAGAAACCATACAGGCCATTGTAGAGGCCGCGGTGAAGGGCGACAAGCTGGCGGTAGGTCTTTTCTCTGAAGCAGGCTATAACATCGGAAGAGGCATTGCGATCCTTATTCACCTCCTTAATCCGGAACTGGTAGTACTGAGCGGAAGGGGCGCTGCAGCAGGCCGTCTTTGGTTGCCGCCCATTCAGCAAGCTATCAATGAACACTGCATACCCAAGATTGCAGAGAATACAGAAGTAATTATATCAACACTTTGTTTCCAGGCTGGCTTAACAGGGGCTGCTGCATTGGTAATGGAACATTTTGACAAAAATACGCTCGATCACTTATCGAGGAAACAAGAGAAAGTAGCCTGATCAGTTAGCCTTATCCTGCCGAATACTTCATTTTCCTACCCCAAAGCTTGTTTATAAACCAGACAAACTAACAATCATTTTCTAACAACCAAAACAATTACAATGAGAATGCAAATTGGCAGATGGCTTACTTTGCTCTGCATGTTCCTGGTGAGTACAGTATTGTACGCGCAGGAAAGGAAAACCGTAAGGGGTATAGTGCAGGACAACAAGGGCGTTGCGTTGGCGAACGCAGCCATCAAAGAAAAAGGGGTTAATAATACCGTTTTATCAAATACGCAGGGCGCTTTTACCATCCAGATAAAACCCAATGCTATTCTGGAAGTGAGCTATGTGGGGTATGACCTGGTAGAGATCCAAACGGGTAGTGACGACAGCTATACTATATCCCTGCAGGAAAAACAAGGTAGTTTGCAGGAAGTGGTAGTCACTTCTTTAGGCCTCTCCAAACAACAGAAGGCTTTGGGATATGCTGTAAGCACCATCAAGGCTGAAGATCTTACCCAAACAGGTTCACCTAATTTTGCTTCAGCGCTGTATGGTAAGGCTCCCGGTGTACGTATTGGTACTACGCCCGGAGGCGCCACCAGTGCTGTGAATATCACTATCCGCGGCATCAATTCTATTACCGGTAAAAACCAGCCCCTGATCGTGCTGGATGGTGTTCCTATCCGTGACGGTGAGGTAAAAAATAATGACTACTGGGGCGATCAACGTCTGCGGGGTAATGGATTATTGGATATTAACCCGGAAGACATTGACAATATTACCATTTTAAAAGGCGCTTCTGCTGCAGCGTTGTATGGTTCTGAAGCGGTAAACGGCGTGGTATTGATCACTACCAAGAGCGGCAAAGGCAAGAAAGGGTTCAGCGTGGATGTAACTGCCAATTACAGCAGGGATGAAGTGGCCTTTTTGCCGAAATACCAAAATGTAAGAGGCCCCGGCGCTCCTAAACATGTAGCCGATGGCGGTCAGGATGCTGAAGGCTTTATTTACCAGGACCTGGATGGGGATGGCGTAAAAGAAACGCGGGGAGTAGTTGGTTTTACTATCAACTTCGGGCCTAAATTCGATGGAAAACCGACAGTGGGCTGGGATGGTAAGATAAGACCTTATGAGGCGCAGACAGATAATTACAAGAGCTTGTTCAGGGTAGGCAATAATTCGAGTGTGAATGTAGCGATGACCCATGCAACTGAAAATGCCAATGTACGTTTCTCATTGACCCGTCAGGACAACCAGGGCGTAAGCCTTGGCGCCAAGAATACGAAGAATATCGCCAACCTGAACAGTTCCTTCCGGCTCCATAAAAATTTCTCTACCGATGTAATGATCAATTACATCAATCAACACACCAAGAACCGTCCTTATTCCATTGACCGGATGATCAACAATTTTACCGGTATGATGGGCAGGTTTGAACATGCTGACTGGTACCTGGACAAGTATAAAACCAGCAGGGGATATAAGTTTGTGACCGGAACGGACCAGAGCTTAACACCGGACGAGAATATCACCCTGCCTGGCTTCAAACCTGACCTGGCGGATTACGTATGGCGGATCAAAGAACACCGGGAAGACGAATACAGCAACCGGGTGATCGGTAGCCTTACCAATAACTGGCAAATCCTCAACAACCTGAAGTTGCGTGCCAGGATAGCTACCGACTTTACTTCAGAAAGGGCAGAGAGCAAACAATCTACCGAAATACCCTTGATCTTCGGGAACTCAGGCTTCTTTGCTTACAGAAACACCGTTAGTACTATTATTTATGGCGATGTATTGCTGACCTATACGCAAAAGATTACGCCCGACATCGAAATGAACGTAATGGGTGGTTATACGGCTACTGATACCAAAGTAACCTCCGTTCAAAGGGAAACCAATACCGGCCTGAGTGTAGAGAACTGGTTCGATATAAAAGCCTCTGTGAATACACCTGGCGCCAATGATGCTTTTAACTTCCGCAACAGGCTGGTAAAGGATGCATTTATCGGAACCATTAACGGCAGCTACAAAGATTACCTGTTTGTAGAAGGTACTGTACGGAGGGACAGAACTTCCAGCATGCACCCCGACAATAACAGCTTTGTATATCCTTCTGTTAATGCGAGCCTGGTAGTATCAGACGCTTTCCAATTACCGGCTTTTATTAATTATGGTAAGGTACGTGCTTCCTGGGGCATCGTAGGTAACTATCCTGATGTATATGCTGCCAATATCGCGTATACACAAAATACCCTGGGTGTGCAGCAGTCAGGCGGACAGGCAGTGCTGTATACCACCATTCCGCGTGACTTTGGCAATGATGGTATCCGTCCTGAAGAGAAACATGAAATTGAAGTGGGACTGGAAGCCAAGTTCCTGAATAACCGGCTCGGTGTAGATATCTCTTATTATAATGGACAGATCAAGGACCAGATATTGCCTATTACTATTCCTGGCAGTACAGGCGCCACTTCTGTGTTAACAAATATCGGCACCCTGAGAAATAAAGGCCTTGAAATAGGTATTACCGGCTCACCGGTAAGGGGCCGGGATTTCAGATGGGAATCAGGGATCAATTTTGCCTTTAATAAGAATATCGTAGAAAAACTGGCAGACGGTTCTACTGAATTAATACATGCCGATTACGACGGAAACGCCGCCCAGTTAATTTCCACCGTTGGTCAGCCCATGGGCGACTTCTATATTCACCCCGTAGCTAAAAACGATAAGGGAGAGATGATTGTTGAACCCAATGGTTTGCACAAACTGGATGAAAAGCTGGTAAAGGCCGGCAATGCCATGCCTAAGGTAGTGGGTGGCTTTTTCAATACCTTTTCCTACAAGAACTTCTCCTTAGATGTAATGACCGACTTCCGCTTTGGCGGTTATGTAATGCCCACCGGTGTTAACTGGATGATCAGCCGGGGACTTTTGGAAGAAAGTCTTAACTATATGGATGCTGCGCATGGCGGTTTGAGTTATTATGTCAATGCAGCCGGCAAAGGCGTGCAAACAACTGCTGCGGCAGGCCCCAACGGAGAAACAGTGTTCCACGATGGTATGCTGATGGGTGGTGTTACCGCCAATGGAGATCCCAACAACAATGTGATATCACAGGCTTTTTATTACTGGAATACTTACAACTGGGGTGGCCCTCAATACAGTTATTCAAGGTATGAGCTGTATGTAAAAAAGAACTCTTATATCAAGATGCGGGAAATGGCGCTGAGCTATAGTTTACCAGCGGAAGTAGCCAATAAGATAGGACTTAAGAGAGTACAACTCTCTGTATTTGGGCGGAACCTGTTTTACATATACCGGACCATTAAAAACATAGATGCCGAACAAACTGTGGCAGGCTCAAGATGGTTCCAGTCGCTTACCAATGCGGGTACGAATCCATCTACCAGAACTTTTGGTATTATGTTAAGAGCAGGTTTGTAAAATCTATTCCAGCATTACACAAAAATTATTACATGAAAAAGACATTCATTATACTGACAACAGCGGTACTGGTCCTTGGTTTTGCCGCCTGCAAAAAGTCGGACTTTTCCGATAGTTATGCAGACCCCTCCAAGGTAGCCGCTTCCACGGTGGATAAACAATATGCGGGCTTTATTACTTCTTTTACCTGGGCCAATTCTGATAGAGGTCAACATGGATATGTAATACCCTCTTATTGGGATTATTTTGTGGTATTGCGCACCACGTTGCTTCGCTATACCCAGGCCGTGGGCTGGGAAAACGGCGATAACCAATATGTACCTGGCTCTGCAGGGTTGAGGGACCGCTGGAACGATTATTATTATTTCGTGAGCCAATTCAGGGAACTGGAAAAGATCTATGCCAATCTTACCACCACTGAGCAGGCTGAGCTGCGTGCTTATATGCTGACAGCTACCATTTTCTTTTATGACCAAACTCAGAAGGTGGTAGACCTGCATGGTGGCATTCCCTGGTCGGAAGCCGGTAAGTTAAGCACCAATGGGGGCGATTATAAAGCATCCCTGCCCAAATATGATGATGCTGCAGCGATTTACACGAAGATGCTGGATGACCTGAAAGCATTTGCCACTGAGCTCAATACCTTAACGATCAGAACAGAACTGGCTTCCAAGTTCAAAAGCCAGGACCTGATCAATAAAGGGGATCTTACTATGTGGAAGCGGTATTGCAATTCGCTTCGCTTAAGAATGCTGACAAGGGTATCGGGCGTGACCAGCTTCCAGTCGAGGGTCAATAGTGAGATCGCCGAAATTCTGGGAGCTCCAACTACCTACCCCATTGTTACTTCCAATGCTGAGAATATTAAAGTATCCATTTATGACCTGAGCTCTGATCTGGCAGCCAAGGGATTCAGGAGCGGACTGGAAGATTGGAATGGTAATATATCCGGCAAGGCAATGATTGACCATATGAAAGCAAGCAGCGATCCCAGGTTACGGGCTATGTATGAGCCAGGCGCTAATGCCGGTGGTGTATATAATGGCCTGAACCAAATGCTGAACAGGGGTACTCAGAATGCATTAATTGCCGGTGGCACCATCGCCATTTATAACCGTTCTACTTTAAGCCGCAACCAGTTTTTCCCGGGCATATTGATCACTGCTGCTGAAGTAAGTTTTATGCTGTCAGAGTATCACCTGAGGGCAGCCAACAATGCTACGGCTAAAACAGCTTATGAAAATGGGATCACCCAGTCTATAGAGTATTATTACTGGTTAAGAAGCCTGAGTAACGATAATACTTCGGGCAGTCTTACTCCCACCAATGCTACTGAAATAAACAGTTATAAAAGCAGCGCTGCCATAAACTGGGACAATGCCGCTACAACAGCCGATAAGCTGAAATTGATCGCCACCCAGAAATGGATACACTATAGTGTGATACAGCCGATGGAAAGCTGGGCCGAGATCAGGAGACTGGATGCCCCGGTATTTAGTTTTGAAGTGGACAATTCCAATGCACAGACACAACCGCCTGCGCGGTGGATCTATCCCAGCACTGAACAGATCTATAATACAATAAATTATGACGCAGTAAAAGCCAATGACAAGCTGACGACGAAAATATTCTGGGATTTACAGTAGGGTTAGGTATTCATTTCAAGGAAAGGGAGGCCGTTAGATATGGCCTCCCTTAATTATTTTATCTAATTAATCCTTGTAAGATGGTGGTCCATTTCTTTGCCTTCCATTAAATACTGTATGCTACGGCCATCTTCCCCTTCCACCGTAAATTTCACTTTATAGGACTGCCTGTAATTACCGGCACCCGTTATCATAAAGTCTTTGCCGGGCAACAGGCTGAGTGGTAGTCCCTTTTCACACGACCATTGTATTTTGCCTTCTGTGGACTCAATTTTTGTAAGTGTGCCCGCAAGACCTTCATTCAGGATTTCCATATTGATCTCATTGGCACTCCAACTGGCATAGTGACCATCTGTGAGCAGCGGACCATCCAGGCGGTATATTTTCTCTACCCGGTAAAGCTCGTTGCGTTCACCGCTTAGTTCAATGCCTTTAAATTTATGCCGCTCATCATAATCGGTACAAATGAGTCTGCCCGAATCGCCCCGGCTAAGCGTGATCGTCTCCGTTTTATTGACAGGGTCAACAAAGAGTTTGGCAATATCCAATGGCTTACTGCTACTTACCCATCCTTCAAATTTGGGAATATAGGAAAGCTGAATATTGTTTTTATCAATCCCGGTTACCCGCGCGTATTTAGCGGAATAGCCCGACACAGGCGTTAATACATAATAATCATCGGGCGATGGTTTCCTGAACCTGGCCGCATTGTTGGCATATTGTTGTTCAAATTCCTTTTTATTGTATTTGTAGGAACGATGCTCTTCTACTTTTTCATTGATCATAAAACCCAACCCTACTATCCCCAGTAACAACGGGCCTGCATAAGTATACCAGGGCGTTTTCACCCGCAGGTCGGACCGGCCACGCAAGGCATCCTTGTATACTGACGGTATTTCATACAGTTGTCCGGCCTTGCGGATAGCCCATTTCTTGCCCAGTCCAAAGCAGGGTATCCAAAACAGGTGGAAATAGCTTTGTCTTACTTCAATGGAAAAATCAGGTTGTGCAGTTTGTGAAAGACCGATGGTCCGTGGATCAAAAGATTTGATCTTAAAATGATTCCAGCCGAAGACAATACTCATAAAGGATCAGGGTTTGGATGAACCTTTATAACGTAAAACCTGCTTTTGAAATTACCTTGTGCTCCTATAATTAACACGGCCGCTGCCAGAATACAACCGGCAGCGGCCATTATATATAGCATTAAAATATTATTCTATCTTTCTTCCCGACATTTCACGCTTTTCCACCTTCAATGTATTCAAAGCGCTTTTCCTGATCATGAGCTTAGCCTCTGACCCGGCGGGTAAGATATAATAACTTTTCCCGTCATACTTTATCTCGCCCAGTTCACGGCCCCAGGCATCAGCATAGAGGGTATAGGGAGCACGACCATCGCGTTTCAGCTTACCAAAGGTCAGGTAACGTCCTTCCCCCATTTCAAAGGATATGTCCATCCTGTCATCATAGGCCCTGGTACATACGCCGGGCGTATTTCTTTTTAAGGTAATGATGTTGACATATTTTCCATTTTCAAATTTGACCACACCCGCAGATACCTGTGCTGAACCGGAAGCTACTTCCCGGCGCAGTTCCACATCCCTGTCTACATAGAACTGCAGTTTGGATACAGGAATATTACTGGATTCGATCTTTGAACGGACGGATGGTGTAAAATAGGTTTTGGGCGTACTGCAGGAAGCAAACGCCCCGGCAGCCATCAGGGAAGTAAAAAATATACGCTTCATAAGTATGTAATTAGCAGGTTTGCAGTTTAAAATAATGCCTTTGCAAAGGTGCGTTGTTCTGACTTTGGGGCAGCGGTCAGGTTTAATAATGAAACGTTAAAGCAATTCAGGGAGAGGCGGGCCAAAGGCCCGGAAATAAAACTTCGAGGCTAAAAGCCTCGAAGAGCGGCGAGCGGCGCGAGCCAAGCAATGAAAGTAAGGGTATTTTTAACAAAAAGGCCGTTGCAATATTTGCTGAAAATGAATATTATTATGGAATACACGACTATATGGGTATAGCACTCTTTTTTCTCATTGTTTTTTTAGGCGTTGTTGGCCTGGTATCTTATGGTATATCCAGGGGTGTCCATGCACGATTGGTACGTGCAGGTAATTCCTATGCTACGGTTATTACCATCGCGACTTTTGTGCTGATCTTCAGTGCGATCATTGCAGGCACCATAGCAGCACTTTCTACCGTTGAGTGGGGACGGTAACCGTATGCGATCTCTTCCGGGAACTTCTGCGAATGATCCATTCCGCCAGCAAGAGGTTGGGCACAAATCCCAGCCAGGCATCAATCATGTATAGTGTCACGGGATCAATGGTAAAACTGTTGGACAGGATCAATTTCCACATACGGAGGGTGATCGCTGAAAAGGTAAGCGCATAACTGCGGATCATGTATTGCTTATGTTCCGTGAAGCGTTTTTGCCGGGCAGCAATCACCGCCTTGTACGTAAACCAAAACCATAAACAATCCAGGATAACGAAAGCGATCTTTGAGGGCAGCAGCCCATTCGCATATACGGCCATGATCATGGCTGCGGGAAAGTTAATGACCAAAATATCCCAGGCATACAGGCGGCCAATGAGCCGGTGCAGCTTTTTATAGCGCTTCAGAAAATCGGGGGAGAACTGGGTGAAGCCCGCCAGCAGGGCAATGATGGCAGTGAATACATGTACATAGAATGCTGCTTTCCATACCGGATTATGTATATAATCCTGTTTAAAACGCAGGAACTCCACATCATCGCGGAATGCCAGATAGCTGGCAGTGAGTCGCAGCATTAAAAAAGTACCCACGCATAAGACAAGGTAAACAAAGAGATTCCGGGCGATGAAAGCAACGATCTTCATGGCAGGGCCTGCGAGGTTTACTCAAACCTATATACAAATCTGTAGATATACAAGCCCGTATATACTATTAAAAGTTAAAACCTGCCGGGGAGGCGGAAAGACGGGAAGGGAACTCCGCAGAGTCCCCTTCGGGAGACTCTGCGGAGAATACTAATAAGATTATTTGCGGGTAGCTATTTCGAGTGCTTTGGTAGAAGTGTAGTATTTGGCCAGCATGCCGGGCACTTCCCAGTCGGGCAGTTTACCGGCTTTGAGGTACTGCAGGTAGCGCTGCATCACTTCTCCAAAATGCGCTTCATGGCCTGTTTTGAAGGATTGCGGGATTACCACTTTCCAGCCATTGGCCACTTTCTCTACGCTGATGCCGGCATAACGGCCTTGTAAGGTACCGATGGCATTCTGCAGGGCCTGGGCATAAGCAGTATCATTCTTAGCAGGGAGAACATATAGTGTAGGCTGGTTATTCTCCTCCTTACCCTGCCGTATTTCAAGCCTGGCCAGGGAACCTTTCAGCAGGGAATAATGGGTGTCTCCACTTCCTTCGGGCGCTTTGTAATCCCAGCGGGCAATGATTTTCACGTGCACGCCTTTCAGCGCATAATTCACCTCGCCATTGGCATGTGTTTGCAAAATGGAATCTTTTACTACAAAGGGCTTCAGGAAATCCGGGAAGCTGTCTTTCTTCGTCACTGCCGTAAACTGCGAAAGCGTAACCGGCGTAGGCCATAGACGGGCAGCATTGACCTGGATATCTTTTTTATAATCCAATACGGCATCGGGAAAGCATTGCCACTGCACCAGGTCAATGAGGTGCGTACCTACGTCGGCAATGGGTTCGCCTTGTTGGGCGGGATCAAAGAACCAGGAAGGACGGGTCAATGCTTTGCCGGAAACATATTTGTAAAAGTAGTGAACGCTTTCGATGACCACGCCGGGATCTTTAGCCGTTCCTTTGTGCTGTTCGCCAAAAACCGCCGGGATATGGGCCAATTCTTTCTGCAATACATTGGTGATCTCCGAGCGCTCGGTCATGATATCATACAACAATACTTTTTTGGCAGCAGCATCTGTAAAGGCTTGCTCCAGCAGGGTGAAATTGGCGGGCGTAATGGCCATGGGCTTATCGCCCAATACATTGAGGCCTGCATCAACAGCTTTCTTAATATACTCCGTCTTCTGCCTGTTGTTCCCGGCCAGCACTACCACATTGCCTTTTCTGTCGGCAATCATTTTATCGAGGTAATCGCCGCCGGTATATACTTCTTCTTTCCAGTGGGTAGGATTTTCTGCTCTTTCATTATACTGCTTGATAAGGCCCAGGTAGGCATCCAGTTCGGGGCCGCCGGGGGCATATACCTGTACTACGGAATCAATCTCAGGGTTGTCTGATTTCTGAACCAAGGCCGCATGAAAATGGCCGGGGTCCAGGGTAATAAGCCTTACGGCTGTGCTGTCGGTCATTACTGGTTCTGTTGAAGCGGTAGGTGATTGGCAGCCAGGGAGCACGGTGGCAAGCATACCAAACAAGGTCATGGTCAATGACAAGCGATAAATCATAGTGTTCTGCATAGCCCTAAAAATACAGCATTTGCTATTTTCGCGAAACCGATTTCGCAAATAAAAAGAAACTCATGCGTGGGAATCTTCCCAAAAAGGTTGAATTTAGGTTCCGGTGCCGTTTTATATGAAAACCTAAAAAGATTGTCATGATCACTTCAGGTACCATCTGATCCCTGAAAACGGCACCTCTGCCTTGTCCTGGTAAACGCATAGAAGACAGGTTGAGCATTTTATCAAACTAACTGTTACAGCTTCTAAACAGGTTAAGGTCTTTACACAGGAAGCCCCCATAACTGTATGACTAACTTAACGAGGTTTTCAGGACTGCTTGCTGCTATTGTACTTTCATCCTGCCAGCATGAAAGTGACCATCTTCTGTTTACAGCCATCCCGGCTTCTCATTCCCATATTGATTTCCGCAACGATATACAGGAAAACGAAGACTACAATATTCTTACTTATGAATACTTATACAATGGCGGCGGGGTAGCCACCGGTGACCTGAATAATGACGGATTACCGGATATCGTATTTACCGGCAATATGACGCCCAATAAACTTTATATCAATAGGGGCGGATTACAATTTGAGGACGTTGGGGAACAAGCCGGCATACAGGGCCGTTCCAAATGGAAAACAGGTGTAGTAATGGCCGATGTAAATGGCGATGGGCTGCTGGATATCTATGTTTGCTATTCGGGACCAGGCACCGATGAAGAAAGGGCCAATGAACTCTATATCAACAATGGTGTAAAGAATGGTATCCCCACCTTTACCGAATCGGCCAAACAATACGGGCTGGATGCGCCCGGTACGTATACTACGACGGTTTCTTTTTTTGATATGGACAATGATGGCGACCTGGACCTATTTATGGTGAACCACGCCGATATGTTCTTCAATCCCTATTTCAATACAAGCCAGCTACGTGCTGCCAGGAACCCGAAGTTCGGGAACAGGCTATACCGCAATGAGGAAGGGCATTTTACAGATATCAGTGCAGCAGCGCATATAGACGGCAGCGGGTTGAATTTTGGTTTAAGCGTGGCCATCAGTGATATTAATAATGATGGCTGGGCAGATATTTATGTGACGAACGATTATGATGAGCGTGATTTTCTTTACCTCAATAATCATGACGGCACCTTCAGGGAAGTATTGACAAAAGCCACCGGCCATATTTCAGAATTTGCCATGGGCAGCGATATTGCTGATTATAATAATGATGAAAGAACAGACATCCTGGTGCTGGACATGTTGCCGGAAGACAATTACCGGCAAAAGTTATTGAAAGGGCCTGATACTTACGACAGGTATATGATGCGCGTAAATGCCGGGTTTCACAAACAACAGATGCGCAACACGCTGCAACTTAATAACGGGATGGACAGCAGCGATATACCCCTGTTTAGTGAAACAGGCCAGTTGGCAGGCCTTTCGAATACCGACTGGAGCTGGGCGCCTTTGTTTGCCGATTTTGATAATGACGGCTGGAAAGATGTTTTTATTTCCAATGGCATTTTCCGGGATTTTACCAACCTCGATTATGTAAAATATACCTCCGGCTATTCTGCACAGTACACCAAGCGGGCAGGCAACAAAAAGGACATGTGGCAGTTGGTGCAGCAAATGCCTTCCATTAAACTCAGGAATTATGTATTCAGGAATAATCATGATCTCGGTTTTACCAATATGACCGATGCCTGGGGATTTACCAAAAAGTCCATCAGTAATGGCGCAGCTTATGCCGACCTGGATAATGATGGCGACCTGGATATGGTGATCAACAACCTGAATGATGAGGCAACTATTTACAGGAATAATACTTCGGGTACTGCCAAAACCCATTTTATAAAGATCAGGCTGATAGGGGAAAGCAGGAACAGCTTTGGTATTGGCGCAAAAGTGCGTGTACAAACGGCTGCCGGCGCACAAGTGCAGGAACAATTTCTTTCACGCGGGTTCCAATCTTCCGTAGACCCGGTGATGCATATGGGGCTGGGAAACGACAGTGTGCTGCAGACCATACAGGTTACCTGGCCCGGCGGGAAGACCTCCTTATTACAGCATGTTACAGCCGACACATTATTGTTGATCCGTGAACGGAATGCTGCTCCCGCCGGTTCGCCGGAGCAGCAGGCAACTCCGGTGAAGCAATTATTCGAGAACGTCACTCATAGTTCCGGTATCCATTTTGTGCATAAACAAACCCAGTACGTTGATTTTAAAATTTCTCCTTTATTGCCTTACCAGCTATCCAAAACCGGTCCCTGTCTTGCCAAAGCAGATGTCAATGGCGATGGACTGGAGGACCTGTTTATAGGCACTTCGGCAGGACAGGCAAACGCCCTGTACCTGCAAACAACAGCCGGCGCCTTTGTTTTGGACGCCAGTGAACCATGGAATAATGAAAAAGAGATTACCAATACAGGCGCTTTATTTTTTGATGCAGATAAGGATGGAGATGCTGATCTGTACCTTGTGAGCGGTGGAGCAGATCACCCGCTGAATAGTTCCCATTACCAGGACAGGCTGTATGAGAACGATGGCCGGGGACATTTCAGCCGTGTTGTTGATGCCCTGCCGGCAGAAACAGTGAGTGGAAGTTGCGTACAGTCCGCAGATATTAATAAAGATGGATTACCCGACCTGTTTGTGGGCGGGAGCTTTCAACCCGGCCGGTTTCCAGAGGCACCGGAGAGTTTTATCCTGAAAAATAAAAGCATCCCGGGCAGGATCAGGTTTGAAAAAGATGCGCAGCAAACCGATACGCTTCTTGCACACCCGGGTATGGTAACGGATGCCGCCTGGCAGGATATGAATAAAGACGGATGGGAAGACCTGATCGTGGTGGGGCGGTTTATGCCGGTATGCATTTTTGAAAACCATAAGGGTAAGCTGAGTGATGCTACCGCTGCTTATGGACTGGGCAATACCAATGGCTGGTGGTGCCGCCTGCTGGCAGGTGATTTTGACCGGGACGGAGACCCCGACCTGGTGGTCGGCAACCTCGGGAATAATACCCCCTTCAAACCTTCTCCACAGGAGCCATTGAGCATTACTTACGGGGACTTTTATGGCAATGGTTTTATTAATCCTGTTCTATGTTATTACAACCAGGGTAAGCGTTACCCTTATTATTCAAAAGATGAAATGGCAGAGCAGATGCCTTTCATCCACAAGAAGTTCCTTCGCTATACAGATTATGCCGGTGCGCAGTTAACCGATTTACTTACCGGAGAACAGTTGGCAAAGTCATCTTCTGTTGAGATTAAGACAACGCAATCCTCTTACCTGCAAAATGACGGGAATAAGAAAATGACGATCAAATACCTGCCGGCTATGGCCCAGATCAGTGCAGCCAATGGACTCCTGGAAACCGACGTAGACCAGGATGGGAATAAGGATGTGATACTTGCGGGTAATTTTTACCCGTTCCGTGTTCAGTTGGGGCCCCTGGACGGAGCAATAGGACTTGTGTTGAAAGGCAATGGCAAAGGTGATTTTACTTCCCTGCCTTATCCCGCCACGGGTTTATACCTGGCGGGCGATATACGTTCGATGGTGTCTGTAAAAGGCAGGAACGGAGCATTGATCGTTGCAGCCAGGAATGACGGCGCATTGGAAGTGATGAAGTTATTATACTAAGCAATACAAGAAGTGTGTTTTAAAATATAATGGGGTATCCGGCTAACCATACTGATCACAAGGCGCTTTTTGCCGCCATTGCGGCAGGAGATGAGGCTGCTTTTAAGGTACTGTTTGAACAGCACCGGTCGAAGCTGTATGCCATTGCCTTTAAGTGGACCAAATCGGCCTATGCAGCAGAGGAGATTACCCAGGATGTGTTTATCAGCATCTGGACCAGCAGGGCGCAATTACCCGCTGTAAAAGAGCCCGGGGCCTATATTTATACCATTGTTGCCCATAAGATAAGCAGGCATTTGAAAAAGGATGCCAACCAGTCACGGATCATCCGGTTGTTTTTACGCAATAAGAAGCATTACAGCAACGAAACAGAGGAAACCATTTATGCGGATGACAGCCGGAAGTTCATCAACCATGCTATTGCGCAGTTACCACCTCAAAAAAAGCTCATATACGACCTGAACCGCAACCACGGGAAAAGCTATGAAGAGATCGCAGAAGCCCTTGACCTTTCTCCCCACACGGTGAAAAGTCACCTGATGCAGGCAATCAAGTTCATCCGCAATTATGTAAAAGAAAACGCCCTGGCGCTTGCCGGGTTGCTCATTTCCCTGTTCCGGTAATAATTCTCAAAAATATTTCCCTGTTGGCTCATCCGTTTTTGCCCGGGGTGACTCTATGTTAATAGGGGTTTTCGACCATCCTGGGTTTACAGGCCGTTGATACTATTTACAAGCTATGGATAAAGGCAGAATAAGCTACCTGTTGCAGGAATACGCAGCAGGCAGGGCGTCACAAAATGAAGTGGAAGAATTATTTGAGCTACTGAAATCAGTGGAGCATGAGGATGTGCTACGAAACCTGATTGTAAAGGAAGGAACGGACAATGACCCAGGAATCAGCCTGCCGCAACATAAGTGGGATGAAATGTGGATGGCTATCAGCACGGCCGCAGCCACGCATCGGCCAAAACGGGTACGCACGATGCAATGGGTGAGCATTGCTGCCGCCATCCTGGTGATTGTTGCTGCAGGCTTTTATTTCTTTTCCGGAAAAAAAGAGCGGGCCGGCGAGCCGGTGACGGAAAAGAGTGACCCGCAGCAGGATGTTGCCCCGGGTGGCAACAAAGCCCTGTTAACGCTGGCAGATGGCTCCACCATTGTGCTGGACAGTATACAGAACGGCTTATTGGCGCAGCAGGGCAATATCATAGTGGTGAAGCTGGATAACGGGCAGTTGGCCTATAAGCCGGGCACTCAGGGACAGTTGCCGGGAACAGTTGGCTACAATACCATTGCTACCCCACGTGGCGGCCAATACCATGTAGTGTTGCCTGATGGGAGCGCAGTGTGGCTGAATGCTTCTTCTTCCCTGCGTTTCCCAACAGCTTTCACCGGCCAAGAACGCCGCATAGAACTTACCGGGGAAGCCTACTTTGAAGTAGCCAGGAATAAACAAGTGCCCTTTAAGGTATTTGTTCCCCCCCAACCAGGGAGGCTGGAAGGGACCGAAGTGGAAGTAACAGGCACCCATTTCAATATAATGGCTTATCCCAATGAGGAAAGCACTAAAACTACTTTACTGGAAGGGAGCGTAAGGGTCAGCAATCAACAGCCCGCATCCGGCCAGCAGCGACCAGCAGTCACTTTGAAGCCGGGCCAGCAGGCACAGATGGACAATGATAAAATATCAGTCGTTAATAATGTTAACCTGGACCAGGTGATTGCCTGGAAGAATGGGCTTTTCCGCTTTAAGGACACCGACATTAAGGAACTGATGCGCCAGGTGGAAAGATGGTATGATGTGGAAGTGGAATACCAGACAAAACGCAGAGACCAGGTGTACACGGGGATCGTAGCGCGGTCGGAAAACCTGTCATCCGTATTACAATTACTGGAGCTGACAGGAACTGTGCATTTCCGGGTACAGGGAAAGAAGATCATTGTATTACCCTAACAACCGATCAAAGTATTGTAAAACATAAAAATAGCTGCTATATGCAAGAACCGTAATCCGGGGATTGCCTGAAAAAAAACCGGGAACGTTGGAGCCGCTCCCGGTGGAATGTCAGGCTCTCCAATCAGGCCACAGCTAAATGACACTGTATTGTTAAACCAAAACGTAACAAAAGTATGAATTTGCTTGTACCAGGCAAAGCCGCTTATGAACGAAGGCTTGTGCCTTTTAAAATGCTGTTGATTATGAAATTGACTGCTATTTTATTGCTAACTGCTGCTTTACATGTGAGCGCCACCGGGCTTTCTCAAAAAATAACCTTCTCCAGGGATAATGCTACCCTGGAACAGGTATTTGAAGCCATACAACAACAGGCGGGTTATAGTTTCATCTTTAATAGTCACATGCTCGCCGGGGCTAAAAAAGTAAGTATCCGGGTAAGGAATGCTTCGGTGGAAGAAGTACTGAACCTATGCTTCAAAGACCAACCACTTTCTTTCGTGATACAGAATAAGGTGATTGTGGTAAAAGAAACTCCCCGCCTTACAGTTGCCCTACCCGGTCCGCCACCATTGCCACTTCGTGTTACAGGCACCGTGCAGGATGAAAACAATAAACCCATAGAGGGCGCCACGGTAAGCATACCCAGGTTATCTATTGGCACAGCCACCGATAAGGAAGGAAAATTTGCTTTAGAGGTTCCGGATGGCGTATATGAACTGGAGATCTCGTTTGTAGGCTATGCCACTGCACGAAAAAGTATTACAGTCAATAACAGTACCCCTCCTGTTACCATTACCCTTCAACTGGCCACTACAGCGCTTGGCGACCTGGTAGTAGTAGGTTATGGCACGCAAAGAAAAAGGGATGTTACCGGCAACATCACTACCGTAAAAGGAGATGATTTTAAAAACCTGCCCGTCAGCAATGCTGCACAGGCTTTGCAGGGCCGGGCATCCGGGGTTGATATTGTACGCAGTGACGGCGCACCGGGTGCAGCTTATACCATCCGGGTACGGGGCACCGGCACCATTAATAATTCTGACCCACTGATCGTGATTGATGGCGTAC
Organism: Paraflavitalea devenefica; assembly: GCF_011759375.1. Lineage (NCBI taxonomy): Bacteria > Pseudomonadati > Bacteroidota > Chitinophagia > Chitinophagales > Chitinophagaceae > Paraflavitalea > Paraflavitalea devenefica. Next base: position 2,211,857 of record NZ_JAARML010000001.1, on the reverse strand, counting down.
CTGCCACCAATCTGAATGATGTTAATCCCAATGATATTGCCTCCATAGAAATTTTAAAAGATGCTTCTTCTTCCGCTATTTATGGTACCCGGGCTGCCAATGGCGTAGTGTTGGTTACCACTAAAAAGGGCAACTATGAAGAGAAGATGCAAACAACCGTCAATGTTTATACCGGCTCTTCGCAGGTGATGAAATACCTGGACCTGCTGACAGCGCCCGACCTGGTAACATTGAAAAAAGAAGCCTTTAGCAATGACGGCTCGCCTGTTCCTGCTGTATGGAATGACACTTATTATGCCACCCAGCGGACCGACTGGCAGCGGGCGCTTTTCAACACAGGCAAAACAAATAATATCGATGTGGCAATAAGAGGGGGCAATGCTAAGTCGAAGTATAGTGTTTCGGCCAATTATTTTGATGATAAGGGAATTATTGTAAACTCTTTCTTTAAAAGAGTAAGCGGATCATTCAATTCTGAACATAAACTGGGGAGCAGGATCAGGGTAGGTGAAAATTTCCTGTATGCCTATACCAATGGCAATGCACTGGATACCCGGTCGACACAGACGGGCCTGGTATGGAGCGCCCTGCGTTTTAATCCTGCTATCCCTGTTCGTGATGATGACGGCTCCTGGGGAAGCTCAAAAGCCGATAATGAACTGGGCGATATCAATAATCCCGTATTCACAGCGGCAACAACAGATAAAAACAAAGAAGGCCGCCGTGTACTGGCCAGTGCTTTTGCCGAAGTGGATATTATCAAAGGGCTTACCCTGAAGGTGAATTATGGTTTTGACCAGACGGTCAGTGATGAATACAATTTTGAGATCGCCACACCCGATCAAACGCGGGTGAACCAGTTGGCTACCTTAACGCAAACAAGTGCAAAGTCCACCTCCTGGCTGCAGGAAATATTCCTTACCTATAATACGCTGTTCAAAAAAGATCACAGGCTGGGCTTAACAGCCGGCTACTCGGCCCAAACCTATGCAGGCAGCTCTTATTTTGCCCAACGGAGAGGTTATCCCGATCCGGCAGATGATCACCGCATACTGGATAATGGCAGCAGCGCCAACCAGTTTTCCGGCGGCAGCGGCAATAGCCGGCCTTATGCAGGCTTGCAATCCTATTTTGCAAGGGCCAATTATGCTTATAAAGGCAAGTATCTTTTAACCGCTACTATGCGGGCAGATGGTTCCAGCAAATTCCCGCCGGGTAAACAGTGGGGGTATTTTCCTGCCTTTTCAGCCGGCTGGCGTATATCGGACGAAAACTTTTTCAAGGATAATGTTTCCTTTATCAATAGTTTAAAATTGACCGGCGGATGGGGTCAATTAGGTAACCAGCAGATCAATGACTTCCAATACCTCGCTATTATCAGAAGCGGTGGTAATAATACACTGTATAGTTTCGGCACAAACGGCACCGTGGTAGATGGCGCTTATGTGATCAGTCTGGCCAATCCCAATATCACCTGGGAAAGGGCCGTGATGACCAATCTCAGCCTTGAATTTGGTTTGCTGAAAAACCATCTTACCGGCTCTATTACCTGGTTCAATAAGAATACACAGGATATGCTGATCCCGTACTCGCTGGTGGAGAACTATGGGGCCAATGTGTCGTTGTCGTATGGCGCCGGTAACGTAACCATTCCCTTTCAGAATCTTGGAGAGCTTAATAACCGGGGCATAGAAATAGACCTGAATTACCAGAACAAAGTGGGTAAGCTCAGTTATTCCATCGGGGCCAATGCTTCCTTTATAAAAAATAAAGTAACCTATCTGTACGGAACCAAAGCAGATTATATCGGGTCTATACTATATGGACGCCAATCCCTGGAGACGTCCCGTACTTATGAGGGACAACCTATTGCCTCTTATTATGGTTTTAAAACAAACGGTCTTTACCAGGAACAGGGTGATATTGATAAAGACCCAGGCATTGCGAATGATCCCAATAAAGCCACTATTAAACCGGGCGATGTAAGGTTTACAGACCAGAACGGTGATGGTATTATCAATGACAATGACCGGGTAAATCTTGGCAATCCCAACCCCGGTGCTGTGATTGGCCTTAATGGCAATGCCAGCTTTAAAGGATTTGATCTCGCTTTTTCTTTTGCCGGCGCACTTGGGTTTGAATTGTATAATGCCGACCGCATGGCCGGATTGGATGGCACGCAGGTGTTTAACTGGTACAGTGAACAACTCAACAGGTGGCATGGAGCAGGCACCAGCAATAGCGTACCCCGTTTAACCAGGGCCAATACCAATCAGAATTACCGTACATCGGACCTGTGGATAGAGAAGGGAGATTACCTGGCGCTCAAAAATATTTCATTGGGATATACATTCCCCGAATGGCGTATTGCAAAAGCCAGTATGCCCGCTACCAGGCTGTATGTAACCTGTTACAACGTTTTCTTCCTGACAGGCTACAGCGGCTATACGCCGGAACTTGGTTACACAGATGGTAATAAGCAAAGAGGGGTTGATGTAGCCCAATACCCTGCGGTACGTACCCTGACTGTTGGTGCAACTTTTAATTTTTAGCGCACAAATTTTACTACGATGCAAAGAAGATATTTATTTGTTTCCATTATTTGTTCAATACTGGTCGTTATTGCGGGCTGTATTAAACAGCCCCTTGATGTGCAGCCGGTAGGCGTTTATACCACTTCTAATTTCTGGCGCAACCAAAGCGATGTACTGGCGGGTATAGCCGGTATTTATAATGTGCTGACACAGGAAGAAGGCGTTGGTCATAATCTATACGCATTTGAAGATGCTTCCGATGATATTTCTGTGGATGGCGACCACTCCGACTTCTGGGAAATTGAGCGGTTCATTGCTACGTCCAACACTTACCAGTTGCGCCCTACCTGGGGCTGGGCCTATGAACAGATCGCAAGGGCCAATAATGCGATCATTTATGTTCCCAAAGTGCCTGTGATGGATGAGGCGATCAGGAAGCGTTCTTTGGGCGAGGCTTATTTTCTGCGCGCCCATGGCTACTGGACACTGAACCTTATTTTTGGTGAGGTGCCGCTTATTGTTGAGGAGAACGTATTGACAGGCAATTATAATATTCCTAAGTCTTCCGTTGATTCCGTCATGCAGCTAATAGAAGCAGACCTGTTAAAGGCAGCCGACTTATTACCTGAAACCTATGGTGCAGAAGACAAAGGACGTGTGAGCAAGGGCGCTGCCTGGGGTTTGCTTGCCAAGCTGTACTTATTCTGGGAAAAAGCAGACAAGGCAAGGGAGTACGGGTTAAAAGTAATACAGAATGCCAATTATGCCCTGTCTACTGCGTACACGGATAATTTTACATTGGGCAAGCAGGAATCCAATTCAGAGATCCTGTTCGCCGTCTGGAACAGGAATAACTTCAATAACGCCCTGATGAATGTTTATTTTACGCCAAGGGCCTGGAATGGCTGGGGATTTCATCACCCCACGCAAAACTTTGCCGATGAATTTGAGCCTAAAGACTCGATCCGTAAGAAAGCAACTTTATTATCGGTCGGTGATTCCATTCCAAACCAGACAACACTTATTGAGATCACCAGTAAAGACGCCTACCAGATGTTCTCCGGAATGACTGGCCAGTTTACCGGCAGGATGCTGCCCAGTAATTCACTGACAACGGGATACTGCATCAGAAAATATACGGCCTATAATACGGATGGTTCGGGCAACCTGGATGCCAACTTAAAACAACCGATCCTGCGGACGGCAGATATCTACCTGGTGGTGGCGGAAGCCAAGATCAGGTTAAACGGCGCGGGTGCAGGCGATGCAGAAATCAATGCGGTACGTAAGCGGGCGGGCTTGCCCGAGATCAGCGGGGCAGGGATGCCAGCACTTATTCATGAACGCAGGGTGGAACTGGGCGGAGAAAATATCCGGTTCTTTGACCTGCTGAGATGGGATAAAGCCAAAATTATCAATGTTGATACCATCTTTAATAAGCCCAAGAAAGCTTCTCCGTTGCCACCGTATAACGGAGCTGTGGTGGTGCCCGCACGCACCTTTGCCCGGCCTAAAAATTATTACATGCCTATTCCGCAAATAGTCATTGACCAAAGTAAAGGGGTGCTGAAACAGAACTCCAACTATTAAACCTTACCAACGTAGCAGTAGTTGGCATATAAGGTCCGGGTCGCTACGGACCGATCTACAAAAAGCAAAAAAGACCTGTAAAGCACCTGCTTTACGGGTCTTTTGCCAAAAGCAAAATATGAAAGCACCAGCGTTTCTTTTAATAGGCGTCGTCCTGTTCATGCACAACCCCTCGTTTTCCCAACTTGACGAGGAAGCTGTGACCTCCTTTATTACAAGGATCGTAAAAGACAAAGATTCTTTTTTCCGGGTAGCTTACATAGCGCCCGAAGCAGGTAAGGATGTATTTGAAATTGAAAGTGTGGCCGGCAAGATCCTACTGCGCGGTAACAATGGCCTTAGCATAGCTTCTGCGCTTAATTATTACCTGAAGCATTTTTGTCACAGCAGTATTTCCTGGAATGGCAACAACCTGCAACTGCCGGCGGTATTACCATCCACGAAAAGAAAGATCAGAAAGACCACACCGTACCAGTACCGGTATTATCTTAACTACTGCACGTTTAACTATTCCATGTCGTGGTGGAACTGGGAGCGCTGGCAGCAGGAAATTGACTGGATGGCCTTGAATGGCATTAACATGCCACTGGCCATAACAGGAGAGGAAGCTATCTGGCAGCGGGTATATACCTCGATGGGGTTTACCCATGATGACCTGAACCGGTTTTTCAGTGGGCCGGCTTATTTCTCCTGGTTCTGGATGGGTAATATTGATGCCTGGGGCGGTCCCTTGCCCCAACATTGGATGGATACGCACCGGGAGCTGCAAAAGAAAATCCTTGCTGCAGAAAGGGCCATGGGCATGAAACCGGTATTGCCTGCTTTTACCGGACATGTGCCGCCTTCGTTCAAAGACAGGTTTCCTGCAGCCAAACTAAAGAAAACGAACTGGGGAGCAGGCTTTCCCGATGTGTATATACTGGACCCTGCAGATCCGCTGTTTGAAACGATCGGGAAAAAGTTTATTGAAGAGCAAACCGCAGTGTATGGTACAGATCATTATTATTCGGCTGATACGTTCAATGAAAACCTGCCACCTTCCAACGATTCCACCTACCTGAATGACATCAGTAAGAAGGTATTTGAATCAATGGCAGCAGCAGATCCCAAAGCTGTATGGATCATGCAGGGCTGGATGTTCCATTACCAGGCATCTTTCTGGAAGCAGCCGCAGATACAGGCATTACTCAATGCCGTTCCGGATGATCACATGATCATGCTTGACCTGTACAGCGAAAGCCATCCGCTGTGGAACCGCACACAGGCTTATTATGGCAAACCCTGGATATGGAATATGCTGCACAATTTTGGCGGCAATGTCGCTTTGTGGGGAAGGATGCGTAATGTAGCCCATGATCCTGCTGCCGCTTTACATGACCCTGCCTCCGGTAAAATGGCAGGTATCGGGTTAACGCCTGAAGGAATAGCCCAGAACCCCGCCTTGTACCAGTTAATGCTGGAAAATGTATGGCGCGACAGTGCTATTGATCTAGCAGCCTGGTTGCCTCAACATACTTTACAACGTTATGGAACATTGAACCCCACCATCAATAAAGCCTGGACAATACTGCAGCAAACGGTTTACAGCGGAGGCCTGGGAGAAGGCGGCCCTGAATCTATTATTGTGGCAAGGCCTACCATTAACGGATGGGCAGACCGGGTAAGGACAAAGCTGGATTATAACCCGGTGGACCTGATGAAAGCCTGGGAATTGTTTGTACAGGCATCGCCTGCCTTGCAACACAGTGAAGGATTTCAATACGACCTGGTGGATGTAACCAGGCAGGTGCTTGCCAATTATGCCCTTCCCTTACAGCAAAAATGGGTATTGGCTTACCTGCAACACGATACAGCATCCTATAACAAGCATACAAGGGCTTTTTTGGAATTGATGGAGGATATGGATATATTACTATCAACCCGGCCCGATTTCTTACTGGGCAAATGGATTGCTGATGCGCGGCGCTGTGGCGCTGATGCAAAAGAAAAAGACCTGTATGAGCTCAATGCCAGGAACATCATTACGCTGTGGGGCGATAAGGACAGTGAACTACATGAATATTCCAACCGGCAATGGGCCGGACTAATAAAACATTTTTACAAGCCGAGGTGGGAACAGTTTTTCGTTTATTTAAAAGAAAAGATGAAGACAGGTGGCAGGATGGAGGCCAACGATTTTGAAACAATGGTTAAAGACTGGGAATGGAAATGGGTGAATGGCCATGAGCATTATACAGATGAGGTAAAAGGAAATGCGGTAACAATATCCGTAGCGCTTTATAAGAAGTATAAGAATAGCATACTGGCCGCTTATAAGTAAATAGCTTTTTATGACTGTTAAGAATGATCGATTTCTTTCACTGGATATTTTCAGGGGGTTGACTGTTTGTTTTATGATCATTGTGAATTCCTCGGGCTGGGGAGCCCCTCCCTATGGACCACTTGATCATGCCGAATGGTTTGGTTTCACCCCTACGGACCTGGTGTTTCCCTCTTTCCTTTTCGCCGTGGGTAATGCCCTGAGTTTCTCAAAAGCCAAATACAGCAGCAACTCCGCTTTCCTGTTGAAGGTATTTAAACGGACGCTGATCATTTTCCTGCTTGGCTACCTGATGTACTGGTTCCCCTTCTTTCATCGTACAGCAGATGGAACATGGGCCTTTAACCAGATCAGTAATACCCGGATCATGGGTGTATTGCAACGAATTGCGCTTTGTTACTGCATAGCCGCCCTGCTGACGCATTACCTGCGTGGCAAATGGATCGTGGTGATGGCTATTTTCCTGTTATTGGGTTACTGGGCATTGCTGTATTTGTTTGGCGAGCCGGGGCAGGAACTGACGATGCTGGGCAATGCAGGCACCAAACTGGATATTCTTTTGCTGGGCAATGATCACCTGTACCATGATAAAGGCGGGCCCATTGCCTTTGACCCGGAAGGTATATTGAGTACGCTGCCTGCCGTGGTAAATGTTATTGGCGGTTACCTCGCCGGCGTTTTTATCCAGCAAAAGGGTAAAAGTTTTGAAACCATTGCCCGGCTGCTGATGGCAGCCGCCATTATGATCTTTGTCGCCTTGTTCTGGGCGCAATTTTTCCCGCTGGCCAAAAAATTATGGACAAGCACTTTTGTACTGCTCACGGTTGGTCTCGATCTGGCGATACTTTCCCTGTTGATCTACGCTATTGAAATAAAACAATGGAAACGGGGCATCGGGTTCTTCCTGGTGTTTGGCAAAAACCCGTTGGCCATTTACCTGTTGTCGGAATTATTGTTTGTCAGTTTTATATTGATCATGGTACAGCGGGGGATAAGTTTCTATCAGTGGGTGAACCAAGCTTTTTTTCAACGCCTCTTTCCCGGTTCTTTTGGCAGTTTAGTATTTGCTGTTTGTTTTATGCTGCTGTGCTGGCTGGTGGGCTATTGGCTTCACAAAAGGAAGGTCTATATCAAAATTTGAATTAACATATTACCATGCGTTGTGGCGGCCTGATACTTTCTGCCGGTTTATTGTTCTGCGCGGTGCACCTGTCATTTTCCCAGGTACCTGGTTCCCTGCAATATGTAAATCCTTTTATTGGCACCACCAAAAGCAAGGTATTGACCAGTTGGGGCTCTGAAGGCGGCACGTATCCCGGCGCGGCAGCTCCTTCAGGGTATATACAGTTAACCCCTGAAACAAGGATGGCGCCAACCAGGGGATATGACTACAGCGACAGCAACATCTATTTTTTTAGCTGCCTGCAGCACCTCAGCGGCTTTCCCAATGGTTCTTCGGGACAGTTATATATTATGCCTGTTGATGCTCCTGCGCCTTTTAAATTGTACCAATACAAGCGGCCTTTTTTGCATTCAACCGAAAAAGCCGAACCTGGTTATTACCGTGTTCTTTTTACCGATAATCATACCCAGGTGGAAGCAACGGCTGCTGTACATACCGGCATGTTCCGTTTTACTTTTCCTGCCGGCGTACTTCCGAGGGTTTTTATCGGCGATGCGGGCACTATTACCACACCATCCAAGAAGATTGTACATACATCCCGGCATCATGCCGTTATTCATTTCAGCGAAGCGTATACTGCCACACAAGAAGTGGAAGGCGGCAGCATTTTTGCGTTTGCAGCCGCGGCAGCAGGTCCTACCATCCTTACGCTGCAATTAAGCGCCTCAACGGTGAGTGTTGAGAGCGCACAAAAGAATATCGATACAGAACTGCCTGCTACCAGCTTTGACCAGTTGCGGGAAAGAACGCGTAAGCACTGGGCGAAGGAATTAGCTGTTGTTGAGATCAGTGACAACGATATAAAAAATAAAACGATCTTTTATACTGCCTTGTACCATTCCTTATTGGTTCCCTGGATCATTTCTGATGTGGAGGGAAATTACCGGGGACGGGATGGGCTTGTACATACCACCAAGGGGCAACATGAATATGGGGCATTCTCACCATGGGATACTTTCCGCACCTTGCATCCCCTCTTATGCCTTTTATACCCGGCCAGGCAAAGGGATATGGTGTTGTCCATGTTGAATATTTATCAGCAATCGGGTTACCTTCCTATTGAATCTATGACAGGCAACCATGCTATTCCTATCATTGTAGATACTTACCTCAAGGGTATAAAAGATAATATTGACAGCAGCCTGGCCTACAGGGCTATGCAGAAAAGTATTGTGACCGGCCCGTTTATCCAGGGCGACATGGATAGTTACCATCAACAGGGATACATTCCGCTCCTATATCCTGAATCCGTTACAAGGACTGTAGAATATGCTTATGACGATTGGGCGCTGGCAACATTTGCCAGGCAGGTTATGAACGACGATGATGGATACCCTCATTTGCTGGAAAGAAGTTATTATTACCGTAACCTGTTCAACACACAGGAATTGTTTTTATTACCGAGGGATGAGGCCGGGTTCAGGTTACAACCGGGCACATTCGGGTATAAGGAAGGTGATGCCTGGACCTACTCTTATTTTATACCGCACAACGCAAAAGACCTGATCAACCTGATGGGTGGGAATGAGCGTTTCACCAGCCGGCTGGATGAGGCATTGAGTAATAACCGGATCGTTTTTGATAATGAAACGGTCTTTCACGTTCCCTACCTGTTCAATGCTGCCGGACAACCTGCCAAAACACAGCAGTGGGTAAGAAAGATCATGCGCTCCCGCTTCTCCCCTGACCCTGGCGGGCTTCCCGGTAATGACGACCTTGGTTCTGTGTCCAGTTGGTATGTATTAAGCGCCCTGGGGATTTTCCCTGTTTGTCCCGGACGGCCTTATTATACCGTTGGCGCTCCTGTTTTTAGCCACGTGACCATTCATCCTGAACAAGGGAAGCAGTTTGTTATTAAGAGTACCAATGCATCTCCCGAAAATTGCTATGTACAGTCATTACTGATCAATCATGCTCCCTATAACCAGTTGGCCATTCCCCATTCATTGATTGCCGAAGGAGGGGAAATGCAGTTTATAATGGGTAACCAGCCTGCGAAAAGATGGCCTGCGGATAAGGACCCGGTTATATTTTCTGAAACAAAAACGGGGTCGCAATTCACTGTAACAGGTGTTGCTGTAGCAAAGAAGAAAGTAAGTCCGCATGAACTATTCCAGGTCGTTTTCTCCCTGAAGAACCAGGGCAGTCCCGGCACCAATATTATGCGGGTGCTTGTTGATGGCCGGGAATATGCCCGTAAAAATTGTATGCTGCCAACGGGTTACAGGCTTACCGATTCTATTGCCTGCAGGTTATATAAACCCGGTAAACATTATTTGCAGATCAGTGGCGTCCATACAGTGATGATAGAAGTAGCCAACCTCCATATACCAGGTGCCAATCAACCTGCCATCAGTGACCTTGTTGTTAAGCCCATCATCCCGAAAGGAGCAGCACAGCAGGTAACCTTTCGTGTTCAGAATATTGACGGTGTTGTCCACACATATTCTGTTCCCATTATGCTGAATGATTCATTGACAAGCCGCAAAAGTCTCTCTCTTCAGCCGGGAGAGCAAAGAACGGTTGCTGCAACGTTGAGCGTTTCCGGAGAAGGCATGCAGGCCATTACCATAAAAGACAAGCGTGCAATTTTTAAGGTTTATACTGATAATAAAGCATCTGCCATATTGGATCTTGATCTGCGCCGGGCGGGACGGGACAGCACCGTACCGGACAGGTCGGGATTTGAAAACAATGGCAAGATCATGATAGCTCATGGCCGGCCAATTCCCGCTTCAGGAGATAGTATATTATTGGGGAATGACTGTTATATAGAAATACCTCCTTCGGCAAGCCTGGATAAGATGGGCGAAACCATTACGATGATGGCATGGATCTTTCCAACGACAAATAATACGGGACTGATAGATGTATTGACAAAAGGGGATAACCATGTACTGCAGTTAACAGGCAATAAAACACTGAGCTTTTTTGCCGGTGGCTGGGGAAGAGGTGATTGCACGGTAGACCTCCCTAAAGACTGGAAAAATAACTGGCATCATATAGCCGGTGTTTGTGATGGAAAAAACTTGCACGTATATGTTGACGGCGAGCTGAAAGGCAGCACCACGCTTGAGCAATCCGCCAATTTATCCGTCTCTAATAAATGGACCATCGGACGGAATGAAGAATTCCCTTTACAAAGGATATTCAATGGATATATGGACCAGGTGAAAGTTTTCGCGGCTCCATTGACGGGAGAAGAGATAAGATCGGTGATGCACCTGCTGGAAGGCTCCCACAGATAGAACATGGCTCCCCCTCTTCAAAACTTCACTACTTGCAGCTCAAATACTGTTAAATAAACTGTAAAGTATAGGCTAAACGGTGCACTCCCGGCGCAGGTTTCACAATATTTTTTCATCATTGCAGGCACGTTCCCGCTGTTCATTTCCGGCGTGTTTCATAAATGTTGTTTCACTTCAAACCTTTTTATGATACAAAACTACCTGAAGATCGCCTGGCGAAACCTGCTACGGCACAAAAGTTTTTCCCTCATTAACATCCTTGGTTTATCAGCAGGCATTGCGGCCTGTATTGTTATTTTCCTGTATGTACAGTATGAGTTGACGTATGACCGTCATAACAGCAAGGCCGACCGTATTGCCCGGGTAGTGACCACCCTGCATGCGCCGGGTTCGGCTGACACGGAATTTGGCACCAGCCCTAACCCGCTGGGCGATGCGCTTAAACGCGACTTCCCGGAAATTGTCGCTTCGGCCCGCCTGGACGAAAGTTCTACGATTATCAAGCATAACGGAGAGCTGATCGATGAACCTGATTTCTGCCTGTCTGATCAACATATTTTCTCCGTTTTTGACTACTCTTTTGTTGAAGGATCTGCTGCCGGCGCTTTGCATGAACCGGGTTCGGTGGTACTCACAGCCACTATTGCGAGGAAGTATTTTGGTAAGGAGCCGGCCGTAGGCCAAACGCTTATTTGCGACGGAAAGCCCACGAAGGTAACCGCTGTGATCGCCGACCCTCCGGGCAATTCTGATATCCGTTTCTCAGCTTTGCTGTATACTGATTATTCAAAAAAGACGGGCTGGGTGGAGGATTTCCCGGTGTATACTTTTGTTTTGTTTAACAAACCATCTGACCTTACCCCTTTTGAGCAAAAGATGAAACGGGTGGCCGACAAGTACTGCAGGGCGGAACTGGATAAAATGGGGGCCAAGGATTATTCTGTCACCTTTTCCCTGGAGCCTCTACCGGAGGTCCATTTCAGCAAGGGCAAGCTGGTAGATACACCGAAGGGCAATAAGCAGTTCAATTATGTTTTCTCTCTCCTGGCTATTTTCATATTGGTGATCGCTTTGCTTAACTATATCAACCTGTCAACAGCGAGGGCCACCGAGCGTGCAAAGGAAGTAGGTGTACGGAAAGTAAATGGCGCCCGGCCTTTCCAGTTGATCAGGCAATTCTTATTTGAATCCTTCCTGCTCATTGCCGTTGCCTGGACCATCGCCTTTGGTATTGTGCTGGCGATACTTCCCTATTTTAATTCCCTGCTGCACGTACAACTGCATCTTAGCTGGCAGGGAAGCGCGCTGTTCATGGGCTGCATTTTCGTGGTCACGATATTGCTGGCGGGCCTGTATCCTGCTTTTATATTGTCCCGGTTCAGGCCGGTGGAAATATTAAAAGGAAAATGGAAGAACAGCACCAGGGGTATTCTGCTTCGCAGGATGCTTACTACCGCGCAGTTTGTAATAACGGCTGCCCTGATCACCGGAACGATTGTGATCTACAGCCAACTACAATATATTGAAAATAAAAATCCCGGTTTTGTAAAAGAACAGGTAGCCACCATCCAGGTTTCCAATGATTCTTCGGATCAACATGCTGTGACGCCTTTTATCAATAGGTTGAAAGCAATTCCGGCCATAAAAGGCATTTCTGCGGGCAGCGGCCTTTGGATGGATGGACTGAGCATCGCTACTACTGTTGCCGGTTCCGGCGACAAGAAGCGGGAATTTATGAGCAATTATTACCTCATTGACAAAGACCTGTTGCCCTTGCTACAGATGCATTTAAAGGAAGGCAGGAATATATCGGATAGTCTTGGCACCGATAAAAAAGAAGCCTTTCTTGTGAATGAAGCCTTTGCCCAAAAGATGGGATGGTCCTCTGCGCTGGGGCAATCCATGGAAGGTTTTGAGCATAAGGGTACAGTGGTGGGTGTTGTAAAGAATTTTTATTATAAGTCCCTGCATAATATGGTGGAGCCGCTGGTCATGATCTATAATACCAATCCCATCAGGGCGGTGATGATCAAGATCCCACCCAAAGACCTGCCGCTTGTTGCAGCAGCCTGGAAAGAACATTTCCCGGCAAAGCCTTTCTCCTACACCTTCCTGGACGAAGCCTATAAAGCGCAATACGACAAGGACAGGTTAACGATGAAGCTGTTTACTTATTTTACTGTGCTGGCGATCCTGATCTCCTGCCTGGGATTATACGGTTTGGTATCATTAATGGCTGCGCAGCGCACTAAAGAGATCGGTGTCAGGAAGGTGCTGGGCGCTTCGCTGCAACAACTGCTCGTGTTGCTGACCAGTAGTTTTCTCAAACTGATCGTTTTGGCTTCCTTGATCGCATTACCATTAGCCTGGATTGCTATGCATGAATGGCTATCGTCTTATGCTTATCATATTTCACTGGCCTGGTGGATGTTCTTATTGCCGGTGGTGTTGATCGTACTGATCGCGCTGGCGGTGGTTGGCCAGCAGGTGGTAAAAGCTGCTTTGGCCAACCCGGTTACCGCTTTGCGCACAGAATAGTCATTGTTCCACTTCAAACCTTTTTATGATACGAAACTACCTGAAGATCGCCTGGCGAAACCTGCTACGGCACAAAAGCTTTTCCCTCATTAATATCCTTGGTTTATCGGCAGGCATTGCTGCCTGTATTGTTATTTTCCTGTATGTACAGTATGAGTTGACGTATGATGGCCATAACACCAAAGCCGACCGTATAGCCAGGGTGGTCAGCGCCCTGCATGCACCCGGATCGGCTGATATGGAATTTGGCACCAGCCCTTACCCAATGGCCGATGCCCTTAAACGCGATTTCCCGGAAGTAGCTTCCACCGCCCGCCTGGAACCCAAGCCCACTGTTGTGAAGCACAACGGAGAGTTGATGAATGAAAAAGGCTTCTACCAGGCCGATCAGGAGCTGTTTTCCGTTTTTGATTATACCTTCCTGGAGGGAACGGTTACCGGTGCTTTACAACAACCCCATTCCGTGGTATTGACCGCCTCCACTGCACGGAAATATTTTGGAAAGGAACCTGCCCTGGGTAAAACAATCATTTGCGACGATCAACCAAAGACAGTAACAGGGGTTATTGCCAACCCTCCCGGCAATTCGGATATTCAATTCACCGCTTTACTCTATACGGATTATTCAAAGAAGACAGTTTGGCTGGATGATTTTCCCGTATACACTTTTATCCTGTTTAATAAGCAGCCAGACCTCAGGAGCTTTGAGCGTAAGATGAAACGGGTAGCCGATAAGTATTGCCAACCCGAGCTGGATAAAGCCGACGCTGCAGGATACTCCGTTGGCTTTGCCCTGGAAGCTTTGGCAGACGTACATTTCAGCAAGGACAAGCTGGAGGACACTCCCAAAGGCAATAAGCAGTTCAATTATATTTTCTCCCTGCTGGCCATTTTCATATTGGTAATAGCGCTGCTGAATTATATTAATCTCTCTACAGCCAGGGCTACTGAGCGGGCCAGGGAAGTAGGTGTACGGAAAGTGAATGGCGCCCGTCCTTTCCAGTTGATCCGGCAGTTCCTGTTTGAGTCTTTCCTGCTTATTGCCATTGCCTGGACCATCGCTTTTGGTATCGTGCTGGTCATCCTTCCTTATTTTAATTCCCTGCTGCAGGTACAGCTTCACCTAAGCCGGCAGGGCAGCGCCTTGTTTTTGCTGTGCATTTTCGTTGTTACGATATTACTGGCGGGCCTGTATCCTGCTTTTATATTGTCCCGGTTCAAACCAGTGGAGATATTAAAAGGAAAATGGAGGCATAGCACTAAGGGTATCCTGCTGCGCAGGATGCTTACTACCGCCCAGTTTGTGATAACGGCTGCCCTGATCACCGGAACGATTGTGATCTACCACCAGGTAAAGTACATAGAAAATAAAGACACCGGATATGTAAAAGACCAGGTAGCTACCGTACACCTGGACAATGATTCTTTATCACAACGTTCCGCTCCTGCCTTTATCAATACCCTGAAAGGGATACCCGCCATCAAAGGCATTTCTGCCGGCAGTGGCATCCACTCAGAAGCCCTGTCTATGGGTACTACTTTTGCCGGAGCGACCAGAAGGGAGTTTATGTGCCATTATTATTTTATTGATAAGGAGCTATTGCCTTTGCTGCAGATCCGTCTGAAGGAGGGAAGAAATGTATCGGACAGCCTTGCAACGGACAGAACCGAGGCCTTTATTGTGAATGAGGCTTTTGTAGAAAAGATGGGATGGACTTCCGCTTCCGCGCTTGGACAACCTATGGATGGCTATTTCCACAAAGGCAAAGTGGTGGGCGTGGTGAAAAACTTTTATTATAAATCCCTGCATAATATGGTGGAGCCGCTGGTGATGGTGTATAATACCAATCCCATCAGAGCGGTGATCATCAAGATCGAGCCCAAGGACCTGCCGCTTATGGCAGTAGCCTGGAAAAAACATTTTACGGCCAAGCCTTTTACCTACACCTTCCTGGATGAAGCCTATAAAGCACAATACGATAAGGACAGGCTAACGATGAAGTTGTTTACCTACTTCACCGTATTGGCTATTCTTATCTCCTGCCTGGGGTTATACGGACTGGTATCTTTGATGGCAGTACAACGTACCAAAGAGATCGGGATCAGGAAGGTGCTGGGCGCTTCTGTACAACAACTGGTATCCCTGCTGACCAGGGACTTTGTAAAGCTGATCATCCTTGCTTCGCTGATCGCCTTACCGGTGGCCGGTATGGTCATGCATCAATGGCTATCCGCTTACGCTTATCATATTTCACTGGCCTGGTGGATGTTCTTATTGCCGGTTGTATTGATCATCCTGATCGCACTGGCAGTAATTGGTCAGCAGGTTGTAAAGGCCGCACTGACCAATCCTGTTCATGCTTTGCGGAATGAATAGCTTCAGCGGTGCGCCTGCTTCTTCCAGCCCGTGTCCTTCACACGCAGTATGGAAATAGAGTAGGGCTTTACCGTCGTTTCAAAAGAAGGTTTTATCCCGGTGAGTATGGTGCTTACCGGGATATATTTTTGCGGCTGGTCCAGTGAGTTCTCTGCCTCCGGATAATCAGCCTGCAGCGTGATCAATTGTGCTGAAGGGGATACGTTTGTTACGCCTTCCAGGTTGATGGTAGTTGTGTAGGGCGTTTCAGCGCCATTCACCAGCTTGATAATAATATCTCCTGTTTCCTTATCCCGGCCGGCAATGCTGAAGAATTTATTGGGCTCGCGGTAATTGAAGAGCAATTTGCCATCGAGGTAACAATCTACCTGGTCATTTCCTACTTCAATGGTAATATCATACCAGCGGCCTGTTTGAATAGGTTCGGGCAATCGCTTCTGCGGCATCATATTGGCCACAGAAAAACTATCCGCTACCAGCTCCACTACCGAATTGAGGTTTACATAAGAGCCAATGTGTACCCGCATTTGCCGGGCGCCGTCTTTCACGGCAAAGGGAACAATAAAGGCATTGGTACCACCTGTCTTGCGCGCTTTCAGTTTGAGTGTATAGGTATCGAATGTTTTACCGGCAAGGATGTTCAGCCGCTGCGCTCCCTGTGCGGTTTGCGCCAGGGCACTGTCTTTCACCACCCATTTACCACGTATGGCCTGCCATTCTTCCGGCCTGTTGATGAAATCACTTTTGTATAAAGTCTTGCCATCTTTCACTACTTCAATATCCCTGTACTCCGTTTGCGTATCCCAGGTGGCCAGTCCAATGCCACCGGTGAACTGCGGGGCAGGGCTCGCCGGAGGTGGAAGCGTAACGGCTGTCTGCACATTCTGATCGGCCCGGTGGTCATTCATCATTTTGATGGCATAGTAAGATATGCGTCCAAAGCTGCGGCCCGCATCGAAGTTAATGAGGTTTACCGGCCAGTGCTGTGTATTGACATTCTCAAACAAAGGCGCATAGCTCGACATCTTCACCAGGTCGCCATTGCGCTCCATGCCCATGATGTACACTGCATCGTTGAGTGCGGCCAGCATGTTACCACTGCCCACGCCGGCATTGGTAGCATATTCCCCTACATATACATCCCAGTCGCCCCGTTTGTATTTATCAAAGTGATCAAAGTTGTTGAATGACCAGTAGGCTGATTTATAAGCATGCTCATCGGCCATGTCTACTTTTTGCATACTGTCCAGCGTACGTTTATTGATATCACCAATGCCCATGCTGGCCATGAGAATGAGCTGCGGGTATTTCTTTTTGATGGCATCATAAAAAACATTGTACCGCTTTGCATAACGCGGCCCATGCTGCTCATTGCCTATTTCCACATATTTAAGCGGAAAAGGTTTTGGGTGGCCATTGGCTACCCGCACTTTACCCCATTTGGAACTTACCGGCCCGATGGCATATTCAATGGCATCGAGCACATCATCTACCACCGGCTGCAGGGAATCATCGGGAATAAAAGTGCCGCTGCGGTATTCGCAAGACACGCCGGCATTGAATACATACAAGGCATCAGCGCCCAGGTCTTCACAGAACTGCAGGTATTCATGGTAACCAAATCCATCACTGCTCCAGTAGCCCCATACACTATAGGTGCCGGGCCTTTTTTCTACGGGACCCAGTGTGCGTTTCCAGTTGGCCGCATTTTCAATATTAATACCTTCCACAAAACAACCACCGGGCCAGCGTACGAAAGCAGGCTTGAGATTGGCGAGGTATTGCGCCAGGTCTTTGCGCATACCGTTGGAGCGGTTCTTAAAAGTTTGTTGCGGGAACAGGGATACGAAGTCGAGCCATATGGTACCCGTACTGCCAAAGGAGAAGACCAGCTTCGCTTTCAGGTCGGTGGTTACCGGCTTCAGGGTACTGGTGTATTTTTTCCACCCAACTCCTTTTACATTGGGGAAGACCTGTTTTGCCAATACCTTCCCGTCCTGTGATTGGAGTGATACCGTTAACTGACCTTTATAACGATCATCTGTACGGGCATAGAATGACAGGTTGTACAACTCCCCGCTGTTGGTCCGGATGCCCCAGAAGCCTTCATTCACCAGGTTATTTTTTCCACCGGCATCCAATGCCTGGATATCTACCTGCATGGAATTGGGCGTGGCCTCATTCAAAGGCTTGTCCTGTGTAAGCTGTAGTTTGATATCACTCTTCTCTCCCACTTCCAGTGACCAGGCAGGCCATTGGCTGGTGAGTGGCCAGCGCATTCTCCAGTCACTTACGCGTGGTTGCAACATGAAATGTGGTGTACGGGCCGTGGGAATCAACCATCCGTTTTCGACCTTAGTGCCTGCCGGCAGCCGGCTTTCTTCAAAGCCACGGTTCTGGATGAGCTCGCCATACAGGCCGCCTTCACCACCATGGCTGATCTCTTCAAAGAAGATACCATGCAGGGTGGAAGCGATGGGGGCGCCGGGTTTTGCCGCATCAATGTTGATGACGGCCTGGCGCTGGCTGTGTGCAGCGATACTAATACCGCAGAGTCCTCCTGCCATCCACAAGGCTTTGCACGAGAGACATCTGCGGAGAAAATTAAAGATGAATAGTTTTGTTTGCATGTGAACACCAGGTTTGTCGCAGCGTCCTCCCGCTACCCACAAGGCTTTGCGGGAGAGACACTGCGGAGAAGTTTAAGTAGGTTTATTTCACAATCCACTCATGAATGCCGGTAGCGTGTTCTGCCGGTAGTTGTACCTCCATTTTCAGGGCAGTGGTGGTTACCGGTTCAAATTTTACCAGGTTGTATTTGTCTTTGGCAATTTCATATTGACCAACCGGCTGTACCGGCACCCAGTCATTGCCTTTCTTATAATAGAGTTTCCAGGAGGCAGGGATGCGGCAACCGCCCCAGGGACCATCATCGAACCAATAGACCTGTGATTGTGATATAGTATACTCCTGATCAAAATCATACTGCACCCATTCCAGTGTATTTTTCTTTGGCCACCAATGCAGGTAAGGCGCATTGTGGTCCTGGGAATTTTCCGGATCATACTGATCACTCAGCGCCTTGTACATGCGTGTATTCTGAAGGGAGGCAGTGGCCTTGCTTTTCGTAGCAATGGTAGGCGCCGGCTTTGGCTTGGCGGCTGATGCTTCATACGGTATCCATACCACCATTTCACCGGGGCCGCGGTTGGCCCAGCTATAGTAAGGAATGGCAGTTACTGTTTGCTCAGACTTTATCAGGTCATCACTGTTCAGTTTTCTTTTGGTGGACGAACCTTTCATTTCCAATACCGTCACGCCATTCAGCAGGCTGGGTTTATTTACAGCCTGTATAGCGGCTGATTTATCTACTACAATGTTTTGAACAGCACTGTCTTTATTGTCGGGCCCTTCCAGGCAATAGATGAGGGGGCCACGCTGCAAAGCAAAACGGCTCTTATCGTCTTTCACCGTTTCTTTGGCATACACTTTCTGGATCTCCATCGGTAATTCAAAAGCGATTACATCGCCCTTCTTCCAGGAACGGTTAATGACGGCATAACCTTTTACCATTTCATATTTCACCGGCTTTCCATTGAGGGTGATGGCCAGTGGTTTTTCTCTTTTATCAGCCGCATAGTACAGATCACCAGGTACCAACTCCTGCTTAGACCAACCGGGCACCCGTACCTGCAAGGCGAAAGCCGTTGTCTTTACGGGGCTCACTACAATCTTCACTTTCCCTTCCCAGGGATATTCTGTTTGTTGCTCCAGGTTTATTTTACCAGCCGGCAAGGTGATGCTGGCAGTGCCGCCGGCAAAAAGATTTACATAGAGGTTGTTCTTATTCTGTGCATACATGTACCCTGGCATGGAAGGCAGAAAACGCGCCATGTTGGAAATACAGCAGGCACAACCAAACCAGGCGCTGCGCTGGTGCTGTCCCATAGAGGCCAGCGGATTGGGATAAAAGAAACGGTCACCACTTAAGGAAACACCGGATAGTAATCCATTGTACAGGATACGCTCCAATACATCTACGTATTTGGCATCGCCATGCAATAAGAACATACGACTGTTCCAATATACATTGGCAATGGCAGCGCAGGTCTCTGCATAAGCCGACATGTTGGGCAACTGGTACGGCGCACCGAAAGCTTCACCGGCGCCGGTAGCACCGATACCACCGGTAATGTACAGTTTCCTTTCCACTACATCATGCCAGATAGCATCAATGGCTTTGAGGTAGGCTTCATTGCCTGTAAGGGCCGCAATATCGGCCATACCTGTATACATGTAGGTAGCACGCACGGCATGGCCTACTGCTGCTGACTGATCTACCACTTTTTTATTCGACTGGCTGTATTCTGAACCCTTTGGTCCGCGAATGTCCAGGAAGAACTTGGCCAGGTCGAGGTATTTTTTCTCGCCGGTAACCCGGTACAGTTTGGCCAATCCTATTTCCACTACCTGGTGGCCGGGTGACTTTTCTTCTTTACCATAACCAAAATCCTTTACCAGCAGATCGGCATTTTTGGTGGCAATGTTGAGGAGGTTCTTTTTACCGGTAGCCTGGTAATGTGCCACGGCTGCTTCAAAGAGGTGGCCGGAGTTATACAGTTCATGGCTGAGGTCTTCTTCTTTTTCCCAGCGCTTTGATCCTAACCAGTCATGCGGTTTGGCCGCTTTCATAGTACGGAAAGTATATAGGTAGCCATCCGGCTCCTGTGCATCAGCAATGATCTGTATGAGTGTATCGAGGTATAATTCCAGTTTGGGATTCTTTTGTACCTGCAATCCATAGGAAGCCCCTTCAATAGTCTTGTAGATATCCGTATCATCAAACGGGTACTCTGTGTATTTGTTGGGCGGCATTTTTCCCGCAGCCTTCAGGAAATTATCAACGCGCCCGGTACGCTGGCACTGGCTAAGGGTATAGGGAATGGTCACATCTGCATTCACCTGTATCTTGGGCGCCCAGAAATGATCGGTCAGGTGCACATGGGTAAAATCAACAGGCTGAATGGGATAATCGGAATGTTGTGCACAAACCGGTAATGCACCCGCCACTACGGCGGCACATATCACTACTTTTCTTTTGATTGATACAAACATCATAATGAAATGCTTAAAAATCCGCAGCGTCCCCTGCGGGAGACACTGCGGGGAAATAAATAACTTAATAAGTGGCAATTTAACAATTAATGAATGACAAAGACTGCCATTTTTCAGGCAGTCTTTATTATGATAATATCGGTTTATGCCGTAGCATTTTTAGTCTACCACCTGTAATTTACGGACAATAGACTGCCTGTTGCTCACTGCTTTCAGCACATAGGTGCCGGCAGTCAGTTTCAGGTCACCGATATGTAAATTGAGTATCCGTTTGTTATCCAGTTGACGGCGGTATAGTTCCCTGCCCAGCGACAGGTCGTATACATACACCACCACGTCCTTATCTTCCTCAAATCCATCTAATTGGACCGTGAATGCCGACTGTATGGGATTGGGATATACCAATAGATCAGCTTTCCTGCCAGGCGCCATTGTATTGGTAGTGAGCAGGCCGGCGGCACTTGCCGGACAGGAAACTGTTCCTGTAAAGGCCATCTGCGCGTCGGTAAACTGTGCATAGGTACTGTTCACATCCACATTGGAGGTATGGCTGGCCGGCCTTCCATCACAATTGGTACGGCCATTGTTGCCATGCGGCACCTGCAGGTACACCCCGTTTGTACTGCAATTGGGTATTTCTGCATCGCCGCCTACGATTACCGAATTACCAAAAGTGGCGCCCCATTCCATCGCATTGCCTTTTGCCTGCACAGTGCCGGAAACCGTACAGTTGTTCATGATGGCATTTTCTGAGATGACGGTACTACCGGAATAGTTACCGCCCCATACATTGGCATTGTCGCGGATGATCACATTGTTCTGCACAGTGGCATTTTGCACCCAGGCCGTTCCTTCAATACGCGCATTGCCGGAGATATTGGAAGAGCCCAGTACAATGGCATTGGGTCCTACATAAGCAGTGGAGGCTATTGTAACGGAATTGGCCACCCAGCCGCCGCCATTGGGATGGGTATGCCCATTGGTTTTGTAAGCCGACCGGAAATTGGATTGATAGCCTTCCGGAACAGCATTGGCAATGCGCAACTCATACGGATATCTTTTGATCTTTGGCCAGCCGGGCTCCCATACATAAGAGGTATGTGTAGTGGGTGCTCCTACCACCACAAAGTACAATTCTGTTTCACCGGCATTCATCTGGAAGCTCACCTGGCTTTCATTGGCCGAACTCAAGGTACTGTAGCGTGACACCGTACCGCTGCTGTTCAATGCCACAAAGCCATAACGCCAGCCGGCGGTGCTGTTCACTTCCGTATGTCCTTTAAACTTCACCGTTACATTGCGATTACTGCAGGTAGTATGCAAGGGGATAATGTTGTATCCATAATCCTGCGGAGCAAAAGCGTCGGGTACGATGTACCGCCCGGTAGAAGCATTGATCTGCTTCAGGATGGTATGCCTGCGCCAAACGTAATGCGGCTCCTGGGTCTTTATACGATTGTACTCTGCCCGCATGATGGCGCCAAAGTTATTACTGGTGTAATCATAGGCCACTTCCCGTTTGGCATAGTCATACATGAAATCATTGAGCTGCGCCTGGTTCCATCCTTTCAGGCGGCGGTAAGTGATCACCGGATGTTCATTGGCCACCGACTCTTTCCACAGGCGGTTCACCATGGTAATACCCTCTACATCCTGGATACGGTACAACCATTTAAAGGTTCCATAGTGGTGACGGGTAGAGCTCAGGTGAAAATGTTGTGTACCCCACCACCGCGGGAAATCATCACCCGCAAAGCGGGGATACATTTGGGTACGCATGTAATTAGCATGGGCCTCCCAGAAGAAGCCGGCAGGTTCCCAGCCTGTATAGCCGCCACCCACGGTATTTTCCTGTATTTTGATCATGCCCTGCAACGCATGGGTAAGCTCATGGCTGGTAACTGCTCCATCGCGCGCAGCATTGGGATGTACCCACATGGCGCCAATGGTATTGCCGTAGGTACCACCAAAAGCCCAGCCTGCAGGCCCACCACTACCCCAGGTATCGTTCATAACGATGATGATCTTATACTTCCCCAGGTTCTTAGTGGGTGCATCTGAACAAAACTGGAGCTGTGTAACAAATTTTACATAGATTTTTTCCAGTGTATCACAGATGGACTGCGGGTTGAAGCGCAGGTTAGGGTCGGAATAATTCGCCGGATTGGTGCCTACTATATTACCCCAGAAGACAACAAAGTTGGCCGACTGGTAGGATTTACTCCACGACCAGGTATTCAGCGGACTGGAGCTGAACTCCGTGGGGATGTAAACAGTCTTCTGCGCCAACAGGCAAATAGTAAACAGCATACAGACGGTTGTTAATAGCATTTTTCTCATACGACAAGTTTTAAGGTTAATGGTATTGGTTGGATAGTAATGCTTATAGTTTAGCCGCCGTGAGCATTTTTATTTTAATGATCCAGGTGCCGCGTGAATATACCCGGAACTGGAATGTAGGATTGATATGCTTGCCCAGGCTATTGGCCGAAGCCGGTATCCGGTAATAGTTATTGAAATCATTAAACGCGCCACGTATGAAAGGGAATGGCGTGATGGGATATTGGAATACGAGTGCGGTATCTGTCTTTTCTTCCGGGTAAAACGGGTCCATGGGTGCAAAATGAGGACGATCACCGCGTATGATCACCTGCCCTGCTTTGGGGTTAAAAGGCACGCCGTTCATGTCTATGAACATGATGATGATCTTATCGGGCCCGGTGGGCACTCTTTCAAACGTAACAGGTGCGCCGCCTGGCACCTGTACAAATCCGCCCTCCGGTAAAGGCGGCGCATCGGAGGTAGTAGCATTGGACCCGATGAGTTCATAGTGTTTCTTTGGACCTAACTGGATCTCACAGGCATTGTTAATGACTTTGCTGCCCTTCATGTTGGACACTTCAATGTCTATCTCATAAGTACCTATATCCACAAATTCAGAAGCCTGCGACATTTCGAGCCGGCCGCCAATTTCATTGACGTTAAAAGGCTTTACCATTTTTTTGGTGATCTTGCTTTGCAACAAAGCGATGGTGGAATCGGCAGCCGTTAATTCACCGGCAAACACCTGTACTTCCCGCTCTTTCAAGAGATCATCAGCAGCTTTGCCGGTAGCTTTATTCCTGATCGAGAGCAATTTTACTTTTATAGGTTGCGTAGAACCGTCTACCTCCAGGGGTCTTGAATAGGTAACACCAGCCTGAGTGGCCACAAAGGGATTAGCCCGGTAGAAGATCTTATCGCTGAAGAACCCCTCTTCAACTTTCTGACAACAATAGAATACCACACACAACAAACACAGCAGACCGGTTATTTTAAGCGTTTTCATGTTTGACTATTTATGATTGAAGCAATGGGGTTAAAAGGATGAAAAAATATGCCGGTTGCTCAACACGTGCAGTGTAGTAGCGCCATTGGAGGTTTGTATACCGGTGGTTTGGCATACTACCGATATATCTGTTTCATTGGCAGGCGGGGGCGTTCCGGGAATATCCAGCGCTCCCCTGACTTTAATAAAGTACAGGAGATAGGTAGGCGCTGAGCTACGTTCCACGTATTGGAAGTCTGTTTGCAACTGTTTTACCACTGCGCAGGATGTTTTGCCCAGGCTGGTATATGGCTGGGCCTCCAATTTTGCCTCGTCCAATGTTATTTTTTTATCAAAGAGGTATTGTCTTACCGAGTCGATGGTAATATCCTGGTAGAGGCTGTCGAATGTGTAGACCGCATTTTCATCAATGAGCTGTACTTCTGCCAGCTTTTTCTTCATGTAAGCGGTGATGGAATAGTTGGCCGGCGCAAAGAATGTAGCCGCTTTGTTGACTTCCTCTTTTAAGCTGTAGTGATCAATGATCTTTATGAGCGTATCAAAGCTTTTCCAGGGGTGTTGCGCCAGGTAATCATAATTACTCAGCGGTGTTTTAGGATCATGTACTCCCCCATCTGTGAGGTAGTTCGACTTTTTGCAAGCGGCCATTATGCCAAGCAGCATCACCGCTATTGCTATTATATAATGATTGTATTTCATTGTAGTTGCTTTTACAGTTTACATTCTTGTTTTCCAATAACCTGTTTGCTGTAACAGGGGATTATTGCTGATGAGGATAGGATCGATGGGCCATTTGTATTTCCCCTGCTGGAATTGCTCGGGCGTCATGCGCCCGGTACCTGAACCATCAAATTTGAGGATGCCTGTTTTCCTGGCAAGCCGTACCAGGTCGTAAAAACGGTGCCCTTCCAGGAAGAGCTCGCGGCCCCGTTCATCAATGACCGCCTCAAAGAGTTTATCATCGGTTACCGTAAGCGGGGTGGCTCCGGCAGCAGTACGAATCGTTTCTACCAGGGTGCGGGCCTCACCGTATTTGGCGGTAGCCGCCAGCGCTTCTGCACGCAACAACATAATATCCGCCAGGCGGAACACGACCATATTATTCAGGGCGATGGGAGAGGAAGGTTGTCCCTGTGAGTTGGTTTGCGTGTACAATATGTTGGAATATTTGATACAGACAGGATCGGCTGTATTGAAGAATGCAAAACCTTTGGCAACACGGAGGTCCGTATCGCTGGGAAATAGTGTATGAAGGGCATTGGCATCCAGCGTGAATGCCGTGTTGCCCAGGTTGGTGGCAAGGTAGGGTGATTTTAAGGTAGCAAAGGCGATACTGCCTGCAGAGCCTTCATTAACGGCGCTCTGTGCAATTTCAAAGATCCCTTCGGTTGATTTCCCTTTATAAATACCCAGGTAATCATTCCTGTTCACCAGTGTGTAGCCACCATGTGTGATCACCGAATCGGCAGCTACGGCACATTTTGGATAATCTTCGCGCCAGGCATAGATATGCGCCAGCAATGCATAGGCAGCTCCGCGGTTGGCCCGCACTGCGCGGTCGCCCGTACTGGCATAAGTCCAGGTAAGGCCTCCCGTCGCTGTATTCAGGTCTTTTATGCATTGATCAAGGATCGCTGCCTCACCTGTACGGGGTAATGGCGGCGCCTGTGTTACATCATCCACCGTTTCCAGTACCAGGGGAACATCTCCCCATATCCTTGCCATGTAGAAATAGGTAAAGGCCCGCAGGAAGTAAGCTTCCCCTATGAGGCGCTTCTGTGCAGCGGCTGCGTCGGGAGAAGTATATTTGTCCAGGGCTATACCCGGAATGTATTTGATACAACGGTTAGCCTGATCAATAACCCTGTAAAAGTTATCGAACCGGCGCAGCTTCATCATGCTGCGCCAGGTAGAAGAAAGCGGAACATTCAGTGACCAGTTGATACGGCCGATATCACCCCAATCTTCGCCCGGCAATGTATTCACAAATTGATCTGTTGGCAGATCACCATAAGCATGGTGGGCTATGCCCCTGTCGTTCCCTTCATTCAGGGCTTTACGCAATAATACATAGGCGCCTGCAATACCATTATTGGCTTCGTCTTCATTTGACCAGAAATTTTCATCGGTGGGCGCTGTAATGGGTTTCCTGTCGAGGAACTTACTGCAGGATACACCGGTTACTGCAATGAGTATGATGAATAATATATAATGAGTTTTCATGTGCCTGTTTTTAAAAGTTAACTTCTATACCAAATGTGAATTTCTTTGGTATGGGATAATCGTTCCCGGAAGAATAGCCATCCGGCTGTACCGCTTCAGGATCGGGCACGGTGGCATTGGAAAGCACCAGCAGGTTATCGAGTATGCTATATACCCGTACACCTTTGATGACCTTTAACCCTTTAAATAAATGTTGGGGTAATGCATAACCGATGCTGACATTTTTGACCCTGAAAAAGCTGGCATTCTCCACAAACAGGGATTGGCCGATATGCCATTTGTCTACGTTGTTACCAAAGAGTGAGGGATAGTCGGCCACATCACCTACCTGCTGCCAAAAGTTCAAGCCTCCAAAGTCGGAAGAGGGACCTGAGTAAGGGCCCCAGCGATAGCTGTAGTTATCGCCACTGCCGGCATCCTGCAGTTTATCTGACAAATAGCCATTCCATAAGTTCCTGCCGCTGATGAAGGTGCACAATACCTGTACACTGAGCCCTTTCCAGGTGAAGGTGTTGATGATACCGCCCTGCATCTTTGTTTGCGGGCTGCCCATTTCCACCTTGTCCAGGTCATCAATGATATAATCTCCATTCAGGTCCCTGCGTATGGGATCGCCTGCACCGAAGAAGTTACCGGTGGCGCTTCCCCAGCGCATCCTGTCGCCGGTTAATGGATCAACCGGAACATCTTTGTTGCTGGCATATACGCCCTGCACATCCCATACAGAGAAGCCAAATAACGGTCTTCCAATAGTGAGTTTCCGTTGCATCCAGGGTGGACCATAGATAAAGTCACGGTTGTTCTGCGGCAATTTGAGTACATAGTTGTCATTGAAAGCAATGTTGAGGGTGGTGGTCCATTTGAAAGCGGAATTGCGGGACAGGTTGTTGGTAGTGAGCGAAAGTTCTATCCCGGTATTACGCACATCCACGTAGTTATTGGTAGCTGTAGTATATCCTGTGGTAAGCGCTACCGGCACATCAAATACCATTTCTTTTGAGTCCTTGACATAATAATCAAGGGCCATGTTGATACGGTCATTCAGGAAGCTTGCATCAATGCCGATATTCGATTGCGGGCTTCTTTCCCAGGTGATATTGCGTGCCGGTGCAGAAGCCGAATAGTTGGGATATACAGCAGTAGCGCCATTGTAGGTTGTCATGCGGCCAGAGGAACCGGCGCCGAGTGAAGACCCGGGATAAGAACCATCAATGGCCAGTGTTCTGTATTGTGCATAGAAGCTGCCGGGATCCCTTCCCGTAACACCATAACTACCCCGCACTTTGAAAAAGGATATAACGCTTTTAAGCGGTTTAAAGAATGGCTCGTCGGAAATGATCCATCTTCCGGAGATGGCCGGGAATGTACCCCAGCGATCATTTTTACCATACCGTGAGGAAGCATCGCGGCGGAAGCTACCATCAATGCCATATTTCCCTTTATAATCATATCCTACACGGGCGAAGAGGGAGAGGCGCGCCCTTTCTTCAAACGAGGTACTGGCCGAAAGGCCGGCACCGGGAGAGATGCCCTGAATCATTTTAATGGCACTGACGGGTATGTCCAATGCTTCGGCATTGGTGCCATTAATGGTCAATTCTTCCATACCCTGACCGATGAGTGTTGTGATCGTATGATCTTTGATCTCTTTGGTCCAGGTGAGGTAGTTCTCCAATTCCCAGCGCCTACTATTGGAAGCAAAATGAATGGCATCCGACCTGCCGGGCGCAAACGGGTTGACAGTACCAGGCCGCAGGTAATCTCTCCGTACGTTGCCTACATTGTAAGACAATGAGCTGGTGAAAAGGATTTCCGGTGTGATATTCGCAATAAGCCTGGTGTTGCCGTTGACCGAAAATGTACGGTCATCATCCCTTACCTCATCATTTCTTCCCTGGTAGTTCTTCATATCCTGTTCTGTCACCCGCCAGAAAGATGATGGAAAACCCCAGGCGGTGAAAGGATACCGGTCGCCTGTACCGGAACCATGTTTGGATTTGGTAAACTCCATGTACAGGTCGGTGGCCACTTCTATGCCTTTGTAGGGTTTTACAGAAAGGTAGAGACGGGGCGACATCCTTTGCAGGTTGTACCCGATCATCACTCCTTCTTCATAGTATCTGTTCAATGACAAGCGGTAAGCAAATTTTTCTTCTGCTGCTGCCAGGTTCAGGTCTACGTTGTTGATGATAGCATCCTGCAGGAAGAGACCCTGGAAGTCGGTATTGTTATTAAAAGCAGGATTCAGACTATCGGTAAGCCACTGGCTCATATTGGCCCGCTGTTCATAGGCAGCCATCTTGTTGATGAGGTCCATTTTCTGCCTCCTTTCGGCCGTACCGGTAAGTACGGGTTTCATGGCCGGCCTGGTAGAGATACCTACATAGGAAGACAGCCTTATTTGCGGCCTGCTGCCGGCTTTGGGTCTTTTGGTTTTTACAATGATCACACCGTTGGCAGCACGTGCTCCGTAGATAGCAGCCGCGGAAGCATCTTTCAATACGTCGATGGATTCAATATCATTGGGGTTGATGGCTGTTAACGGATTATTGCCGTAGGATGTGCGGGAATCGCTTACATCAAATACAACTCCATCTATTACATACAGGGGTGTACTGATGCCATTGCCTTCATTGCTGATGCTGGAACTACCCCGTATGTTAACAATATTATTAGCGCCCGGCTCCCCGGAAATACTCAATACGTTGAGACCGGCCACCCTTCCCTGCAGCATCTGATCGAAGGTGGCATAAGGTGTATTCTCTATGTCCTTGCCTTTTACCGTAGAAATAGCCGCAGTAGTTTTCCGGCGCTGTACGTTCTGGTAACCGATCACCACCACATCTTCCATACCTTTGGAATCTTCTTCCAGGACAATGTCAACAGAAGTTCTTCCATTTACCGCTATTGCCTGCCTGGCATAACCGACAAAACTTATTTCCAATACCGGCTTTGGGGTTTTCAGTGTAATGGTGAAGGTGCCATCTTCTTTGGTAGACAAACTATTGGCGACGCCTTTCTCTTTGATGGTAACACCAGCCATGGGGGCGCCGGTCTTTTTTTCTACCACCTTGCCATTTACTTTTTGTTGTGCAGAAGCAGCAAGGGATGTCAGGATACAGACAATGAGCCATGGGATACGCCACGACTTTCCTGCAGTCAAACAGTTCTTCATGATTGTTTTTTTGTTTTGGTTAATGCAATAGCAGGCCACCCGCTATGGTGGTGCAGGTAACTATACTATTGTACACGGTAATAAAGGGACCAGGAATCGTTTTCCAGGAACAGGTTAAAGTATCATATCCGGAATACTGAGAGATCAATTAAACGAGGTATGTATTCCATGGCAGGAATACAGCAGTGCTGTAAATTTTTCATATAGCAGGCTTTAGCGTTGATAGATAAGCAATTCTCTTCCTAACCAGCCTTATACGTTGGTATATAAGTCACGATTAGTTTAATTGTCAATATTACAATTAAAAGTACCTACCTTTCTGAACATGCCTTTTACCTATTTTATCTTCTTTTACTGAAATATTGGCCTAAAAAGGAACCGGCCGCTGGGAGCGGCCGGTTGGTATGATTTTTTAATGTGCGTGTCCTCCTTCGCTTTCGCTGTTCTTCAGCTTACCCAGCAGATCATAAGCGCCTTTTATAATTACTTTGGTATGATCTATATTGAAATCTTTCGGTAGTAACACTTCCACATACCCCAATTCCTTCACGCCTGTTTTCACCGGTATGGCCTTGTAATGATGCTCTTCTTTATTACCTTCTTCAGCAATAAAAATATAGTCGGTCCCTTCATAATTTACAATGGCCTGTTCCGGAACAGCCGGCAGGTTGATGTTCTTTGTTTCTACAAAAGCGGTGAGGTACATACCAGGCAACAGGTTCTTATCTTCCTTGTCCAGGTGGCAATGCACGCGCACGGTGCGGTCGGTACCGATCTCACGCCCCACCAGGTACACAGTGGCCATGCGCTCTGCTGTTTCATTGGCCAGGATGAAACGGACTTTCTGTCCCACCTTCAGCAGCGGCACATCTTTTTCAAAGACCGTCAATTCAGCATGCAGGTGTTCTGTATCCACTATCTCAAACATGACATCTGTTGGGTTTACATACTTGCCCAGGTTTACGTTTACTTCTGTCACATAACCGGAGATAGGCGCATACAAATTGATAGTGCTTTGAATATCGCCCTTTTCCAGTTGATCGGGATTTATGTTTACCAGTTTCAGTTTTGCTCTCAATCCAGCCGCTTTGGCCTGCATGGATTGATAGTTGGCCTTTGCCTGCTGCAGGGTTTTACGGGCATTGATCTCCTCCCTGGAGAGCTCTTCCTGCCGCTCATATTCAGCTTTGAGGTATTCCTGCTGACTTACCGCTTCGAGATAATCCTGTTGCAATTGGATATAGGCAGGGTCCTGCAGGGTAGCAATGATCTGGCCTTTATTAACATGCTTGCCCTGCAGCAGCTCTGAAGATTTCAGGAAACCACCCATCGGAGCCGATATGCTCACCAGTTGCTGCGGCGGCACATCCAGTGTGCCATTTACTTTTATGGTGCCACTCAGGGTACGGTATTCCACCTTACCGGTTTCAAGACCGGCAGTCAATACCTGCTCGGGCGTTAGTTCCACTTCCAGCTCTTCCTCCTGATGGGCAGAATCTGCTGTACTTACTTTTTCCGGCGCTTTATCTCCACCACCGCATGACATAATGAGAACGGCAGCGAGCAGGATAGCGGACCATTGGAAGAAGACGTTTATTTTATTGTTGTACTTCATGATAGTATTAATTGGATAATGAGCTATTTGTCGCCGGCCAGCCAAAGCAACCTGATCACAGATTGGTTATAGCGGTTGAGCTGGTCCAGGTATTTCAGTTGTAATTCATTGCTTGTTTTGATGGCCTGCAGGTATTCGATATAATCCACTTCCCCGTAACGAAAAGATTTTTGTCCCTGCTGCAGGATGAGTTGCGCATTGGGCAGTGCTGTGTTTTCATAATACTCCACACTGCGCTTGTCTTTCTCATATTCCTGCAGGGCCTGCCTGTACTGTGCCTGCAGGTTATGTTGCATCAGCCGGTAGTTGTTTTCAGCATCCTGTATTTCCACCTGCGCCGCCTTCACGCGGGCCGTGTACGATTTTCCGAATACCGGCACATTGATACCTGCCTGCACGCCCTGGAAACGTTTACCGCCGCCATAGTATTTCTCTGTGCCATCCACGTTCTGGTAACCGATAATAGACTGATTGAAATAGCCAATAGAGAAATCGGGGCTGCGCTTTGCTTTTTCTACTGCTACCAGTTTGTTGCTTACAGCTACCTGCTGCTGCACGGCCTGCACCAGGGGATTATTGGCCAGGCTATCCTGTACAGCAATAGAGGGTGATAATTTAACGATACCTGTAAAGGGTATGTTCACCGGCAGTGAATCATTGATTAACCGTTGCAGCTCGGTAAGCGCTACCATAATATCCGATTCATTTTTCCGTATTTCATTCCTGTGCTCCGCCAGGGCGGTGGCGGCTGTGGTTTGTTCCAACAATTTTGTTTCCCCTGTTTTATAACGCAACTCTGCTGCTTTCAGAAAGCTGCTGTACACCGTATCCTGCTGTTGCAGTTGTTGCTGCAATGCTTTGAGGTAAACCAACTGGTACCAGGTTGTCTTCACTGCGTAGATCAGCTCATGCTGTGTTGCACCCAGTTCCAGTTCGCTGCCTTTGATGCGTGCATCGGCCAACTGTTTTTGGTTCCTGATGAGGGAAGGATTGGGTATTTGCTGGCTGAGGGAAATGTGATTGTCCCATTTGGTAGTATTGGCCTGGCCATACTGGAGGTTAATATTGGTCTTGCTCCATTCGGCCGCAGCGCCTTTGAGTAGCTTTTCTTTTTCCACGGCCAGCCTGGACAGTTGTATGTTTCCATTGTTCTTCAGGGCCCGGTCAATCGCCTGCTCCAATGTCAGGGGCGACTCCTGCGCCTGCCCGGACAAGGAAGCGGTTACTAACAGCAGTATCATTGCTACCACTCCTGTTTGTCCCTTCCGCCTGCGGCCCATGTTTTCCACCCATCCATATAAGCAAGGCAATACTACCAGGGTCAATAAGGTAGCGGACAGCAATCCGCCAATGACCACGGTGGCCAGTGGCCTTTGTACTTCGGCGCCGCTGCCATGGGATAAAGCCATGGGCAGGAAACCCAGTGAGGCTACGAGGGCCGTCATGACTACCGGGCGCAAACGTGTTCTTGTGCCGGTGAGCACCAATTCCTGTAAGTTGGTCATACCTTCTTTTTTTAACCGGTTAAACTCAGCGATCAATACAATACCATTCAATACCGCCACGCCAAAGAGGGCAATAAATCCTACGCCGGCAGAAATACTGAAGGGCATACCCCTTATCCATAATGCCAGCACACCACCGATAGCGGAGAATGGAATAGCGCTGAAGATGAGCAGACCATATTTGAGTGACCTGAAAGTGAAGTATAATAAGACAAGGATCAATAAAAGGGCGGCAGGTACTGCAATGCTCAACCGCTGCTTGGCCTGTTCCAGGTTTTCAAAAGTGCCGCCATAGGTGACATAATAACCGGGCGCCAGCTTTACCTCTTTATCCACCCGTTGCTGTATCTCCTTTACAATGCTGGCCACGTCTCTGCCCCGTACATTGAAGCCAACGATAATACGGCGTTTGGCATCTTCCCGCTGTACCTGATTGGGGCCTATCTTCATTTCCACGGCTGCCAGTTGATCCAGTGGCACCTGGTTGCCATTGGGCGCCGTAACGTATAAGGTTTTCAGGTCTTCAATACTTTGCCGGTTTTGCCGGTCGAGCCGCACTACCAGGTCAAAGCGCTTTTCTCCTTCAAATACTTCACCGGCCACATCCCCTGCAAAGCCTGCCCTGATCACCTGGTTAATGGCTGCAATGTTCAATCCGTATTGTGCTATTTTATCGCGTTTAAAGTTGACCACGATCTGCGGCAACCCACTTACCTGTTCTACATATATATCTGTGGCCC
Source organism: Paraflavitalea devenefica (assembly GCF_011759375.1). Classification (NCBI taxonomy): domain Bacteria; kingdom Pseudomonadati; phylum Bacteroidota; class Chitinophagia; order Chitinophagales; family Chitinophagaceae; genus Paraflavitalea; species Paraflavitalea devenefica. The sequence goes on along the minus strand of NZ_JAARML010000001.1, from coordinate 2,178,366 downwards.
CTTTGGTGGCTGCGGCTATTTTACCCACTTTGGAAGCGTAATCCGTTAAGGCCTCCAGGTCTTCGCCGAATATCTTCACCACCACATCCTGCCTGGCACCGGACATCAGTTCATTGAAACGCATCTGGATGGGTTGCTGAAAACCAAACGTAACACCGGGTATAAATTTCTCCAGTTCGGCCTGCATTTGTTCAGCCAGCTCTTCCCTTGATGAGGCCGAGGTCCATTCCTCTTTGTCCTTCAGTACTACAATGAGATCACACGACTCTACCGGCATAGGGTCGGTAGGAATTTCGGCAGAACCTATTTTGCCAATGACCTGCTTTACTTCAGGGAATTTTTTCATCAGCACATCGGCCGACTTATTGGCTACCTCTACCGTTTTTGACAAGCTGCTGCCTGCCAATACCCTGGTCTCCACAGCAAAATCCCCTTCATCCAATGTAGGAATAAACTCAGCCCCCATTCTCGTAAACAGCAGGATGCTTACCAGCAATAATGCCAATGCGATACCAATGGTGATCCGTTTGTGTTTCAATACCCTGTGCAGGACCGGCGTATAGAATCGCTGAAAGAAGCCCATAATACGGTCGGAAATAGTTCGCTTATGGGTAATCTTTTTGCTGAGGAATAAAGCGCTGGCCATGGGCACCCAGGTAATGGACAGCAGGAAGGCACCTAATATGGCAAAGGACACGGTTTGCGCCATTGGCCGGAACATTTTGCCTTCAATGCCTGTGAGCGCCAGTACCGGCAGGTATACGATCAGGATAATGATCTCCCCAAAAGCGGCGCTGTTACGGATAGCCGCCGCCGACTGATACACTTCTTTATCCATTTCCTGCTGCGTGAGTATTCCCTGTTTTCGCAACCCCAGGTGATGCATGGTGGCTTCCACAATGATCACGGCGCCATCTACTATCAATCCAAAATCAATAGCGCCCAGGCTCATGAGGTTACCGCTTACGCCAAACAGATCCATCATAGCTATGGCGAAAAGCATAGACAGTGGGATAATAGATGCCACAATCAACCCTGCCCGCATATTGCCCAATAACAGCACCAGCACAAAGATGACGATCAGTGCGCCCTCGAGCAGGTTGGTGGCCACGGTGCCAATAGCCCGGTCAACCAGTTTTGTCCTGTCAAGGAACGGTTCAATGACAATGCCTTCCGGCAGGTTCTTTTCAATCTGCTCCACCCTGTCCTTCACCCGCTTAATTACCGCCGATGAATTGGCCCCCTTCAACATTAAAACCATCGCGCCCACTACTTCACCTTCATTGTTACGCGTCATGGCGCCATAACGGATGGCAGATCCATATTGTACTTTACCAATATTCCTGATGAGCACCGGAATATTACCACTGGTATTTTTCACTACAATATTTTCAATGTCTTCAATCTTTCCAATCAATCCCACGCTGCGTACAAACCAGGCATGGGGATTTTTATCAATGTAAGCGCCGCCTGTGTTCTGGTTATTTTTTTCCAGCGCATCAAAGACATCAGCCATGCTAAGGTTCATGCTGCGCAGCTTCTCCGGGTTAAGGGCTATTTCATATTGCTTGAGGTAACCGCCAAAGCTGGCTACATCGGCTACTCCTTCCACGCCCAGCATTTGCCGGCGTACGATCCAGTCCTGGATGGTACGCAATTCCATGGGTGTGTATTTATTTTCATACCCTTTTTTTGTATGAACTACATACTGGAATATTTCACTGAGCCCTGTAGTTACCGGCGCCAGTTCAGGAGCGCCCATTCCTGTCGGCAATTGATTACTTATCTGTACAAGCCTTTCACTCACCTGCTGGCGGGCCCAGTACACATCTGTCTTTTCTTTGAATACAATGGTGACCACACTTAACCCAAAACGTGAAAAGGAGCGTATCTCTTCAATGCCGGGTATAGTGGCCATGGTTTGCTCTACCGGGAAGGTGATGAACCGTTCAATATCTTCCGCGCCATTGGCCGGTGATACAGTGAGCACCTGCACCTGGTTATTGGTAATGTCGGGCACCGCATCAATAGGCAGCTTTGTAAGCGCGTACACGCCCCAAACGATCAGCAGCAGTACCAGCAGTGCAACGATCAGTTTATTGTTGATCGAAAAACGAATAATCCTGTTTAACATAGTGGAATTACCTATTTGTGTAGGCTCATAGCCTATGAGCATTGAATATAGAACATTATACAGCCATTGAAAAATGTTCAGTTTCCTTCCGATGGCTACCGGAATAATGCTTCATGTTCAATAAAAATAATGTTGTAAGTTCTGGGAGAGAATAGACTAACCCAACTGGGGGGGCTGCCATACCGGAATGGACACTTCCCGGATCGTTTCTATGTAGCGGGAAGCATGGAGGGAAGCAGACGGCGGACAGGATTGTTGTATAGCAGCTACCTGGTGGTGGATAGAGAAACCCGCACAGCAGGAGCAATGACAGAAAGGAGAACAGTCGTCCTCGTGTTGATCACCGTCGGCACATTTTGACAGTTCATATTTCGCTTTGCCTTCTTTCAGGACAAGGGTACTCACATCACCGCAGGGCAGACAGCTCAGCGATAATACCAGTACGGCCATGAAGAAGGTGAGTAAACGCATGACGCAAAGATAGAAAAGAATATAGAATAGAGAAGTCAGAATCCAGAATTCAGCATTCAGAAGCACGATAAGAAGAAGAAATTACCGCTTTACAGGCATAGTGCCTTTGATGCGGCGGTAAGTACGGGAAAAATGACTGGTATCGGTAAAGTGCAACTCGGCTGCTATTTCATCCAGGGACATGCGGGTGTAGGACAGCCGGGTATCGGCCAGTTTGACCTTATAGGTGAGGATGTGCTGTTCCAGCGGAACGCCATATTGATCTTTGAAGTAAGTACTGAAATCGCCGGGCGCAATATGAAATTCCTGCGCCAGGTGTTCTATGGTCAGGTTTTCCGGTTCATAGATGTGGTAGTTGATATAGTGCAGCACATCATGTGTAATGGCATGCGGGTGTACCGCCTGCACGTAGTTGGATTCCAGTATGTTCCTGGCCACCATATTGAGCAGGGCCAGCAGGCATAAGGTGATGTTGCTGTCGGCATACGACCTGCGGTGACTGGCCTCTGACACCAGTACATTGAACAAAGCAAATACCGATATTTTATCACTCTTTAAATGGATGAGTGATTGTTTGTGTTGTTGCCCGCTATAGAGGATGAATTCCAGTTTCCTGAACTGTTCGGAAGAAAAAGGTAATACATTCCGGGTAGTCGCCGCATCAAACAGGAGCTGCTGGAACTTGATAAAATGTATGCGGGAGTGCTCTTCCAGGCAGATGGTATTTTTCTCGCCGGGGATGTGCATGAAGAGATCGCCTGTTTGGAAATGGATCTGCTCATCATTCAGCATTCTGTAGCCGCTGCCATTCTCCACAAAGACCAGTTCAAAATAATTGTTGTCAGGAAAAGTACAGTGCAGCACTTCCGTATCATACGTCACGATCTCCAGCGGCTGAAAGATATTGCGCGGCATAGTTCCTTGTTCCTTGAATGTTGAATGTTCCGGTATTCCGGCAAAAGCCGGGTATTAAATTTACAACCTTCGGTCCTTTTAGCCAATAACAGGCCCCGAAAATGCGGGGAATATTCCTGTAAACGCAGAAATAAACGCTCCGGATGTAAGAATTGTTTAATGGACACGAAAAAGCTGATACCAACGCAACCGGTTTCGCGGATAGCAGTAGAGCCGCTTTCATCGCTGGCCAGGAGGCTACGAAGTATACTTATTTCAAAAAATCTTCTCTCAGTGGGCTGAAGGCATCTATGAGCATACCGGGTTCAATACATACACAGCCATGCATTACATGAGGTGGTACATAGTAACCATCGCCCTTGCGGATGATCTTCTTTTCGGTGCCGATGGTCATTTCAAACACACCACTGTCCACATAGGTCACCTGTGAATGGTGATGCTCATGCAGGGCGCCAATAGCTCCCTGTTCAAACTTTGCCTTTACCAGCATGACCTTATCATCATAACCAAATACCTGCCTTTTGATGCCATTGCCAAGGTCTTCCCAGGGTACTTCCTGTTCAAACTGAAATTCACTGCTTTGTGCCATAGCTTGTTAATTAATTGTTTTCCTCCTAATTCACGCCCAACCGTTTTCCCTTGTCCGAAAGGAGAGGGGTACCGGGAGCCAGCCTGAAATCGAACCGGGGCAAATTAATAAATGTAGGGGTACTATGATAAATATGTTTGCCCGTTACGTTATTAAAGAAGGAGCTGATCCTGCCGCTCTGGTAAAAATTGCAATAGTCTACCAGTAATTTATCCCAGCTCATTTCCTCAAACCAGATGACCCTGCCGGCGGCACCGCTTTTATTGAATACCGAATTGGTAATGGATGCTTTTTGCACACCCCATAATTTAATAACACAACCCTGCATGCGGTTTTCCACTTCACTGAACGTACAATGGTCTATGATCACCTGCGGACCGGTAGTGCTTTCGTCATTGCCTCCGCGGTATACATTGATAGCGCCGCTGAGGTCATTGGCAAATACCGTATTGCGCACAATGAGATGTTCCACATTGTAAATACCTTTATCCTCCTTCTCCCCCGAATAATCAATGCCAGTAGCCGCATTGTTCCTGAACAAACAATCTTCCACAACTACCTTACTGGCATAGGTGCTTTTGGCGCCTTTTATACAACTGGAGCTGTTTTCATTAAAGTTGAAGAATACACATCCCTTTACGCGGAGGGAGTAATGGCCATTCATAGGACCGGTGGTAGTGCTGATGGCGGACTGTACCTCACCATAGCTTTTATAAGCGCTGTTGAATTGAATATTCTCTACAGTAAGACTTCCACCTTTTTCAATGATCATAAAGGCAGGAAGACTTTTCCCAGCTATGTTTACCAGTTCCGGCTTGTTGCCCAACCCCTGCTTAGCCCGGATGGTAATCAGTTTATTGATGATGAGGGGCCTGTCAATTTCATAGGGACCCACTTCCGTGAGTTCAATAACATCCCCATCCGCTGTCTTACTTACGATAACCGGCAGTTCTTTTGACTGAGCAAGGGAAACTGTGTAAATAGTAGCCTTGGGTATAGTGCTATCAACAGCCATATACCAGGAGGGGCCGGTGTTGCCGCCATCCAGCCAACTTAACAAGGAGAGATCGGCTCCCCGCTTACTTACCGGCAACCGGTAGGTGCCTCCGTGATAGCGTTGTGTTGTATACGTTGTTTTTTCATACACAAACCCCTTAACAGGATTGGTGAATGCCGTGCCGGCATAAGCATTACCGGAGAAGGATATACCGCCGTCTTTATTGGCATCTTCATACAAGATTTTTCCTTTAACCGGTTCAATCAGGTTATTGGTAAAGCGCACATCCTTCGGCGGCGCTGTTCTTTCCGCATCCTTACCCGCGCCGAATATGATGCTGTTGCAATTGATAAAGGTATTGTTGCTGATGGCAGCATCTTTTACCTGGTGATAGCGGCTGATAGAAGAATTGGGCACACCGTTCAATACACTGAAGGCTGAATGGAACCGTTCCCCTGCCAGGTCGATGAACAAGTTGTTGGACACGGTATGGCCCGGATTGATCACCCGTACACCACCGGTATAAGGTTTATTATTACCAATGAAGATATTATTGGCAATCTTGTTCTGCGAACCGTGTCTTAGTACCAGTCCGCCTTCACATTCATAGAACACGTTACTACTGATCTCATTGTTACCGCTCTTAATGGAAACAATCTCTGCTTCACCATTGCATTGTTCGAAATAGTTATGGTGGATCATAGTGCGGGAAGGCGTGAGTGAATACCTCGACACGCCAACACGTATCGTTTCCCCGCCATTGGCGCCCAGCGGAGAATGACCTTTAAAGTAGTTGCTGTCAATACTGTGGTAATTGTTCTGGCTTCTTTCATCGTTGAGCTCAACTATGATGGTAGGCCCGCTGTTGAGCTTATCGCCCAGTACGCAATGGTCAATACGGTTGTGCTGTCCCCACAGGATCAGCCAGTGATCAGCATCAAAGCGTCCGGACTTGCTGTAATCTTCCATCACGCAATTGGTAAACCGGCAATGATTGGCCAGTTGCTGTTCTTTATTGCGAAACTCTACCACGGCGCCCTCTCTGGCATATCCATTGGTGAAATGAATACCGCTCACCGTAACATAGTTACTACCAAAGCGGATAAAGGAATTACCGGTAAACTGTACTTTGCCCGGTTCCTGCGCTGCAATCACCAATGGCTGTTGGGCCGTGCCGCTGGTTTCAATGATGAGCGCAATATCTTTCCATATGCCCGATCTGAGCAGGATACTGTCGCCGGGATGCGCTTTTGACAGTGCGGTATTGAGTTCCTGTTGATTGGCCACCACGATCGTGCTGGCTTTCATTTTTATCATGAACAGCAGCAGGAAGGTTGATACAATATACTTTTTGATAATAACAGGGATTATTGGGTTATTGATTATGGCGTTTGCTAACTCACTCGCCAAATTAATAATTCGCGCTACAGGGCGGTAGCGCCTGTAAAGCAATGTATTAACCTCATTATGCCTCCACTCAGCGTCAAAACAGGGCTAAAAAGCGCACTGGGGTTAGGTAGACTGTATGCTAAAGGGGGCTCTATCCTATTGATTCTGTGTAAGTCCCCTACGCGTATAGCACCAGCACTGTAGTGTAAAGCGCACTGGGGAGACCATTCCAGTGCAAGTCGGAGAGCACTCCAGTGCAAGTATTATAGGGCAAAGCCGCGGTATGGGTACAATCCAAGCGTGATAAAGGGTTAATTAAGAGGAGATTATCAAGGGTTAGCCTGCCAAACAATATAGTGATTGCTTATCCTGCTCGAAGGAAACCCGAACAAGGTCCGGCGCGAAGGCTTTTGTCTGCTGCTGAAAAGAGTTGCCTAAAACCAACAGCACCTGGAAATTTTCCGTATACTTGAACAGGTAATAATCACCTCTTAACCCTTTGCGTGAGGACTTATGAAATTTCTTTTATTCACTATCATCCTATACATATTGGCATTTATTAGCGCGGGTATATCTTCAGAAGTTAGCGTTGTAATAATAGTAATCCTACCTGTTTTAGGAGCGATACTTGGTCTGGCACTGACACCCTGGTATAACGGCCCTTTTTCGGAACGCCTGGCCAAAGGCTGGAAGCTCTCGTTTCCTGTTGTGGCCATTTGCTTTATGGCCAGTTACTGGTATGAAATATTTTCTACTTATATCCGGTACCAATGAAGCTTTTCTGGAAAATATTATCCCTGCCGTTGATAGCTGCTATCGTCTACTGTTGTATTGTTCTCGGGCTTATTGGGACAATGGAAGGCTATCACCCCCTTTATCCGATGATCGACACACAACATCCGAAAGGCTACTCGATCTCCGCATTCAATAAAATCAAGCCCGGCGATCCGGCTGATAATGTGTTTTCACTGGTCGGCCCACCGCTCTATTCAACAACAGACAGCTTAACGATGGAAACTACCCTGTGGTACACGGCAGACGGAAGATTACTCAAGCTTGCCAATAGCAACAGGGGTTACAAAGACTTCGCATGGTACCGTTCTATATTAAAACTTGATAGTACAAGAAAAGTAACTACCATTGATAAAGGATGGAGTAATGATTAGATTCCATTTCCGCAGAGTCCCCTTCGGGAGACTCTGCGGGGAAAATGAGACAATTTTAAATATTTAACCCGGGATACACTTACCCAATTCACTAAACTTATAAACCCACCCTTTTTTAACCATGAGCTTATACACCATAGACGTAAAGAAATACAAAGCTTATTTTTTTCAAACCCTGATCACCAATATAGTTATTACCACAGGAACTTATATACTCCTCAAAAATGGGATCTATATCCTTTCGGGGTTTGACCCCGGCAAGAAATTAACATCGCCTATTTTATTTGCCATGATCATACTGGCAGTAGTACATGGTCAACACCAGAAGAAGCAAGTAAAAAAGCTCGAAGGCATCAGCAACTTTGAAGATAGAGTAACGGCGTATGAAAAGATATACAAATCGAGACTATTGTGGTTTTTCTTTGCCTGTTTTATTTCCTGCTTCCTTGCCATACTAACAGGACGTTATTTATTTTTCTACTATGCCATTTTTGACATAGTATTTTCTCTTCTTTGTTACCCTAATTTGCTCCTGTTCAAACGTGAACTAAAGAATGAGGAAATAATATTTTATTAACCTAACTATAGAAAACTCCGCCATTATTATCTTTCATTTTTATACCTCTAAACAAAAGAAATATGTCTAAACCTATCTTCACATTACTACTATTGCTTGTATTTTCCTGCTCCCTGTCGGCCCAAAAACTTTTAGAAGCCATAGAAGCGAAAAACTATGAGGCTGCTGAACAATATATAAAGGATGGTGAAAAGGTAAACAAACCCAATAAACAAGGACAATTCCCACTGTGGGCTGCCGTATGGAACCAGGATACTAAAATGGTAGAACTGCTGTTAAAGAACGGCGCCGATGCCAAACAAAAATTCAAAGGCAAAGCTGGAAGGTTTGGCTGTCTTGAAATAGCGGCGCAGGAAGGACTTTTAGAGATTGCCAAATTGCTGGTAGAGGCAGGTGCTGACCCTAATGAAGGAGACCTTCACGGTCAGACCCCACTCCGGATCGCTGCCCGAAATGGAAGGATTGAGTTAATAAAATATTTTATCTCCAAAGGATGTGAAGTAGATACAAAAGGAGACGATGGCGCTACTCCACTGGAAGCTGCAGCCAGTAAGGGACACCTGGACATTGTTAAACTGTTACTGGAAAATGGCGCCAATATCAACCACCAGGATAACGATAAAGATTCTCCTTTGGGAGAAGCTGCCAAACATGGTTTTATAGATGTAGTAGACTTTTTATTATCAAAGGGAGCAGATACCAGCCTTAAAAATAAAGACGGACATACCCCCGAAGCACTGGCCAGGATTTCCGGGCAAGCAAAAGTTGAAGAATTATTGAAGCAAAAAGCAAAGGGTTAATAAGATTTTACGACAAACAGGCCGTCCCTTGTGGAGACGGCCTGTTCTTTTATAGATAATCTATCCATCATTACTCAGCTAAAGCCTTCTTCAGTGCAGCGGCGGCTTGCAGTGTTGCTGTTTGAACCGCCGGAATGTGGGCCAAAGGATTCAGTAAACCATAGTCGTGGATGAGGCCATTGTACCTTGTTAAGGTTACCGGAACACCAGCCTGGTCCAGTTTACGGGCATAGGCTTCACCTTCATCACGCAGTACATCATTTTCTGCAGTTTGTACCACAGCAGGAGGCAATCCTTTCAGTTGATCCAGCGTGGCCTGCAAGGGAGAAGCATAAATCTCTTTACGTTTGGCAGGATCGGTAATGTAATTATCCCAGAACCAGATCATCATGTTTTTGGTCAGGAAGCGGTCGTTGGCCATTTCATTGTAAGAGCCGGTTTCAAAATTAGCATCGGTCACTGGCCACAGTAACAACTGCAATTTAATAGCCGGTCCTTTCTTATCCTTCGCCATGAGCGATACTACTGCTGCCATGTTACCCCCTACACTGTTACCGGCAATGGCCAGGTTCTTTCCGTTTACACCAATCTCGTGCCCATGTTCTGCCACCCATTTGGTAGCGGCATATATCTGATTAATAGCTACCGGATACCTCGCTTCGGGTGAGGGAGTGTAATCAGGAAATACAGCCACAGCACCACTTTCCACTACCAGGTCACGCACCAGCCTTCTGTGGGTAGGATAATCGCCCAACACCCATCCACCACCGTGAATGAAGATGAATACCGGTGCATTGGCTTTTACCCCAACAGGTTTTGTAATGTGTATGTTGACGGTTTGTCCATCCTGCGTAATTTTTCTTTCGCTTTCTTCAATACCTGAGTAATCCACTTTTACGGATTGCTGTGCGCCGGTAAGCACCTGACGTGCCTCTGCCGGACTCATCTGCTCAATAGGTTTACCACCACCTGCATTCAGTGCTTTCAGGAACTGCTGTACCTGTGTAAAGATGCGGGGATCATTTTCTGCTTTGATACTTGATTGTGCCATGACTAAAGAATTAATGTTAAGAAATAAGATTGCCAATAATGTGAGGCGGAGCATAATGCGTTTCATGTTGTATCTTTTTTTACTTGTTTGCTAATTTTGATACAACAAAGTTATTTCGCCGGGGAGGCGTTAAAAAGGGCAAAAGGGCGACAAGAATTGTACTTTTTTCCCCACAGGGGAGTTATTAGCAGGACTTAGGCTTCTTCCGTTTGCATGAATTGCTTCCTGAAAACAGCCGGTGTAGTACCCAGTTTACTGGTAAACAGGCGATTGAAATAAGCGGGATCATCATATCCCAGGTTGTAAGCCACCTCTTTAATGCTCATGGATGAATAGGCCAACAGGCGTTTCGCTTCCAGCAGAATGCGGTCTTTAATAATGTCATTGGGTTGTGTGAGGCGCAGGCGGTTGAATTTTTTAGAAAGTGTTTTGGGCGCCACGGCCAGCAGGTCGGCATAGTCAGTTACACTGTGTTTTTCCCGGAAGTGGATCTCTACCAGCCGGCTGAAGGTCCTGAAAAATTCCAGGTCCTGGGCCGGTGTGGTACTCAGGTGGCTCAACTGTTGCTTTTTCCAGGCACGTGTAGTGCGGATGATGATCTGCTTTAAATAGGTACGCACCATTTCTTCGCGGGATGACTCCTGCGATGCCAACTCTTCCATGATGTACTGAAAAGCCTGGCTGATGAAGGGGTCATCAACGGATGGCAGTTCTGTCACAGGTATTTCATAGATATTGTTGAAGAGCAAGCCATCGCAGGCTACTTCTTCATCATGGATCTGCACACAGTAGAAATCGCGGTTGTAATACATGCAATAACCGGATGCCTTCCCGGCCTGCTCCAGGTGCAGGTGCTGATTGGGATGAATACAGAATAAACTGCTTTTTTTAGTGGTGTAATGCTTGAAATCTATGGTTAATGAATAGCCGGCAGGTACGTAGATAATTTTTATGTAAGGCTTGTACTGAGGGCCATTAATGGTCTCCTGGTTGTCTTTATTGATGGTTACAATACCCAGCTTTTTGTAGTTGGACTCAAAATACCTTTCCATACGATTCATTGTTACGCGCATTCAAACTTACATAAATTATACTTACCCATTAATGCCGAAACTCCGGCAGGTTGTGCCGGAGAGTCCGCGGTAAGGTAAAAACCTATTTACTTTTTTCCTACTGCTTTGGCAGCTTCTATAATAACTGCCGCCACTTTTTCGGGTTGTGACATGAATACCACATGGCTTCCTTTTACTTCAACGCTCTTTGTATTGGAACGTTTGTACATGTTGCGTTGTATTTCGGGCACAATGGCTTTGTCTTCTGTAGCGACCACTGCAAAGGAGGGTTTATTTCTCCAGGCGGCGTTGGTAACGGGCGTTGCAAATGCTTTGGCATGAAAGGCGCCCTGTGAGGCATACATAAATTCAGCCTGTTCTTTAGGAATGTCGGCAGCAAAACCCGCATGATATTTGGATTTTTCGAAGTAAACAATTCCTTTATCGTCCGGAGGCTGAATGCCGTTCTCTGCAGCCGGTTGGGCTGTCTGAATCCATTGTAACCCTGATTCTCCTTTATCGGGCTGAAAGGCGGCGACATACACCAGCGCAGCTACTTTTGGATGGTTACCGGCTTCGGTAATAACAACACCTCCCCAGGAGTGGCCTACGAGTATTGTGGGACCACCCTGCCTGTCGAGCGCCAAATGAGTGGCTGCCACATCATCTTCCAGTGAGGTAAGGGGATTCTGAACGATGGTAACATTATATCCTTGTTTGGTCAATGCGGTATACAATGCTTTCCAGCCTGAACCATCTGCGAAGGCTCCGTGCACGAGTACTACATTTTTAATTTGCTGAGCCTGCAGATTACTATTTGAACCAGCGATGGCGGCTGAAAGGAAACTTGCGGCGAGAAATACACTTTTCATTTTGTTTGTGTTGAATTTTGAATAATTAATTGACAACACAAAGTTGCATCAACAGGCAGGCTGAAAGAATGGGCATATTTCCCGGAATACTCTGATTATTTCCCGTCAATGGACTGCCGGCTTCGTTTTCCGGAACTCTACCGGCGACTGGCCGGCAACGCGCTTGAAGAAGGTAGCGAAGTAGGCGGGGTCTTCAAATCCCAGCTCGTAAGTGATCTCCTTCACGGTTTTATCGGTGTAAGACAAAAGTCGTTTGGCCTCCAGTATGATCCTCCCCTGGATGAGCTGCAATGGCGGTTTTTGGTTATACCTGGGGAAGATATTGGCCAGTGTTTTAGGCGATTTATTCAACTGGTCGGCATAGAACTGTACCGAATGCTCGCTACGAAAATGCTTTTCCACGAGCAAATTAAAGTGCCGCACGAGGTCAAACTGTTCCGGCTGCTCTTTTACGTCGGGTATAAAGGCAGATCTGGCCAGCCTGGTAATATCAATGATCAAACGTTTTAACAATACCAACAACATTTCACGCTGAATGGTGTCCCGGGTTTTGAATTCGGCAATAAAGAGGTTGAGCAGCCATTCCATTTTTTGATGGGTGGGTTCATCCAGGGGAACGAATACCTGGTCGCCTGCCGCAAACAGGAATCCGACACAACTGACCTCCGCATCATGATCAACAATACAATAAAATTCCCTGTTGAATTGCCAGGCCGTAACGGTCATTGGATCTTCAAAAGAAAAGGACTGGTCAAACATCAGGGGCAGCACAGAACGGGGCCTAAAAGTGTATTCTTCGCCGTCTATGTTAACCGTTTGCGCTTCTCCCCGGTTCCAGACAATGGTAAAGTATTTATTGCCTTTGTCGCGGCTATAAAAAAGCCGGTCAAAAGCAGGCTCCTCACTGACCAATAACAGGTCTGCGCCGGTTTTCTGATCACTCACCGATAGTTTCATGCTATTAAGGTAATTAATTCATGGGTTATTATTATCTTCTTGCTGCAACGGTCATATTATATTATGAAACAATTCATCAGCAGGTTCGGCGGCATTATCATCGGTTCTCTGTATGGTCTTTTATTCCGGCTATCCATGGGAAGAGAATTTGGAGACCATAAGTTTACCGATCTCTTCTCCATAACATTTATCTGGATAGTACCTATTATCATTGGTACTATTCCCATGCTCTTTGCCACAAAAGAAAGACTGGCATCCAACAGCTATCGCCTGGGCGCGCCGGTTTTAACCGTTTTCCTGTTTTTCATCTATTGCTTTATAACCCGGATTGAGGACCTCATTTGCATTATAATTATTGCCAGTCCCTTTTTACTGGGGGCCGCTGTGGGTGGATATGTTTTTGCCCGGGTTATACTACATCACAGGAAGAAAAAAGGAATATTGTATTCCATTTTCCTACTGCCTTTGCTTACCGGGCTTTTAGAGGGACAGCTACCGGCACCAGCAAAAACGTACGAGATCAGGACACCTATACGGATCAATGCGCCGGCAGCAAAGATCTGGGAAAACGTGATCAGGGTAAAAGAGATCAGAGAGGACGAATACTCAAAAGGTTTTTTCCATTATGCAGGTATTCCAAGGCCCTTGTTTGCTGAGCTTAACAAGGATACTGTTGCCGCTACCCGGACCGGGCATTTTGAAGGCGGACTTACTTTCAGGGAAACCGTTACCCACTGGGAACGCCATAAGAAAGTATCTTTTAGCATTGAGGTGATACCCGGCACTATCCGGAATGCCATTTTCGACCAACATATATTGAAAGGCAATCATTTCAGGTTTCTGAATGCCTCCTATGAGCTGGAATGCATCAATGATCAGGAAACTGAACTTACGTTGATTTGTTCTTACCAACTTACTACCAGGGTCAATGCCTACGGATCATTTTGGGGCAACACGCTATTAACCGACTTCCAGGAGCGGCTATTGGCAGTTATCAAACAAAGATGTGATGAATGAATGTGGAAGACTCTGCGAAGAAGGGATAAAGAATAACCGCAGCTAACGTGGAAAACGCCCACAGGAACGAAAGCGTCCGGGCGGATTAAGCTTACACGTTAATATTCCTATTGAACTCCACGTCGCTGCGGTTAAGGCCTTTATTTGGCTATATACTTTTTATATTGCTTTGCATTCGCTGCCGCCACTGGCTTAATATGCACCGCTGCACCGCCTCCCGCCGCCAGCTTCAGCTTTAAGGTGCTGTTACTGTCTACCAGGAAGGATTCTATCTTGTATGCTTCGGGATTCGTTTTCCAGTCAGCTCCCGGCGCATCGCCATAGATCACGGCCACATATGGTAGCCCTTTATCCAAGAAAGTGAGCGGCACCACTGCCGTCCGGCTGTTTTCATCAGTAATAGCGCCCACAAACCAATCGGCTTTGCCTTTCTCCTTACGCGCTATACTGATGTAATCGCCCGGTTCCGCTTCTATGATCTTTGTATCATCCCAGTCTACCGCCACAGCTTTGATGAACTGAAACGCATCAGGTTTAGCCTCATAATTCTCCGGCAGGTCGGCTGCCATTTGCAACGGGCTATAGATGGTAACATATAAAGCCAGTTGCTTTGCCAGGGTAGTATGCATCTGCCTGTCTGGCGCATATGATGTATATCCCTTCATGTTGAAAATACCTGGCGTATAATCCATCGGTCCACCCATGAGCCGCGTGAAAGGCAATATGGTTTCATGTTCCGGCGCGCTGCCATTACTAAAAGCATTGTACTCATTGCCCCTGCCAGCTTCGCTGGCCATCCAGTTGGGCCAGGTACGGTGCTGGCCGGTGGGCCGCATGGGTTCATGCACATCAATGGTGATCTGATGCTGTGCTGCTTTTTGCGCCACACGCTCATAATGGTTTACCATCCACTGTCCGTCGTGGTGTTCACCACGGGGAATGATCTTTCCCACATAACCGGTTTTCACGGAATTGTAGCCAAACAGGTCCATAAAACGGAAGGCAGTATCCAGTTGTCTTTCGTAATCGGTGGCTGAGCCGGAAGTTTCATGGTGCATAATCATCGCAACACCTTTGGAAGCAGCGTAATGCGTGATCTCCCGTACATCAAAATCGGGATAGGGGGTAGTGAAGTTGAATACATTTTCTTTCCAGTTGCCAAACCAGTCTTCCCATCCTTTGTTCCAACCTTCTACTAAGACAGCTCCGATACCATTGGTTGCTGCAAAGTCAATGTATTTTTTTACATGGGCGGTATTGGCGCCATGCCTTCCATTGGGGATCAGCTTACCATTAACCCCAACACTATCAGGGAAATCAGAATAATTCCAGGTAGCCCTGGCGGTCTGCATTTCCCACCATACGCCCACAAATTTCATAGGCTTTATCCAGGAAGTATTGGTCAGGGTTGTTGGCTCGTTCAGGTTCAGTATCAATTTCGAGGCCAGGATGGCTGTGGCTTTATTACTCACAATAATGGTTCGCCACGGCGTCTTGCAGGGGGCATGCAGGTAGGCTTTATTACCGGTGGCATCGGGCACCAGCCGGGATGACAAGGAATAACCAGCCTTGTTTACCTGCAATTGCATAGCCGGGTAGTTGCTCAGAGCTGCTTCGTGGATATTGATGTACAGGCCCTCCCTGCTCTTCATCATGAGGGGTGTTTGTACCGCATACGGATCGGGCGCAGTACGTACAGCAATATCCGTGGAGGCATTGACCATTTTGGTATTGTCTATTTCACTGAGCGCGGAAGTAGTGTAGGGGTATTCATTGGTATCGTAATCGCCCGGTATCCAGAATGCTTTATGATCGCCGGTAAGGTTGAATTGTGTCTGCTCTTCCGTTACTATAAAATATTTCAGGTTGGGCTGCAGCGGAAATTCATACCGGAAGCCAACACCCTCTTCAAATACCCGGAATATAATATTGAGTAACCGGCCGGGGGCCTTTCGCTGGCGCAGGAACAGGGTCAGTTCCTCACACTGGTTACGGATGGTATTTACTTCGCCCCATACCGGCTGCCAGGTTTCGTTGATGGAACGGCGGCTGGTATTCAGTAATTCAAAATCTTTATAAAAAGTACTGTCATCTGCCAAAGAGAATCCCAGCTTCGAGGCAAGGATCACCGGCTGCTGATCAAACTGTACGGTATAGACGGGCGTTCCTCCTGCATCCAATAATACCTCCAGCTTTACCTTGTTCATGGTGACTGATAAAGGGTTGGTGGATTGCGCAGCCACACGAGGTACCAGGATCACCAGGAATATATAACAATTGATTTTTTTCAATAACATGCTTATCTGTTTTATCAATACCCGGGATTTTGTTGTCCGGCCATTTTGGGGTTGGAGTTGAGTTCTGTAATAGGGATCGGCCAGGCATAAGATTTATTGCTCCAGTCAAATGGAGCGCCATTGAGGGCCCTTGCGGTGACATAGAACTTAGCTTCTGATTCTCCGATATGCCAGCGGCACACGTCGAACCACCACTGCGCTTCATTGAAGAATTCGGCCCAGCGTTCATAGTATAGCGGGTTATTGCCCAGTACAGGATCATTCGCTTTTTTGGCCATGGTCTCTGCCGTGAGGCTGGCATAATCTACCGGAGAAGGCGTATTAACAGGATACCCATAGGCGCGTCTTTTTACTTTATTCAGGTACTCCACCGCAGTAGTTGCTTCGGATGAATTGGCACAGGCTTCTGCATATAAAAGGTACACATCGGCCAAGCGCAGGATGTAGATATTGGCAGCATCTGCAGGACCCACGTTGTTGATGTCATTGAAGATGGGCGCATATTTACGGAAGCTCCAGCCGTATTGCTCATTCAGGTTGGCATCACCGAAGATATAGGAAGGCCTTGCCACCGGGTACCAGTTGGTGCCGTCTCGCTTTACCGAATCGAGCCAGGGTTGTAAGGTGTTTACATATAACCGGGGATCGGCAGTCTTATCAGTTCTTACCGCCATTGCTTTTGCCCTGTATAGGGGGTCCATGGTTTTCTGGGGATTCCTGTAAGTAGCCGGCTTGCTGTTGTCAAATTCGGGGTTATTGACCAGCGTGTAAGTGCCTTCACCATAACCAAAGCGTAGTACGTTCTTATCGTGCAAACCGATGTTACCACCATAACCAAGCGGCAGGGAAGATTCTTCTTTACCATCCAAACCAAGCGCATAAGGCGGGAAGATCAGGCCATTGATAGAAGTAGCATTGGCGGCGCCACTGTACACGCCATAACCACCTTTGGAATCCTGGTCAATGTTCAGCTCGAACAATGATTCTTCATTGAATTCATTGGCGCTGATACCGATGAAGGCATCGCGGTACTTAGCGTAAGGCATGAGGCTTTTACCACTGTTGTCAATCACTTCTTTCAGTACGGTCTTTGCTTTTGCCCAGTCTTTGCGGAATACATAAGCTTTGCCCAGCAGGCCTTTGGCCGCCCACTCGGTTACGCGGCCCACATCATTGCCGGTCCATACTTTTCCTTTGAGCAAGGTAGCAGCCTGCTGGAGGTCGCTTTCAATCTGCGCCCATACAGCATTGATGTGCGCACGGGATTGTTGTGTAGCTTCAAAGCCTGCCGGCAATCCTTTAAAGAGGGGCACACCCATGGTATCTTTGGCAGTGGGGCCTATAACATTATCTTCTCCATACAGGTTCTCCAACTGAAAGTAATAATAAGCACGCAGGAAGTAAGCCTGACCACGTATCCAGTCTATTTTCGGTTTATCGGCCTCTTTTGCATAGTTCTTTTCAAAGAAATCCGCACCTGCCAGCGCTACATTGGTATTCTTTACGCCGGCATACAAGGCGGTCCATACCCCTGATACAAATCCATTGGCCGGTTGCATATTGCTTACGTCTATAAAGCCCAGCCAATCGGGATCGGAATGGGCCGAACTACCGGCATGGGTGGCATTGGCCATCATTTTGGTGAGGTAGTTGAATCCGAACAGGTGCTGATCCCTGAGATTGGAATAGCAGGGCGCCAGTACACTTTCGAGATCGGCTATGCTGGCCGGATAGTTACCGGTAGAATATTGGTCTTTCGGCCCTACCAGGTCGGGGTCCTTCTTGCAGGCCGTTACGGTTACAGCGGCCAGAAATATGATGGAAAATAGTTTGTTGTACATATCACTAAGTTTTGAGGGCATTAAAAAGTAATGTCAAAGCCTACAGAGAAGATCCTGTTCTGCGGATACTGTGGTACGGCATCCACCCCTCTGGTAGTTACTCCTACGGTGGTGCCTACAAAACCTGCGGCAGACTGAATGGAATAAGCGCTGCCAATTTCAGGATCCACACCGGAATAGTTCGTGATCACAAACAGGTTGTTGGCCATTCCAAAGATGCGCGCACTCTGGATACCTGCCCGGCGCAGGATATCGCTGGTAAAAGTGTAACCCACCTGCAGGTTCTTCAGCTTGAGGTAACTGCCATTCTCCACGAAATAGCTGTTCACTGAATTGTAATTGCCATTAGGATCTATCGTACCATCGGGGGCCGTGATACGCGGCTGATTGGTAAGACGATCGTTGCCAAAGAAAGAAGCATTGAAGATAGCGGTGGTGGTATTGCCATCGGAGAAGCGCGATTGCTGGTAAGCTTTTACACCGTTGAACAGGTCCACACCAGCTACCCCATTGAAGAGCATGGCTACATCAATCCCTTTCCAGCCAAGGCGGATGTTGGCGCCATATACCAGTTTAGGATTGGGATTACCGATCACCTGCCGGTCATCAGCAGTAATGTTACCGTCCTTGGTAAGGTCTTCGAAAATAAGATCACCTGCATGCGCTGCTTTACCATTCACCTTTTGACCGGCGGCGGCGGCATCTGTCTGGAAAATGCCCAGCACTTTGTAGCCATAGAAGGAACCAAATGGCAGACCCGCTTTGGTAACGGTGAGCGGAGCTGTACCCATGAGGTTATAACCACTCTGATCGGAGTTGTTGAAATAATTGCGGCCATCATACAGGGCATCATTGGTAATACCGTTCAGGTCCAGTACCTTATTCCTGTTGAAGCCGGCGCTTATACTTATATCATAACTGAAATCGCCTTTTTTATCCTTATACCCCAGCAGCAGGTCTACCCCTTTGCTGCTTACCTGGCCAATGTTTACAAAGTAAGGGGATATATAACCCGAACTGTTGGGCAGCGGCAGGGCATAGAGCATATCTTCTGTTTTCTTATTGTACCATTCTGCCGTGAAGTATAATTTTCCATTGAGCAATTCAGCATCTATGCCGATGTTTGTCTCGTATACCGTTTCCCAATGCAGGTTGGGATTGGGAATGGCATTGATGGAATTGGCAATCACCAGTGGTGCGCCGGGGGCAAAGTTCTGTCCACCGTTGGCGATACCACTGGTACCATTGAACTGTGCATAGGAAGCGAGGTAATAATAAGGAGGAATATTGCTATTACCCAAGGTGCCGTAGCTGCCGCGCAGTTTGAGCACATTGATGAAGTCTACGTTGTCTTTGAAGAAGCCTTCATCGCTGATGTTCCAGCCGGCAGACACAGCGCCAAAAGTACCCCGCTGCCTGTTGGGACCAAAGACGGTGAAGTTGGCATCCTCACGCAAAGAGCCGGATATGTAATAACGGCCATCGTAATTGTAGTTGATGCGTCCGAAGAAGGATTTCACCAGGCCATTCGGATCGTTCTTACCAAAGGTGCTGATGGCCGAGTTGGAAGTTTGGATGAAGGAGAAACCAGGCAGGCCCACTGCACTCATGGTAGTGCTTTGGTTATTCCATTTGGAAACGATCTGCTCAAAGCCGGCCACCGCATTGATGTTATGGTTGCCAAAAGCCTGATCATAGGTGAGCAGGTAGTTGGTGAGCAACTGGCTGCTGCGGATGCTGGACTTGGTCAATGAATTGGAAGTAGGTGTACCAGGGCCAAAGTTGGGATTGTCCTGGAAGTAGTCCTGTGATTCATCATAATAATTGTACCCGATATTGGTACGGAAGGTCAGGTTCAGCGGCAGCTTCACTTCTGCGTATACATTCGCCTGGATATTGTTGCGGAAGTTCTGGATGTCTGCTGCGTTCACTACACCCAGCGGATTGGGGCCGCCAAAGTTGATACCATATCCCGACGGTACCGAACCGATACGACCATCCTTCTCATAGAAAGGGATGATCGGCAGGGAGCGGAAAGGCGCGATCTTGAGCTGTGATTCCACCTGCCCCAAGGGAGCTGTCTTGCGCCTCGATACCGCCAGTTGTTCCCCGATCTTCAGGAACTTGCCCAGCTTATAATCTGTATTGATACGGGCGCCGCCGATATTGGAATAGTTCCGGATGTAGATCCCATCCTGTTTGTTGTAGAAACCGGAAAGCAGGTAACTCACCACGGGCGAAGAACCGGATATCGAGAGGTTATAATTTTGTTCTGTTCCGTCGCGGTACAAGGCATTTGTCCAGTCTATATCGGCCAGGGTATCCGTCTGCGTAGCATTGGCAAAATAAGTGGGGTGCAATACATTCTCCATTCTGATGTATTCCGCCTTATTCAGCAGGGTGATCACTTTGGGTTTAGTGACCCCAAAACGCGCATTGAAGTTGATGGTGGGTTTGCTGCCGCTGCCTTTTTTGGTAGTGATAACGATCACACCGCCTGCCGCTGCAGAACCATAAATAGCCGTAGCGCTGGCGTCTTTCAGGATGTCGATCGTAGCAATGTCCTGCACATTGATGTTGTCTGCCGGTACCCGTATCCCGTCTACAATATATAGCGGACCGGGCTGGTGCAGGGACGACAGTCCCCTGATGATGATGGTAGGTTGTGCATCGGGCTGACCTGTATTCTTAATAATTTCCACGCCGGCAGCCCTGCCTTGTAACGCTTCTGTAACATTGGTAACGGGCAGGTTTTTGAGCTGCGTACCAGAAACGGAAGATACGGAGCCGGTCACATCTTTCCGACGTTGGGTGCCATACCCTACCACTACCACTGCGTCAATGGATTTAACGGAGGGCTGCAGGGAAAAGTCTACCACTGTTTTGGAGCCGATGGCTACTTCGGCTTCCTGGTATCCTACATAAGAAACAACCAGCGTGGTGGCAGACGCCGGTATGGTGATCCGGAAGCTGCCGTCGGCGCCGGTACTTACCCCGGTTTTGGAACCCTTCACGGCAACGGAAGCGCCCGACAAAGGGGCATTTTTTTCATCTGTAATAGTACCTGTAATGATTTTGTCCTGAGCCCGGACAACCTGTAGTGTCAGCAGGAAAAGAAAACTACAAAGGAATTGCGGTAGCAATCGTTTTGTTTGCATGGCAGTAGTTTAAGATTAAGTGATTATATCGTCAGGTGATGGCTTATGGGTAAGTATAGTACCCGTTTAGGATACCAAAGAAACAGGCAGGAGCAAACGATTCCAACTTATATAGGGAAAGTATAAGAAATAATGCCCTCCAGGGGATGAAGGAAGATTATTAATTATTGATTACTAATTGTTTGCTATCACATTAATTATTACACTATATAATGAAATTGAGCCCTGAAAAGGTCATAAACCATCCACTCAGAGGCTCTTGATCTCCATGATCCGGTGTTCAAACTCTTCGTTGGGGATTAGGGATTTGTTCTTGATCCTGGTTTTGTAGGTGTTGATGGTATTGACCGAATATTCGAGGATGCGGGCAATTTTTTCACTGTCATGAATACCCATGCGGATGAGGGCAAAAATGCGGAGGTCGGTATTCAGCAGCTCATTTTCTTTTAGCTGTATCTTGTTTTCGGGGGCAAATAAGGCATTAAATTCTTCAATAAAGTGAGGGAAGAGTTTGAGGAAGATGCGGTCGAAGTTGCTTAACAGTTCTTCTTTTTCCTTCTTGATATTGATGGTATTGGCCAGCAGGCGTATTTCCTCCAGTTTGCGGTCGTTCACTTTCACCTCCAGGTTCTTTTTGAATTTCTCCATTTTGGCATAGAACTCAGAGTTGCCATTAAAGAAATAGCCAATGTATTCGTCTTTGAATTTGTTGGCTTCAGACAGTTTATTGTTGATCTCCTGTTGCCTGCTATTGGCTTCCGTAATGATCTGCTGGGCGATCTTCAGTTTGCGGAGTTGCCGGAAGATGATGATGATGAGCGCCACCAGCACTCCCAGCAGCAAGGTTACAATAGCCGCGTAGGTGATGAGGGTTCTCTTTTCATTTTCCACCCGGTTCATTTTTTCCGCTTCGATCAGGGGCAGGATAGCGCTTACCTGTATTTTCCGCTGGCGGGCGCCATAGGAAAAGGCATCGTTCAGAGCCTTTTCTATGTAGGTGGAAGCGCTTTTCAGGTCACCCTGCTTAAACAGCAGGGAGGACAGGTTAAAGATAGCAGCGGTTTCTTTGGTAGAGGACTTGATGTCTGCTATGGCCGCCTGGGTAAGCAGGTGAATGGCCGTATCTGTTTCCCCGAACTGGATATAGTTATCACTGAGGGTGGAAGCGGTGAGGGCCAGTTCATGATGGGTGAGCGATGGGTTTTGCATGAGGAGCTGAAAGTAACGTCCTGCTTCCTCCCGTCTGCCATTACGAATGTGTTTGAGCCCGCTGTAATAGTTGAAAGCAAAAGAGGATGGCGGAAATAATTGCAGTGCCAAATCAATATATTCAGTTCCCTTTTTGATATAGGCCGGCGTATGGTATTGGTCATTGTCATAATCGGCCAGGTCATAATAATAGCGGGCCATGAGGGAATAATATTCGGCCTTGAGGCTATCGGGAAAATGGTCGAGGCGGATGGGTTGCAATGAATCATAGGCTTCCTTAAACATACCGGAGGAAGTGAGGATAAAGCCGAGCTTCATACGTGCCAGGTCGCTGCGCAGCGGATCGCCCAGGAGGTCGGCCGTTTGCTGCAGCTTACGGGCATAGTTGTAAGCAGAATCATACCGGAAGATCTTGTATTCGTCATATAACTGTAAGTAGAGGTTGAAACGGGCAGGAAGGTCAGTGGCAGGGATCTTACCGGCCGATTGTTTTAATTGCTGAATGGCCTGCACTTTTGCCTCATCATACCGGGCAGCTTCGCTAATAACCTTGTTCAGTTCCATCAGCAGGCTATCTGTTTTGGTCTGGCACCGGACGGTAGCACCAATAACAAGCAGTAAACAACAAACAATCCATTGCTTCATATGCAGCCAGTAAGGTTACCGGTAAACTTCGGGTATTTTTATGAAAGAAACCCGAAAAATAACCGGGACTTTATTGATCGAGCCAAACCATTTGTGTGAAGGCGCCATTGGCAGCAGCATCCCATACTTCTATCCGTACCCATTTACGGTTGGCCAATGAAAGGGAGAACTGGTATTCCTTTTTGCCGAAAGCTTCGGTATTATTTAGATTAATATGTTCCCGGTATACCTGTTCGCCATCACCTGAAACAATCTCCAGGTATTGCAAGGGGAATGTCCAGTCTATTGTTATAGCTATGGCTGCTTTGCCCTGCTGCAGGTGTGCCGTTTCACCAGAGCGTTTACCATTCACCCTGAACCGGGGCAACAGGATCTCTCCTGTAGACACGAAGAACTTTCCCTGTTCCATCGCATCCAATACAGGTTGCCAGCCACTTTTCCAGGAAGGCAGGGTATCCAGTTGCAGGTAGTTCACATTCAGGTGAGCATATACTTCAAAATGTGGTTCTATTTTAAAAAGATCTGCTTCAGCAATCACATGCTTTCGATGGCCCCAGTTGGCCATATCATCCATGAGGTCCAATATCCGCCGATTACCGAGATAGGGCTGTGAAAGATCGGCCGGCATTGCTTTCCAGGCAGCACCGAAGAAACGGTCCGATATAAAGAAGGCTTCGTTTTTGTATTTATCCGGATAACCGGTAGATCCTTTGGTACGGGCATGGGCTGTCCAGGCCAACCCTTTTTCGGTTTGGAGTAATTGCAGCATCTCCTCTTTGTTGCCAATGCGATATACTGTTCCATATTTCGGGTCCTGTTCTACATAAGGCTCTTCCGGTTTGCGCGACATGATCCAGTACACGGGTTTAGGAAAGAAATTCATCCAGTGACCGCCCAGGAAGTTATTCGGTTCCTCGCCGGGCAGTAAGAGGAAGCTGGTATCGGACAAACGTTCGCATTCATCAAACAATGTTTTCAGTTCCGGTAAACGTTCATTGACCGGACCTTTCGGATGTCCTGGTCCGTGAAACTCGCCCAGGTGAACAATATCAACACCGGTATTTTTAAACACCTTCACAAAGTTGGGCGTTTCGGGTATGGGCTTATTGCCCAGCACATCCTGCACATGTTCAATATGGAAATGGCTGGCCATGGTTTTATAACCGGGCATAGCGGGATATTGATCATTATGCGTAAAACGCTTTACCTCCGTTAATGCCTTACCGGCTTTCTGTGTGCTCAGGAGGCAAAAGAAATGAAGGCGTTGTTTTGTACCCGGCGGGGCATTGAACCAGGGTACATAACGGCGATCACCAAAGAGGTCCTGCCGGATACCAATACCGTATCCCTTGATCATATCGCGGTAATTGCTGCCATGCCAGGTAAATTTCAGGTTGAAGGCTTCATCCAGGGGGTAAAAGTACTGGTGAGGCGCCGGGAATAAAGCCAGGCTACCTCCCTGCCCTTCTCCTATAATAGTTCTGTATTTTACTTCCTGGTTTTTGGCGGGCCTGGTGGCCACGGGCATCACTGACTGCATGGTGTTATCAACATCCGACCAGCTTACCTTATTCCACAACTGGTTACGGCTTACCAATCCGGCATCGTATAATAAAGCAGTAGAATCCATTGCTGTGGAGATCACGGCCGCCACATTGAACAAGGGACTTCCTTTGTATAGGGTAATCTCTATATCGCCACTGAAAGAAGCTGCCGCCACCTGTGAAATAATGATCTGTGTACGGAAACCGTTGCTGATTACCCGGGCGCTGCGTTTTTCAAACTGCAGGGGATAAGCCTGATAAGGCTTCTGTGGCACCCGGTCGAAGAAGATATTCCAGCCATTCTGTGAAACCAGGTCACGCTTACCCAGTGTAATAATAAAGGCCGGATCTAACCCGGCGGCTATTTCTTTAAACACTCCCTGACTGGTAAGTTGTATGCTTTTGAATAGGGGCTGCTGCTGATCGAGGCTGATGAGCAATTTTGCCTTTTCTGATTTACCGGCCTGCCAGCTAATATCCAATACGTTGTTCCGGACAGTAGCTACAGCACCACTATTCTTTTGGAGACCGGAGAGATCAACCGGCAATTGTGCTTTGGCAATCGTATTGGCAAGGAGAAGGACGAATAAGGTAAATTTCTTCATATGGCTGCTTTACAAATGCAGCGATGAAGATAAAGTATTCGATAGATTTCCGGCCATAAGGAAGTACAGACCGGACATTAAAAGTTATTAAAGTATATAAAGGCAATCAGGTCTCCTCGTCATAATAGATCTTATAGTACTTCTTGCCGCTCATTTCATCAACGCCTCTTTCGATGAGGTCACGGCGGCCATGGATGTAGATGTGAAAGTTCTTGTCCAGCTTCAGTACTGTTTTAAATACCTTTTGCTGTTTCTTCACCGCCGAGAGGTTGATATCAAACTCGTCTTCTATTTCAAAATTGCGGGCCGATTCAAAGTTCTTCTTGTAAGCCATGAAGGTATCCACTACTTCCGGGTGGTGAATGACCTCATCGGCAAACTCCTGCAGGTTGAACTGTTCTTTGGTCTTGAAATAATCCATCGAACGATTCAGCATGTCTATCTGGTCGCTCTTGCTTACATCGAATTTCTCCGCATACTCATTCGTCACAAAGGTTTTGCAAAGGCTCAGGTATTTATCGGTATGGTGATAGCTATCGGCATAAGGCTGTACCTGCAAAAAATCAGTGACCCAGTACTGGGTATCATTCTGCTTGTTGGTACTGTCTACCACACATACCTTATATCCATCTACTGTATTCGTGTTGAAAACCAGGCAGCCTTTATCGAGCTTATTGATATTGATGCCCGTTTCCTGAATTACTTCCCAGCTTTTGCCATGCTGGAATACTTTGAGGAAGGTTTCTTTGGTCTCCGACTTAAAGATGCCGATGGCCCGTACGTATTCTTTTTCAAACAATACCCGGTCGAACAGCACCACGTACAGTTCCCCTTCCTTTACCTTGGTATGGGTAGATTTGCTGTACAGGAATTGCGCCAGCAGGGCAGCCTGTGGTATAAAGGTATCCGTATCATCAAAAATGGTACGCACGTAATTATATACTTCATTCAGGTTCACATCACTAAGGTGGGTGAACCGGAACAGTTCATTTTCATTAAAAGCACCCAGGAAGTATTTGGTGAGCAGCCCCTGTACAATCTCATCATTCAGGGTAAGCGGGTTTTCAGAAAGCTTTAATTCTTCTCCGCGCGAGGGATTGCCCACTTTGTGCACCATCACTTTTTGCAGTACTACGCCATCAAGTCCTGTCATTGTCCATTTTTTTCAGGCGGCGAAGATAAGGGGAAGGAAGGTTTTATCCGGGCTGAGTTATTCACCTTGCTTTGCCTTCAATACCTGCACGGTTACCAGCAACTGGCCGGTATGCCGCATAGTATGCTCGGCGGAATGGAAAAGCAGTCCCAGCACGGTAGAAGGCACCTGTTTACGGCCCACGCCCCGCACGGCTGTGAGTGTATCGGGGTCGATCGTTTTCAGTCGCGTTATGGATTGCCGGACCTGCACATCCAGTGTTTCCAGCAGGGAAGACAGTCGAACCCCTTCCGTTATTTTACCTTCCAGGGAGAGGTAATGCAGTTGCTCATCTGACAGCATGCGCCCATCAGCATAGGTAAACAGCCTGTCCAGTACACCGGGTATGTGCTGCAGGTGAAAGCCGGGCGATGCCACGCCTGCGGGTTGCTCCCACAAGAGGCTTTCCGGAAAATCCTGCAGCCTATCATGAATTTCTTCCTGCGCCTGCAACAGGGCATGCGCCACGGGCTGCAATAAAGCAGGTATCCCCTCCAGGGGACCGCGCAGCCATACTTCGGGTAGTTTATCGGATGCCATGGTAATGACCACAAGTTAATAAATAAGTGCGGAGCAGAAACTAATCAGGTAATATCCCTACGCTTCATACAGCGTATTGTTCAATTGACCAATAAGGCAATAGCAGGCGGCTATGCAAGGCTATACTTTTGTTTGCCGGAGAGGTGACACCTTTTCTGCGCGAAGCGGGCGAAAGGTCACCTCTGCCTTAAAATAACTCCCATGAAAGCATTGTACAGTCTGCTCACGGCACTATTTATCTTCATCACTACCGGCGTAGCGCAGTCGCCCGTTAAAACACTTAGCACCACGCAACAAGGATGGATGGCTACGATGATCATCTCCGACGCGCGCAGTGTGGTAGTGCATTATATACTGATGGCCGATGGCACGGTACAATCATTCAGGCCCGGCGGAGTACTGGAGCCGGTAGGTATTGACAATGTGGCAGGCATAGCTGGTGGCCTGTTTCATGTGGTGGCCGTTAAAAAAGACGGCACAGTATGGACCTGGGGGCGTAATGACGACCAGCAACTGGGCAACCAGGCATTGACCGCTGCCAAGAAATCGGAGAGTCAAACACCCGTACAGGTGAGCGGCATTACGAATGCCATACAGGTGAGCGCTGCCGCCAAAACCTCTTTTGCCTTACTGGCTGATGGAACGATTAAAGCCTGGGGCGTGGGCAATTGCGGTATGACAGGCGATGGTAAAGAGTTGACCGGTGAGATGACAACCGCCAGAATCTCCGGCAGGCCGATACCTGTAGCGGTGAAAGGCATTACCAATGCTATTGCTATATCCGGCGCGATGGCTTTACTGGCAGATGGCACTGTAATGACCTGGGGCAATGGAAAACATGGGCGACTGGGCAATGGTACTACCGAAAACGTAGCTGCCCCGGTACCTGTATCAAACATAAAGAATGCGATAGCCATTGCAGGATATGAGGATGGCGGTATGGCCCTGCTGGCAGACGGCTCTGTTTGGGTATGGGGTAAAAATTACAAGGGACAACTGGCCAATGGAACGCGCGGCAACAATCAACATGAATTCAGCGCCGTACCGCTCAAAGTGCCGGGTATCAATAATGCAATCGCTATAACAGCCGGCACCACCTGCTTTGCCTTGCTGAAGGGTGACAGCATCAAAGCATGGGGTTGGGGTGAAGTAGGCGCTATGGGCGCGAAGCGTCCGGATGTTAATTCCACGCCTTTGCCCGTACCCATTATCACCAATGCTACCGCTATCAAATCAGCCAATGGTTCAGGGTTTGCTTTATTGCCGGATGGGACTGTGATGGGTTGGGGTGCCAATACACAGGCAACGGGCCTGTATAAACATAGTTATTCGCCCATTAAGGTAGCCAGTATAAAATAGCCTGTAAGCCATTACCTTACTTGTGCCACAGCATCTGGTTGTAAAGATATATCGGCCTGCTCCTTATCATTGGGCGGATGCCGGTGCCACCAGGAGGCCAGTATTGATCCTGTAATATTCATCAGGGGTCCGAATATGGCCGGCGCTAATCCCAATGTTGCAGCTTTGCCCATTTCTTTGGCGAGCCCGGAAGCAAGTCCGCCATTTTGCATACCCACTTCAATAGCAATGGTGCGTGAATCACGCTCGCTTAACCGGAACAAGCGGCCTACCCAATACCCGAATAGATAGCCGGTGGTGTTATGGATCAGGGCGCAGGCAATGAGTGCAGGCCCTATCAGTACAAGGCTATTCCTGCCGGAGGCAGTAATGATGACGATGATAAAAGCAATGCCAAACATAGACACCAGCGGCACGGCTTTATCCAGCCAGGTAATCCTTCCTTTGAAATACCGGTTGAATAGAAGGCCGGCGCCAATGGGAATAACCACCATTTTTACAATATCCCACATCATGGCCAATACATTGACTTCAATGAACTGACCTCCCAGGAATTTCATCCACAAAGGAGTGATCAAAGGAGATAATAAGGTAGCGATGGCGGTTAGTGTAACAGACAGTGCTAAGTTGGCATTGGCCAGGTACGACATAACATTGGAGGCCATGCCACAGGGCATACTGCCAATGAGCACCACACCGGCTGCAATTTCGGGCGGGAAGTTAAATAGCCGCGCCAATGCAAAACCCATCAGCGGCATAAATGTAAAATGGCCGGCCAGGCCGATCAGCACTGGTTTGGGCATCCGGATAATACCGGCAAAGTCTTTAACACCCATTTCCGTGCCCATACCAAACATAATGAGTTGTATGAGTGGAGTGATCAGTGTAGTAAGCTTGAACCCGTACCAGGTAGCAAAATACGTGGGATAAAACAAGGCCATGGTAACGGCTGCAAAGATGATGGCCGTGTAAGCAAATCCTTTGAGCAATGCAAAACCCCTGAACGCAACAGACAGCATGATGAAAAAAGCAATCAGCAAAGGACCGCCATAGTCAACAGCACCTTTTGTCAATAGAACAACAGCAGCTATTAATAATACGGCAGCAACGTAAAAAGCAATCCTGTACATAATTATCCGGTGCAAAGTTTGATTAATGTAAATACCAGTGCAGGCAATTACCAGGTCCTGTTCTTCATGTATTCATCCAACTGGGCGCGTGTCATGGGAATCTCTTCCGGATGCTTGCTGAGCCATTGCAGGAAGTCCTGTTTAATAGCATCTGTCCAGTCGTTGTCAATTTGACCGGGTGTATAACGCCCTTCTTTCAGCATGCTAATGCCAAACTTGTCTTTCAGTATAATAAACTCGGCGGTAACAATCACCTTTTCGGCCAGGTGGGCTGGAATAAAGATCACGCCTTCCCTTTTTGCCAATACGAGGTCGCCGGGCAATACAATAGCATGGCCCATGCGGATCGGCGTATTCAATCCCATCAAGACTACATCCTGGAGATAAGAGGGGTCCCAGTCACGCACAAATGCATTAAACCCTTTGATGGCCAGCAATCCTTCCAGGTCACGCGCTGCCGCATCGAATACCACTCCATTCCCCGATCTGGCATAGATCGCATTGCCTAAGTTGTTGCCGATGAGTGTACCATTGGCTATTTTTCCAAAACCATCGGCCACATATACATCTCCTTTCGTGAGCCGGTCAATGGGCCATGCATTGGTGTTGCCTACGCGGCCTTCCTTTTTGCCTCGCTCTTTGATGTTCTTCTCCACATCGGGCCGGGCCGGCATGAAAGAAGCGGTCAATGCACGCCCTACCACCGGCGAATCCGCATGTATCATTTTCCAGCTTCCTTCAAACTGGCAATGATATCCTTCATTGCTTAGTATGGTCCACACATCGGCAATGGCAATGTTTTTGGCTCGCCGTACCAGGTCGTCAGGAATTTTAGGCCGTCCATCTGCAAACCGCTCCCCCTTCCAGGCGGCCGTTAAAAAGATCAACTCTTCTTTGGGGATTGTTTGTGCCTGTAGCAGGCAGGGCGCCATGCAAGCAAAAACTGATATAGCAATGACCGGTATGTATTTCATCCCTAAACTATTTCTTTTGATTAATAACAATTACCGGTGTGGCAATCCCGTTCAGGTCGTATACGATCTTTCCGCCTTTTATGGTCATTTCACATTCCAGCTTTTGGGGAGCTTCTATTTTATAACCGGTATAGTCGTAATAGCCAAACTTGCCTTCCCGTACACTGAGTATCGCTATATCGGCAATGGCGCCCGGAGAAAGATGGCCTAATTCTTCGTGCTTTATTTCTTTGGCGGGATTCCAGGTAGAAGCTTTAATAACACCTGGGAGGTCCATGCCTATGGCCATCAATTTCGACATGACGTGAAGCATGTCTTTCATGGCCAGGTTCATACTCCTGCTATGAATATCGGTACTGATGGAATTCGGATAGAACCCATTCCTGATAGCAGGGATGGCCTGTGAAAAGGTAAAGCTCAGTTCTCCATACCCCACATCAAAAACAACGCCTTTCCGCTGCGCTTCCAGCACAAAAGGCTTTACTTGCTGATTATTGATATCTACTACCGGCTCCCGGTCTTTTAGCTGGCCGAAGCAATGGGTGAAGATATCGCCCGGCCGCAGGTATTTCAGGAACAAGTCCTGAATGGATAGCTGGGGCTGACTGGAGCCGAAATCTATCATTACCGGAATACCGGCTGCATTGCCCGCTTTTACAGCCTCCTCTACCGGTGTCCATTCCTGCCCGATAAAATGCGCCACCTTAACCCCTACAATGTATTCCGGGTAACGTTTGGCCACCAGTGCCGTCATCTTTGCATCCATATCGTGGGTGTTCTGCTCATACAAAATACCCTTCATCCCATCTCCCACAATATTCAATAATGACAGTACTCTTGTTTGTGAATTGTCTATCACCTGTTTTTTAAACAACGGAAAGTTGCGCCAGCCGGCCCCGCCGGCATCTACAACAGTGGTAACCCCGGCACGAAAAGTGAATCCATCCGGGGGAATAGCCCTGGTGCCATTGCTGAAAGCATTATCAGGATCGGTGCCATAAAAGAAATGACCATGTATATCAATCAGGCCCGGCGTCACATACATGCCTTTGGCATCTACTACCTGTATGGCCTGCCGGGCATCAATGTTTTTTGCTACGGCAACCACTTTGCTATCGTTTATGGCTATATCCATGAGCTCATTGATATTGTTCCTGGGATCAATAATATGCCCGCCTTTAATCACGATAGCATATTGCTGGGCCTGTACAAACAAGATGATACTGAAGAGGAATAAGAGTACAGTTGTTTTACGCATGGGCCGGGTTTAAGCTTTCACCAATTCTTCCTTAATCCTGGTGGCCACTATTTTCTCCTGTCCGGGTTTCAGCATCCATACGGTCACCACAATGCTGTTATCCCGTACGCCTCCGATTTCTATGGAAGGAGTAGCATTGCGCAATCTTGTTTGCAGGTCTTTCCCGGTCAATTTCACGGTGGCATTGTCCCAGCTTATTTCGAGGGTAGGTGTAGTATTGCCCAACGGAGGGACTGTTATGTTTGTTGTAACCCCCTTCACCTGCTTCACGGCACTTTCAATATGTGCTACGGCTGCTTCCCATACCTTCCATTCTTTATCATGGTCCTGGTTGATGTATTTTTCCAGCGCTACGTACATACCAATCACTTCTTCTTTGTTCACCTTCATCCCCCGGCCAATGTTGAAACCACGCGGCGGCATGTGTAAGCGGGCGGCAGCAATAATCTCCTTCTTCCCCATGAGCAGGCCGGCGCTTTGCGGCCCACGGATGGCTTTGCCGCCTGATATGGCCACAAAACTGAAGCCCATATCATTAAACTTCCAGAGGTTAGATAAAGGTGGCACATCGGCTGCTATATCGATGGAAGTCGCTATCCCGTGTTTACGACCGATGGCCACCCATTCTTCATGCACGATCTTTCCTTTGTCCGCTTCGATGTTTAGAAAATGAAGCAGCGCTGTTTTTTCATTGATCGCCTTTTCCAACTCTTCTATCGTTTCTATATAGATTATTTTACAACCGGTATTTTTCAGGGCATGGTTGTAGACTATCTCATGTGCCTTCTGGCAGATCACTTCCGATTTCATACCGGTGCCTTCCAGGTGGGGAAGCTGTTCTACCTTTTTGAGGTCCATACCGGTAAGAATGCCAGCCAAGCCAAGGGTCATAGCAGCAAAAGCGCCGGATGTTACCACAGCCGCTTCTGCATGTACCAGGGAAGCGATCTTTTCCCCTGCCCTGTCCTGCAACTCATCCATCATGCAGAAGTCTTTTGAACTGTCATAGATGGCTTCCAATACCACATCGTGCATCAACGAACCGGTCATGGCCGTATAAGTACCTGCTGCATTGATGAAAGTGCGCACGCCCAGTTCTTTAAAAATATCGCGCTTTGCAGAAGGGGTAAATGGTGATGCCCAAGCAGGTTGCCCGGAAAGGTTTGCCGCGCCGCCGGCCAATGGGAATGCGGACAGGTATTTAAGCAGTTCTCTTCGTTGCATAAGCTGGTTAGTTTGGGATGACCGGTTATTGATTATACGTAGGCAATACAATCTATTTCCACCAGGGAATCGCCCGGTACGCCGCCTTTGGCAACGGCAACAGTGGTACGTACAGGAGGCTTTGCTCCAAATCGTCCCCGGTATACTTCATTCATCGCCTTGTAGTCGGCAATGTCATTGAGGTATACATTTACTTTCAGTACTTTTTGCATGGAAGAACCGGCTGCCAGGAGTTCTTTTTCCAGTTCTTTCAGCACATGATCGGTATGTGCTTTGATATCGCCATCAAAATGGGCTCCTTTACCAGCTATGAAGACAAGGCCGTTGAATTTGGTAGCCATGGAAAAAAAAGGCACCTGCTGCTCTTCCACTACATTAAACACTTCCTTCTCCCCGGCAGCTCCTTCGGCTGTTTCTGCATTTGCCAAAGATTTTATTCCGACCGTACCTGCCACCACAGCCAGCAGTTTTTTTAAAGCATTTCTCCGTTGTGCGCTCATTGTTTTGGTTTTTTTATAAGTGTTGGGAATGGTTTAATAGTCAATTACCTGCAATATTTGCAACTAAAAATAGGGTATTTTGAGGATAAAACAGCCTAATACTGCAAAATATTTGCAATTAATACGTATTAAAAGATACCACAACTGCAAATTATGCAACAACCTTATGCAGAACGGCATGGGTATGTAAATAAGCGCCAAAGCTTTTATCAGGCGCCTGCCGTCTGTGTAAAAAGCCGCCCGGCACCTGCTTTTCCGGGTAAAAGAAGCGACATTTATCGCCAACCAACTTTAAAACGACCGATCAGTGAAGTGGACTAACTGCCTAATCGCTTTATTATCCTTTTTAATCTGTCATGCCCTTTCTGCCCAGCCTGCTGTCAGCATCAAAATTTCCGGCTCTGTTACAGATAGCTCCGGGCAATTGTTGCCCTCCGTAACGGTGATGCTGTTAAAATCGGCAGACTCTTCTACTGCTAAAATCACCAGCACTGATCACAGCGGCGTCTTTGCGTTGGAAGAGGTTCCTGCCGGCCAATATTTCCTGTCTTTTTCAGCTACGGGTTATATGCCCCATAGCGTAGCGTTACCTGCACTCGATGCTTCTTTTACAACCGGTCCTGTACGCCTGCAACGCACTGCCACGATGCTGGCAGGTGTAACAGTAGTAGCCCGTAAACCCCTGATCGAATTAAAGCCCGACCGTACGATCGTGAACGTAGATGCGGCTGTAACCAATGTAGGCGCTACCGCATTGGAGGTACTGGAGAAATCGCCCGGCGTAACGGTTGACCGCAATGGCACGATCAGCCTGAAAGGCAAACAGAATGTGCTGATCCTGATGGATGGCAAGCCCAGCTATCTTTCGGCCACTGACCTGGCCAATTACCTCGGTGGATTAAGCGCTTCGCAGGTTGAACTGATAGAGATCATGACAAACCCTTCTTCTAAATATGATGCAGCAGGCAATGCTGGTATTATTAATATCAAAACCAAAAAGAATAAAGTAAAGGGCTTTAACGGCAATCTTAACCTCGCCTACGGACAAGGGCGTTATTATAAAAACAACAACAGCCTGCTGCTGAATTACCGCAACGGCAACTATAACCTGTACCTCACGTACAGCAATAATATCTCACAATACTTTACAGATATATACGCCTATCGCTGGTATTACGCAGACGACAATAAGACGGTCACGAACCGTTTTGAACAACCCACTTATATCACCAGTCCCCTGCGCAACCATAACCTGAAAGTGGGTGTTGATTATTCCCTGAGCAGGAAAACCACGCTGGGTGTATCTGTCACCGGTCTTCACTCTTCCCGTAAAACGATCAGCAATAATTACGGGGAGTGGATGAGCAAGGATGAGACGGTGGATTCTGTGATCCGCACCAGCAGTAATAATAAAAGCCGCTGGAAAAATGCCGGCTTCACGGTGAGTGCCCGGCATACCTTCAGTGAGAACAAGGAACTGTCCGCTGATATTGACTATCTTGACTATCAGCTTGACAACAGCCAGTATTACCTGAATACACTTACCGGCAATACGAATTATACAGATGGGTTAAGGGGCAACCTGCCTTCTGCCCTGCGCATTTTTTCCGCCAAAGCTGATTATACCCAACTGATCGGTAAACAACTGAAGCTGGAAACGGGCTGGAAAACATCGCATGTGAAAACGGATAACCTGGCCGACTATGAATATTTGGAAAGTAATGTATGGAAGCCCGACTACGATAAAACGAACCATTTCCTGTATGCCGAAACGATCCATGCTTTGTATGTGAATGCACAGCAGCAGGTATCACGCTGGACTTTACAGGGTGGCCTTCGTTTTGAGCATACGGCTTATGATGCTGACCAACTGGGCAATACTTTCCGGAAAGACTCTTCCTTTTCCAGGCAATACAGCAGTTTATTTCCCACTGGTTTTGCCAGCTTCCAGGCGGATAGCTCCCATACTTTTAGCTTCAGCGTCGGCAGGCGTATTGACAGGCCGGCTTTTCAAAAGCTGAACCCATTTGTATTCCTGATCAACAAGTACACATATCAAACGGGCAATCCCTATTTCCGTCCCCAGTATACCTGGAATTTCGAGTTCAGCCACCTGTATAAGGAAACACTGATCACTACCTTGTCCTACAGCGTTACCAATGATTATTTCTCCCAGATATTTCTTTCTGATACCAATGGGTTGATCATTTATACAGAAGGCAATCTGGGCAGGATGACGAATGTGGGCCTGTCTGTAAGCGCCCAGCTTGCTCCCACTTCCTGGTGGTCGGCATCCCTGCAGGCCAACCTCAACCGTAAAAAGATAGAAGGCGTAGTAGTAAACGCGTTGTCGGCTACCATCACGCAACTGAGTATGAATATCAGTAACCAGTTCCGTTTTAAAAAGGGATGGTCTGCCGAACTCTCCGGTTTTTATATTACCCGTGCACAGAATGACCTGCAGGAAGTGCTGGACCCTACCGGACAGTTAGCGGCGGGCGTAGCCAAACAGATTATGAAGAACAAAGCAAGCCTTAAACTCAGCATCCGCGATATTTTCTACACACAGGCCATGGCGGGATGGACAAGCTTTCAGGGCGCAACAGAATATTTTAAGCTCACCCGCGATAGCCGGGTGGCGACACTGGCTTTTAGCTGGCGCTTTGGTAAGCCCCTGAAAGGCGCTACCCGCAGAACGGGCAGTGCTTCGGATGAGATCAAAGAGAGAATAGGACAAAATTAGGCTTAGGGTGAGCCGCCTTTGGGAAGGCGACCCACCCTAAGCCTCTATCAATCCAATGGTCCGTCCATGTTCACGGGCCTCATCGCTACCAGTAAATAAAAAGGTATGAATGCCGGCTGCTTCTGCTGTTGCTAAGGTTTGCCGGGTGGCCGCCTCCTTTTCAGGCCTCACATTACGGATATAAATAGCAAATATCTTTTTCGGGTATTTGGTGGCAATGGAGGTATAGATATCAGGGTCATGTTGTGAATTATCGCCTATCAATACAAAC
Source organism: Paraflavitalea devenefica (assembly GCF_011759375.1). Taxonomy (NCBI): domain Bacteria; kingdom Pseudomonadati; phylum Bacteroidota; class Chitinophagia; order Chitinophagales; family Chitinophagaceae; genus Paraflavitalea; species Paraflavitalea devenefica. The sequence continues at coordinate 2,141,889 of NZ_JAARML010000001.1, read as the reverse complement.
TGTTGTTTGGGAAATACCTCCATTATGCGGGCTATCCGCAATAATTTACCGGCATGTTTTGTTTTACCGGTCCTGAATAACTCGTACCATCTTTTTACCTGGTTCAATAAGAAGGTCCCTTCCGGCAGTTTATTGTAACGAAAGAACTCCACCAGGTAATTATATAAGTTCCACTCACTGCTGGATACATAAAAGAAGGGATTGGGTGTTGTAACATTTGCCTGGGCAATGGCCAGGTGCTGGTACCAGTCGGCCACTTTGGCAAACTGCTGCCGGGTACGTGGATTCCTGATCAGCAGTTCCCGCAGCCGCCTGAATTTGGTAGCTGAATAGGAAACCATTACGGTATCATCAATATCGGAGATGAACGCATACTGGGTGGAATGTGGTACATATATCTTTCCCTCACCCGTGGCAACTGCGTTACCTTTCCTATCCATATAATCAACCCTTACCCCATGCCAGCCTGCTTTTATTTCATGTTGGGACTGCCATTCAAATTTAAAGAAACCATCATCTTCCGTTAAGGTGTTAATATAACCTCCCTTCCAATACAACCGCACCCGGGCCCGGGGAAAGGGTTTTACCCAAAAAAGACGCAACAGGTGTATAATGTTGAGCCATACCCGGCTGGTGTACTGTTTTCTTACAACGGCTTTGTTCTTAAACACATGGCCATACAGCACGAGGTCGTGCGTGTGCCCATATCCATGATATATTTTCACCTGTACGGTACCCATTGGCGGGTTATTAAGTGTTTTGCCTCAATGTGGTAATGTTTTTGCATAGTACCGGGTATGATGACGCCGGGTCCTATAAAACTACTCTTTATCGTAAACCACCGGTCGGGAACGAATAATACCGACTGGCACTCCATCATCCGGCAATATTTTAGCAATTCGCCACATACGGCTGATATTTTTGAGTTACCGGAAAATTGCAACACAGAACAGGTAAAACAAAAAATCCATGCCAGCCAGGCCCAACGGGTGATAGCGGTGGGCGGCGATGGTACAGTAAAAATGGTGGCGGAAGTAGTGGCAGGTACCGACCTGCCGCTGGGAATCATACCCGGCGGCTCTGCGAATGGGATGGCCAAGGAACTGGGCATACCTTTAGATATAAACGCTGCATTGGGGGTAGCTACAGAAGGGCTTGTTACCAAAATAGATACGATCCGTGTAAATGGTGAGTTGTGTATACACCTGTCCGACATTGGCTTCAATGCTTTTGTGGTCAAAACGTTTGAGTCCATGAAACGCCGCAGCATGTGGAGTTATATAAAAGCTGCCTGGCGGGTGCTATGGCGCAACCGGAAGATGCAGGTAAAGATTGAGACCGACAATGCCTATGTAAACCGGCAAGCGCAGATGATCGTACTGGCCAATGCCAGCCGGTATGGAACAGGCGCTGTGATCAACCCGGAGGGAAAGCTGAACGACGGCTTGTTTGAGATTGTGGTGATCAAAAAGATATCACCGGGCGAGATCTTTAAGATGTTTTTATCACACAAGCCCTACGACCCTGTGAAAACCGAATTGTTTAAGACCCGCTCTGTGAGTGTGCGGTCGCGCCACAAAACCCATTTCCAGGTAGATGGAGAATACCTGGGAAAGATCAATGACCTGGAAGCCACTATTGAGCCCCATGCACTCTCCATTATTGTTCCGGTAGAAAATAATTAGGGGACTATTCTTTTTCCTTCACCAGCCCGGGCTGTACAATGTTCTTTACCGGCTTTACTGTTTGCAGAAATTTATAGATCGCCTTTAATTCATCATCACTCATGCGGCTGAATGGACCCCAGGGCATGTGCGATTCCTTAATAACAGCTCCAATACGAAACCGCTCAATGAACTGTTCCTGTGTCCAGCCTTTTATGCGACCGGTTTCATGGGGTGTAAGGTTGGGCGTTGTTAAAGAATACATACCGGAATCGGTGGGCATTTCAAACTTTAATCCCCCGGCATAATCTTCACCGGTGAATGCACCAGTCATCAGGTCGCGGTTGGTATGGCAGCCCCGGCAGTTGGCTACGCTATTGGCAAGATATTGACCATATTCCGCCGTAGTATCTGGTTGAATGGATTGCAATACGGGGCCTGACGGGCCGACAGGCTTTATCAGGAAAGCTTTCACTGCTTTTCCCAGTAAATTGAATTCATGTCTGGGCACTTCGCTCTTTACTGGTGGCTGGCTGCGCAGGTAGGAAATAATAGCTACCAGGTCATCATCGCTGGTATTGTGGAAAGGCATGAAATCCAATAAGGCGTTGCCTTTGGCATTGACACCATAGCGCAGGGCACGTGCAATTTCTCCATCTGTCATACCCCCAATACCTGTTTCATGCGGGGTAAGGTTTTTGGAATACAGTTTACCGATCGGCAATGCAAATTCATTGCCCCCTGTCAATGCTACTTCCTCTCCCCGGAGCACTGCTGCTGCCATCGCTGCCGGCACATGACAGTTAGCACAATGCGCCGGTCCAAATACTAATTTTTTACCGCGGGCGATAACGGCACTGTCCATACTGGTCTTTACAGCGGGATAAGGGGCTTCAAATTTCAGGTCCTGCCTTGCTTCCACAGTTATGTAAAGCCCGGCAATAATGATCAGTAAAATAATGCCTGTCCATTTTAATATTCTTCGCATAGCATGTATGTTAGTACACGAAACTAACTATGCGGTGATGGATTGGAAATACCATAAAGGAAGGAAGTACCTCACCGGTTTTGGGGATAGGCGTATATGACGGGGATGGTCAGGATATGTTGAGGCAACTATCGCGCAACATTTTCATGTAGGTAATGCCTTTGTTACGGGCGAAATGAATGTTGTTCTGCGGTATGCTGTCCGGGTCGGGATAACGTTTAAGCGCCTGCTCAATGCTTTCCTCCCGCAGTAAATGTAGCATGGGATACACAGACCGGTTGGTAAAGTTGGCCGGATCATCAGCCGGCGCACCGGCAAAGCGATAATTGGGATGGAAGCTGGCCACCTGGTAAACGCCTTCATAGCCCTTTTTCTTCAGGAGTTTTTCAGCAAGTCCAACCAGATCGAGGTATTCATTAAAATCAGTAAAAGCCTTCGGGAAAATGAGCAGGATGGTTTCAATGTCCGGCTGTTCATCCAGTCGTTTGCATTCCTGCAGGAGCACTGTTAAACCATTTTCTATGCCGGCGCCTGTTTCCACCTGGTAATGGATGCTGTTGCGTTTTACTTCCCTGGCTGCAAAGGGACAGAAGTTGCAGGCTATCACTACATCGGTGATCCATTTCCGGGTTTGCTCAATAATCTGTGCCGTTGTGTATTCCATCGGCGCGAAGGTACCGGAAAGAAGGCAACAAGGCAGCAAGGCATAGAGGCAACAAGGTAAAAACTTAGCATCCTCCCCAGCCTAAGATCCAATAAAGGAGCAGGAATACAGCAATGGTACCGAGGCAACCACCTCCCCATTTCCAGGCGCCGTAACCAGCGATCAGCGCCCGAAGCCAATCTTTCATGTTGTAAGATTTATCAGGCAGTAATTAAAAAACCATGCCATCGGTGATCAATACAATCCATTTTCTTGCAGGATAGGTTGAATGAACTGTTTGGCGATTGCTGAATAAGGCTGGTCGGGTGCAATATATTGCGACAGCTTATCCAATGTCTGCATTAACCTTTCATAACAACTGTCTTCCCACGGCTTGATACCTGCCTTTTTGGCCTTCACGATTTCTTCACGGGTAGAGAGCAGAACTGAGATATGATATTGAATATCTTTTACGAGCTTAGCCCTTTCCTTTACAAGTGGATCACGTAACAAGGCATACACGCTGATAGACTGTTCTGCTTTTTTTATTTTAAACCGGTCAGGTTGGTTTTTTGCCTTAATGGCGCCATTATCAAGGTATTCGAGATACTCTTCCGGGTCTTCTGTACAGGGGTTGATCAGCAGACGCACTTTTTCTTCTTTAGCAAGATCTCCAGTGTGCGATTTGCAACGTGCACGTTCATCATCGATAGGGAATTGGTTGGCCTTACCCATGGTAAAAGCCCCCCCTTCAAACTCCTCCTGTGTGATTTTACGGTTACAGTTATTGCAGGACAGTAAAAGATTGTCCCAGTCTGCAGCCAGCCAGTAGTAGCCCGGTTTGAGCATCTTCTTTTTGTCGGTTACAATAGCAGCCTTCGGACGGAAATGTTCAATATCGCCAACCGTTACCGTTAAAATAGGGCTTTCACAATAAGCACACTTCCCATTGAACAACTTTTTCAATGCAATTTTTACTTCATCACTATTGTAAGCACAGAAATCAAACTTCTCATTTTTACTGGCGGAAGTGAAATGCAATTTTGCCTGCTCCTTTTCAAGCATGGCCTTCCCCATAGGATTTGTAAGTTCCTGCGGTACAGGTATTGTATGGCGGTCTACATGGATCACTGTTTAGTGTTTTTATCCCACACTTCGCGAATACGCGCCCTGACTTCCGCTTCGGCCTGCTTGCGAAAGTCATCACTTTTGATACGGTACTCAGCACCAGAATCATTAACTATTAACTCTTCGGAGGTTTCATTGGTCTCGTATTTTTGCACCCCTTTATATTGCCCAGGCATTTTAAGCTTGTTCATGGCCACAACTTCATCAACGGCTTTGTACAACAGCTCTTCCCTCCAAGTATTTCCCAACTCCTGGTAAGGTTTAAGAGCGGTTTCCAGCTCCCCTATACGCTTCTTCTGTTTGCTGGTAGGACGCGCCCTACTCAACAGGTAATGATATTCATTCAGCATTTTTTCCTCCGCAGGATCGATCACACTATTCAGGCCAAAGAACTCGGAGGTCAGCAACTGGTCAACCCGCATCCTGGAAGGATCAGGAAGATCAGTAATGGCAGATATCTTATGGGCTTCCTTGTCTTTCCGGAAAATGACCACTTCATTTTTTTGTAGTCCACGCAGACAGAGAGGGTCATGGGTAGTAGCAATGAACTGCATGTGTGGAAATGTTTTACGGAAGCTTTCTACCACCCGCATGCACCAGCGGGGATGCAGGTGGGTGCCTATTTCATCAATTACTACCAATCCTTCCGCACTCTCCATGGTGCCGGCACGCAGCAGGAGGCTCATCATATCGCAGGCGGTAGCAATAATGGATTTATAGCCATCGCTCAATTCCTTCATTTTATCGGGAGGCCGGTGAGTATGCGTTACAATCACCTCGCCTTTTTCCACCTTCAACATGGCTTCCGGGTCATCGAGTTCCTCCGATAATATATCCATAATGGCGCGGGCGGCATAGTCAAATTGTTCACGGTTTGTTTTGTATAAGGATACCAGCCATTGATTGCCATAGAGGGCATAGGAGGGATCGAACAGGTTCATGGCCCTGATATTTCGGGTGACAGCATTGGGTTCGGGTTTTAGCTTCTTACCGACCAACAACCGGGTAGAACCGTAGGCCAGCAGGTAGCCTTGTGGAGTGGTATGCGTGGACATGATCTTAGCGCTTCGTTTGGAGAACTCAATGCCTATCGGAACATCACTGCCAGTAGTGTATATTTTTACGAAGCCTTTTTCAGCGCCGCGTCTGAGAATATCCTTTGCCCTAATATCCAGCTTATCGAGGTATTTGCTACCCATCAGGGAAAGTACAATGGCCTGCAGGAATGAACTCTTCCCTACCCCATTTTCTCCCAACAGCATCAGCCAATTATTGTTGCCGCTGCTATTAATATTGCTCACATTTTTACTAAAATTGGTATCAGCCTGGGTATGGGGGAAGATAATTTCCATGTCTTCGATAACCCTGAAATTGTTGATTACCATCCGATCTATTATGAGACGATTTATTGGTACTTCAATTTTTGTGAAATGTATTTCCTCAACAACCAAATTCTTTTTTTCGCTTACCTTGTTTGTTACAACAGGATCAAACATTATTTCATCTCCAAACTTTCTATAAAATTCAGACTTAACTCCTTTAGGCAAGGTTCTACGAATAAACTTAAAAAAGGTATTCGTCGTCTCACTTCCACATACATTTAATACTCTTTTCAGACAATTACGCGCAGTTCCTACATAAGGACTTCGGGAATTGTCATAGAATATATCTCCAACTTCCCTCTCCCATGATTTGTAAATAAAATCCCATTCAGCGGAAGAAGATTTATCAAGGAAAATTATTAAAGATTGAATGTATTTTTCTAAGGAATCTATAACATTAACCCTCGCTTTTATCAACGTCTTCCGGTTAAGTTGCAATATTTTGATAGTCCAATCGCCTTTCGTACTAAGCGGAATGGCGATACCCAGATTATTAAATTCAAGATGATCCTGCGGATCTTCATTGCAGGGATCTATTAATAGGTTTCTTTCCGTTTTAACAATCTCATTATAAGACATTTTTACCGGAGCCCGCTTCCCTTCTACAGGGAACCAATTGGACTTAGCGCGATTGCATGCTTGGCAACAATAGAATATATTCTTCCATTCATAACATAGCCACCAATAATGATCAGGAGAAAACTCATTATTGGCCCCTTTTGCGCTCATTGGCCGAAAATTCTCCAAATCGGTGCTACCAACTCCATTAATAAGGGATTCACAATAAGCGCATTTGTAATTGAATTCTTTAGCCAACTGCTGTTTGGCACCCTGGATAGGCCATGCATTAAAATCGAACCTCTTTTGTCTTTTTATAGTAGAAGATGATTGCTCATAAAAATTTTCCAACTCTTTCATAAGCGAAGCTACCTTATATGGCTGCAAGGAAGGCGGTATTGTATCTGAGCGATAAATGCGGATCATTGATGCATATTTTAGGCATGAAAGAGAAAAGGGTATAATTGACCGCAACCCAACCCAATATAAACCCTTTTCCTGATATGAAAAAAGCGTGTTTCAACGGCTTTTTGTACGCATCAATCACCGGTTAGCTTCAGTACCTCTTCTTTGGAAATACGGCAGTTATCTCCGCGCAGTTACCAACCTTAATAAAAAGTCAAAAATCGCATTTTAACGCTTCAGTATGACCATACCGTTTATTTTTAGGGAAACCCTGTCTATGCAAAAGTTTTTACCATTTATTGCCATCCTGGCCTTTGCATCGTGTACAATAGCACGGCCACTTTCCAAAGAACCTTCACAAAACAACGTTACGTATACGGTGGAATATCTTTTTGAGCACGATGGCTGTAAGGTATACCGGTTTTACGACCGGGGTAATTATGTATACTTTACCAATTGCAAAGGTGAAGCGATTGCCATGACAGACAGTACGGCTATTAGAAATACCACGAGGTTAGTCTCAAAATATTTTCAGCCTGACCCTCACCGAGAGGATATAAAAAAACAGCAATAGGCTTCACGAGGCATTACTTCCTATTATCTCCAGGTAGCGTTTTACCGACTTCGTAAATATTTCTTTTGCTCCTGTATAGACATTAAGGCCGTCGAATGCACTGAACATGCTGTCAAATGCCAGTGGAGCTAACCGCTCATGAATGATACGCACATCGGCGGACGGCATGGGAACGTAATTGGGAAAGCTGTACATGAAACCTACCTGTTTTCTATCCCGGCTTACAAAGATGCTATCGCCGGTAAGCAAGGTACCCTGCGCGCCATGATGCGGCATATGTAATACGATACTTCCCGGGAAATGGCCAGGCGTATGCACCAGGCTCATCCCATCCCATAGTTGCTTTTGATTACCACTCCACAATGCTATATGATCATGCTTATCCATGATCCATTGCTGGTCGGCTTCATGCAGGTAGATGGGACAATCAAAGATCTTTGCCCAGGCGACCATCAAACTATAGTAATGGGGATGGGAGATGGCAATGGCTTTTAATCCTCCCCTGGATTGAATGAAAATGGCTGTTGGCTCATCTACGAAGGGAAGGCAATCCCACAGGATATTGCCTCCAGGCGATTGTACTAGGAACGTCCGCTGTGTTATAGCAAAAGCAGGCACCAGCCGCAGGTCATGGAGGTCTTTATCCCTTTCGATAATCAGGATAGTATGGCTACCGGCAATTGCTTCATAGCTGGTCCAGTGCTGGCCGCTTTCCAGCACATATTGCCGGTCATCATTACAGATAGTACAACCATCACCGGCCTGTTTGGCCGTAGCATACCGGGTGCCGCAGGTGGCGCAGATGTTAGTGTCCTGTTTATTATCAATAGCGAATTTCATGATGACTCAGTTTAAATTATGTATGTTTACCAGGCTGCCTTTGTATAAAGCGGTATCACTGACCTTTTCCCTAATTTTACTTTTATCATTTCTTATCTATGCTAAAGTTCCTGCTACCAGTTACCGTTCTTATATGCTGCATATTCACCAGCCATGCACAAAAACGGGCCCGTGATTATGGCATCCACATTGGCGTTATGAAGCCCGGCCAATGGAATGCCATTACAGATGTGCCTGGCATAAAGGTAGGACATACCACTCTTATCAAAGGTGATTCCATCCGAACGGGCGTAACCGCCATCCTTCCTTATGACGGCAATATTTTTCAGCAGAAGGTACCGGCAGCCATATACACCGGTAATGGGTTTGGCAAACTGGCAGGCACCACACAGGTGCAGGAATTGGGCAATCTCGAAACACCTGTTATCCTGACGAATACATTGAGCGTAGCCACTGCCATGAATGCAGTGATTGAGTATACCCTGCAGCAAAAAGGCAATGAAAATGTTCAGTCGGTGAATGCCGTGGTAGGTGAAACCAATGATGGCTGGCTGAACGATATACGCGGTCAGCATGTTTCTAAGAACGATGTACGCGCTGCGATACATCAGGCCAGTACAGGTGCGGTTAAAGAAGGCTGTATAGGGGCCGGTACAGGTACTGTATGCTTTGGATTCAAGGGCGGTATTGGAACCGCTTCCCGCGCTTTACCCGCCAGCCTGGGCGGTTATACTGTGGGGGTGCTGGTACAAACCAATTTTGGGGGTGTGCTTCAAATTGATGGCGCTCCCATAGGGGAAGAACTGGGTAAATTTTCTTTCAGCAACCAGTTGCTGAATAATGTGGACGGTTCCTGCATGATGGTAGTGGCCACCAATGCTCCCCTAGATGCACGCAACCTGCAGCGACTGGCCAAGCGGGCTTTTATGGGCCTGGCCAAAACCGGCGGCATCGCTTCCAATGGCAGTGGCGATTATGTGATCGCTTTTTCCACTGCCGACTCCATCCGTGTGCCGCACAATTATAAACAACCCTTACAACGGGTGAGCCTGCTGCACAATGACGAACTATCGCCGCTCTTTATGGCAGCTATTGAAGCTACAGAGGAAGCCATTATTAATTCCCTGCTCACCGCTACTTTTACCACCGGCTACAAAGGCCATGCTGTAGAAGCATTACCGATGGATAAGGTACTGCCCATATTAAGAAAATATAACCGCCTTCAGCAATAATGATGTACACTATTGTCAATAATGAGTTACTGCCCGCTGAGCAAGCTACCCTGCGGGTGAATGATCTTTCCATACAAAGAGGATATGGCATTTTCGATTTCTTTAAAACCCTGCATGGTAGGCCTGTTTTCCTGGAAGATCACCTCGACCGGTTTTACCAGTCGGCAGCGATCCTGCAACTGCCCGTGCATTATACACGGGATGCGCTTAAAGGCCTGTTCCGGCAATTAATGGAAAGGAACCACCTGCCGGATTCAGGTATCCGTATTACCCTCACCGGCGGCTATTCAACAGATGGTTATACATTGGCTACTCCCAACCTGGTGATCACCCAGCAACCCCTTCCTGCGAACCAGGGACTGCATGCCACCGGCATTCATCTTGCCACTTATGCGCATCAGCGGCAACTGCCTGCGGCCAAGAGCATTGATTACCTGATGGCCGTGTGGTTACAATCATTTGTACAACAGCAGCAGGCGCACGACGTGCTGTATCATCAACATAATGTTATTTCAGAATGCCCGCGTTCCAATGTTTTTATTGTTACTGCTGATGATAAGGTAATAACCCCGGGACATCATATTCTTAAAGGCGTTATCCGCAAGCAGGTACTGGCATTGGCAGCCAGCCGCTTTACTACGGAAGAAAAAAGCATTACGCTGCAGGACCTTTACCAGGCCAAAGAAGTATTTATTACCAGCACTACTAAAAATATCCTGCCGGTGGTGAAAGTAGACGGGCAGCCAATCGGTACAGGCGTCCCTGGTACGATAACCAGCTTACTGGCCGAAGACTTACGCAAAGTGATAGCCACCACATCTTAACAATTCTTTTTAAAAATAGGGCCCGGAATATTTGGCCGCACCATATACCGATCGGTATATTTGCAATATGAAGTTCACACCAAGATCAGAAGAGACCCGCCGGTTCATTATTGAGACCACTGCCGGCATATTCAATACCAAGGGGTATGCGGGCACTTCCATGTCTGACCTTACAGCCGCTACCCAACTTACCAAAGGCAGCATTTATGGCAATTTTGAGAATAAAGAAGAGGTAGCGCTGGCCGTATTTGATTACACCCTGGAACGCCGGGATAAGATAATAGCCGAACAACTGAGCAAAGCAAAGACGAATAAGGAGAAGCTGCTGGTCTTCGCCAATCTTTTCTGCAGCACCCAAAAGCAGCCTTTTATTGAAGGAGGCTGCCCCCTGCTGAATGCCGGGACAGAAGCCGATGATACTTTTGAGCCACTGCGGAAAAAGGTAGCCCGGGCAATTACGGATATGAAGAAAGACCTGGAAACCATTATTAATGACGGTATCGCTGCCAAAGAGTTCAGGAAAGATACCAATGCAGAAAAAACAGCCCTCACCATCATGGCCCTGGTAGAAGGTGGCCTGTTGCTGGGTAAAACAACGCATAAACCGGCTTACCTGGACATGGTACTGGAAACCGTAAAAGACGTGGTGAACAATATATCCGCTCCCTGAGCTCATTTTTTTTGACCCTACATATACCGATCGGTATATAATTATATACACCAAATTAAAAAAGATAACAAAATGAAACTTAGTAACAACACCGTATTGATCACCGGCGGCAGTGCCGGTATCGGCTTCGCTATAGCGAAACAACTGACAGAACATGGCAACCATGTTATTATTACCGGCCGGAATAAAGAGCGCCTGGAAAAGGCAGTAGCACAATTAACTAATGTAACAGGCATTGTATCGGATGTAGCCGATGAAAAGGATGTGCATGAACTGGTAGCAAGATTACAGAAAGACTTTCCCCAACTGAATGTAGTGATCAATAATGCGGGCCGGGCTTTTGTATATTCCCTGTCGGAAAAAGGGGTAGATTCTTATAGCAAAGCTTCTGAAGAATTCCATACCAATTATTTGTCTGTTGCCCGATTGAATGAACAACTGCTTCCCCTGTTGCAACAACAACCGACGGCAGCTATTGTGAATGTCACTTCCATCGTGGCGTTTGCACCCAATCATATCCTGTCGTCTTACAGCGCCAGCAAGGCAGCCCTGCACTCTTATTCCCAGTCATTGCGCATTGAGCTGGCTAAAAAGAGTAATGTAAAGGTGTTTGAGCTGATGCCTCCGCTGGTAAATACTGATTTCTCCCAGGATATTGGCGGCAGTAAAGGTATTCCTCCTTCCGCAGTAGCAGACGCCTTTATTGATGCCTTCCAAAAGGATGAATATGAAATCCATGTAGGCGGCACCGCCGATCTTTATAAATTGTATCTCTCTTCACCTGCCCAGGCTTTGGCAGCTTTGAACGGGTAAAGAAAACAGGAAGCCCATGCATTACCCATTATTATGGGTAGTGCACAGGCTTTTACACCTCACTTAACGGAAGCGAAAGGCCGGTTAATGAACAGCACTTTTAATTTAATGAGTATCCGGTTCCCCACTCCATCGCTAAAAAACATCTTATATTTAGGCATGCGAATCCTCCTCCTTTTTTTATTGGTAAGCTGTTGCTTCGCCACTATGGCACAACCGCTGAAGGTAGCCGTAGCAGGAACAGATCATGGACATGCTACCTGGATACTGGGCTATAAAGACAAAGCGCAAATACAGCTTGCTGGTGTGTATGAGAAAGATACGGCCCTGGCCAATCGTCAGGCCAAAAGATATGGCTTCTCCCCTGCCATTATTTATACTGACCTCGGCAAGATGCTCGATGCCGTAAAACCGGAAGCTGTACTTGCTTTTGGTTCTATTTATAGTCACCTGGAAGTAGTGGAAGCCTGTGCACCAAGAGGCATACATGTGATGGTGGAAAAGCCACTGGCGGTGAGCATGGCGCATGCCCGCCGCATGGACTCGCTGGCCCGCAAGTATCATATTTACCTGCTCACCAATTATGAAACAAGCTGGTATCCTTCCGTAGCCAAAACTTTCCAACTGGCACTGGACAGCAATTATACGGGACGCATCCGCAAAGCAGTGATCCATGACGGCCATTCAGGTCCCAAAGAGATAGGCTGCGGCCCTGAATTCCTTGCCTGGCTTACCGATCCTATATTGAATGGCGGTGGCGCCCTGGTGGATTTTGGTTGCTATGGCGCCAATCTGATGACACATCTTATGAAAGGACAGGAGCCCATTGCGGTAACGGCGGTTACCCGCCAATACAAACCTCAGATCTATCCTAAAGTGGAGGATGACGCTACGATTATTGTGGATTACCCCGACGCACAATGCATTATACAGGCGTCCTGGAACTGGCCCTATAACCGTAAGGATATGGAAGTGTATGGCGACAAAGGCTATATTTTTGCGCCCGACAGCAAAACACTAGTCGTAAGACAAGGCTCCCAGGTTATGACCCGGCAGGTAACTGCTCAAGATATTCCAGTATATGAAGATCCTTTCAAATACCTGGCCGATGTAATACACGGAAAAATTAAAGTAGCGCCGGATGGCCTCTATGCATTGCCCAATAATCTTACCGTGGTGAAGATCCTCGAAGCTGCCAAAGAATCGGCACGCACCGGTAAGAAAGTTCAATTATCGGCAAGATAACTGCCAGGTACTTGTCATCTCTTATAGTTATTTTTGACAACCGGGAGCAACACTCCCTTTTATGACATGCACCTATTAGAAGTATCCGGTATTTCCAAAAAAGACGAGCGGGGTTTTGAATTAAAGCAGATCAGCTTCCTACAGGAAAAGTTTCAGCAGATAGCCATTGCAGGAGAAACAGGTTCCGGTAAAAGCACCTTACTGAAGATCATTGCGGGCCTGGTGGAATCTGATGCCGGACAAGTATTGTTTGAGGGAAAGAAGATCCTGGGACCTGCAGATAAGCTGATACCCGGACATCCGGGTATTGTATACCTTTCCCAACATTTTGAACTGCCCAATAATTTGCGGGTAGAGCAGGTACTGGAATATGCCAACCTGCTATCCGATGAAGCGGCCGCCGCTTTGTATGAAGTATGCCAGATCAATCACCTGCTTAAAAGAAGAACGAATCAATTATCCGGCGGCGAAAAGCAACGGATCGCACTGGCCAAGCTACTGATCACTTCCCCACGGCTGTTATTACTGGATGAGCCTTTCTCCAATACAGATATGGTGCATAAGCAATTGCTCAAAACGATTATCCGGGATATTGGCGCTAAACTCAGGATCAGTTGTATGATGGTATCACACGATCCCCTCGATACACTTTCCTGGGCCGACCTGATACTGGTGATGAAAGATGGCGCAGTTATACAATCGGGAACACCACAAGAGATCTATCAGCAACCCACGAATGAATATGTAGCCGGCCTATTTGGCAATTATAACCTGCTGAACCATTCCCTGGCAACGATACTCCTGGGCCCGGCTATTTCCATGAAACATTCCGCCCATCTTTTTCTACGGCCTGAAGACCTGGTTGTTTCTTCCACGCAGGACCAGGGTGCGGCAGCTATTGTAAAAGCAGTACTTTATTATGGCAGTTATTACGAACTGACGGTGATGGTTGGAAAGCATAAGCTGTTTGTGAAGACAGCGGATGATGATTTTACAATTGGTGATACCATTTATATTACCGTACGGGCCGGAGAAATATGGTGTATGTAAATGTATACAGAACTTCTTCTTGCCAAAATCAGTTCATAAACAGCTATCTGTGGTTACTATGCCTAAGTCCTAATGGGTTAAATTGGTTTGCCATATAACCCATCTGTTATGAAAAAAATAATCAGCCGCCGTTCATTTCTTTCACAGCTATCAGCCGGTACAGCAACAGCAGTCATAGCCGGTCCGTTGGGTCTTTATGCCGGTGAGCGGCAAGACCGCAAACTGGGTGTAGCCCTAGTGGGACTGGGCAAATACAGTACCCGGCAATTGGGACCGGCTTTGCGCGAAACAAAGTTCTGCCGGCTGATGGGAGTAGTCACCGGCTCAAAGGAAAAAGGAGAACAATGGGCAAAAGATTATGGATTTCCTGTTAAAAACATATATAGTTATGATACGATGGCCCAACTGGCCAGCAATCCTGATATAGATATTGTATATGTTGTTACGCCCAACGGCCTGCATGCAGCACATGCCATTGCCGCCGCACAGGCAGGCAAACATGTTATCTGCGAAAAACCGATGGCCAATACGGTGGCAGAATGCGATAGCATCATAGCTGCCTGCCGGGCTGCCAAGGTGAAGCTTTCTGTAGGATACCGGCTCCATTTTGATCCTTATCATCAGGAATTGATGCGGCTGGCAAAAGAACAGGGCTTTGGCCCGATCACCAATATGACAGGCGACCGTGGTTTTGTGATGAGCACGAAAGTATGGCGTGCCGATAAAAAGCTGGCAGGCGGCGGACCTATTATGGACCTGGGTATTTATATTATTCAGGGAGCGTGTATGGCAGCCAATGGCGCAGCTCCCCTCGCAGTAACGGCGATCGCACATCCTACCACCCGACCAGATCTGTTTGTTGATGTGGAACAGGGAATGAGCTGGACGATGGAATTTCCCGGAGGAGCTATCTGCACGGCACAAACAAGTTATCAGCATAATTGCGATCGCTTCAAAGCGGCTTCCGCCAAGGGCTGGATTGAATTTAAGGAACATGCCTTTACTTACCGGGGCATGGTGGTGGAAACCAGTCGCGGACCGCTGAGCTTTACACCACCCAATCAGCAAGCTTTACAAATGGACGATTTTGCCAGGTGTGTATTATCCAACCGCGAGTCGCCCATACCGGGTGAAATAGGCCGTCGTGACCTGGTCATTATTGAGGCCATTTATAAAGCTGCCGCAACGGGACGACGCGTAGCGCTCAATATATAGCCAATCCGTTTATTTCGCGGGGATCTATTTCTTTTCCAGTATTTTTTTGGGATGGTATGCACTTCTTTTATTGACTGAATCTGCATAGTAAGGAATATCTTTTTCTGTGGTATATTGCTGTTAGGCATGTGCATATAGTGCACCTGTCAATAAAAGAAGGAGGAGGATCTTTCTCATAGATGCAAATTTTAGGAATAACAGGGTTTATTCCGCGTAATTTGTCTTAATTTTTCCCCCTCTGTCACCCTTTTTACAGGTATCCATGAGCATTGGTCAGCAAATATTGTTTTTTATTAGTTTGTTAGGGGCTTTTAATGGCTTTGTGCTGAGCATTTATCTTTTTGTAAGCAAAAGGATAAGGTCACTCACTACCCTCCTGCTGGGTGTACTGTTGCTGGCCATCAGTTTGCGGGTAGCCAAGTCTGTTTTTTTATTTTTCAATCACGAATTGGTACCCTATATCTATTTGCAGATAGGTTTGTCGGCCTGTTTCCTGATCGGCCCTGCGCTGTATTATTTTACGCGGTCGGCACTGCTGCAAGTTACCCGGCCGCCAGCTTCGTGGAAATGGACCTGGGGTATTTTGTTGGGTGTTTTAGTGGTGGTGGGTATTCTCATTCCTTACCAAACTTTTCCTTTGGCCTGGAACCGTATTATAGCTTATGTTATTTATGGGCAATGGACGCTGTATGTGATCGCTACGGGATTTTTACTGAAGGGGCTTTTAAAAACGCTTTTTACACAGCCATCCAGCCTGAAGAAAAGGGAAGTCTTCTGGCTATTGATATTCCTGAGTAACTTCATTTTTTTCCTTTCCTATCTGCTGGCCTTATGCGGAGTGGCCGTACTGGGCATCTGCCTGTATATCAGCGGGGCAGTTTTATTTTCTTTTATGTTATATCTTACTGTTTCCTTTTATTTATATGGCGCCAGGATGGAAAGGATATTGCAGGTACCTGAAGCAGAACAGCCCGGGAAACCTGAAAAAAGAAAGATAGCCGAAAGCGATGCCCTGGCATGGATAGAAAACCTGGAAAAGGCTATTGTGGATAAGGACCTGTACAAGGACCCCAACCTCAAACTAAGCGACCTGGCCCAAAAGATCAATATCTCCACCCACCAATTGTCGCAACTGCTGAATGAGAACCTGGGTAAAAGTTTTTCGACCTATATTAATGAATACCGGATCAGGGAAGCCTGTAAACTGATCACTACTGATGACCGCCTTACCCTGGAAGCGATCGGGTACGAAGTAGGTTACAACTCCAAATCCACTTTTTATACTGCTTTTAAGAAGGTGACAGATACCACACCCGCTCTTTTCAAGGAAAGCATGGAGAAAAATAATACTAAGTAAAGAACTGATTTCCTGCATTCCGCTATTATAAATCGTACGGTTTTATAAATCCGTACGCCGGATTTACAATGTGGTACCTTCCTAGTTTGCCCCCTTATTAGGTTTGCGAAAAATGTTGCAAATGCTGGTAAGGTCCTGTCTTATTTTTAGCCTGCTCCTGGGCGCTCATATAGCATCCCAGGCACAAATAGCTGTTAAAGGAAAGGTTGTAGATGGTAAAAATAGCCAGGGGATAGGCTTTGTTACTGTACGCCTGCTTTCCTCCCGGGATTCAATCCCCGTTAAGGAACAGGTAACCGATTCTACCGGCGTTTTTGAACTACGCAATATCCTAAACGGAAAATACCTCCTGTTGCTTTCTTCCCTGGGACACCAGGAATTGTATAGAGAGGTTTTGGTGGCAAATGCTGTTCAGGACATGTTGGACCTGGGTAATATACCCATGACTACTGACCCCGGCTTGCTGAATGAGGTAGTAGTGACCGGTGGAAAACCTGCTATTCAGCGTATGGCAGACAGGCTAGTGCTTAACGTGGCCGGCAACCGTTTTTTTAAAACAGCGACGAATGCCCTTGATGTATTTAGAAAGATACCCGGCCTGGAAGTGAGCGGCGATGGTGCGCTCCTATTGTCGGGGAGGATTACGCCGGCCGTATTTGTTGACGGCAAAGCGGTGCCCATGAGCCCGGAAGAATTACAAAATTACCTGACGAGCCTGTCACCCGATATGATAGAATCGGTGGAAGTGATTGCGAATCCCTCCGCACAATATGATGCTGAGCATAAGGCAATTATTGACATTAAATTAAAGCGGGACCGGACATTGGGTTGGAAAGGCAATG